>CAYTYV010000122.1:0-14648 GCA_964441055.1 uncultured Polyangiaceae bacterium | reverse complement strand
CCTGGTGGCGCACCCGGCCCTCTTGCGGCCGCGGCGGGACGTAGTACAGTCGCAGGCAGCTTCTCCAAGACCGAATCAGCCGGAGAGGTAGGGCGACGCACATCGGCCCGTGAAGTGCGAGGTCCTTGTTTGCGCGGGCCGAAGGTTTGCAGTGAAGAACATCTACGTGGGCAACCTGCCCTTCCACACCACGGACCACGAACTGCGAGCGCTTTTCGAACAGCATGGCCAGGTTCAGCGCGCCAACGTGGTCGTCGATCGCCATACGGGGCGATCTCGCGGCTTTGGCTTTGTCGAGATGGACAACGACGAGGAGGGCGATGCCGCCATCCAGGCTTTGGATGGACAGGACTACGATGGCCGCAGCTTGCGAGTGAACGAAGCGCGTCCGCGCGAGCGCACGGGCGACGGTGGCGGTGGCGGGCGGTTCCGTCGGTAAACGCCCGTCCGTCAGGCCGTACGGGCCTCGACATCACCGACGCATTCGGCCTCGCCCCTGAACGCGGCCGAAGCGTGGAGCCGGAGCGGCGCCGAGGGTCTGCCCGACGCGCGGCTGCGCGTTGTTGTGCCTGCACGGCTGTTACGCGGGTCCCGCCCGTGACGCCCCTGGTGTGCTAGTCTACAGGGGGGAAGAGACATGGGACCACGGCGGGCGCGGGATGGGGGACGGCTGACGGCCACGGTGGCCGCCGGGGTTGGCGCTTGCGTGCTGCTGCTGCTCGGGCTGGCCTGCACCTGGACCACGACACGGCTCGGGCCGACGCCGCTCGCACCGCCGCCCTCGGCTCAGCCCGAGGCGCGGCAATCCGCGGAGCCCAAAACGGCCGCGTCGGTCGAGCCTGGCGAAGAGCCGTCGCTCGAGCTGGCCGAGAGCGTGCGGATCCGCATCCATCAAGTCGAGGGCACCAGCCCCGCGATGGCCGGGGTGATCTTCGAGCCCGTGGTCGAGCCCATGGGGCGCTGCACCGATACCGAGTCGGGCTCAGTGCGGGTGCGAGTCGTGGCCGAGGGAGACCAGACGGCCATGGCGGTAGCCCCAGGCAGCGAGGTCGACCCCAAGACCCGACGCTGCGTGCTCGAAGCCCTGTCGATGCTGGAGGTCGCCGACGGGCTGCCGCCCGCCCCCACGCGCGCCGAAGACCCTCAGACCTTCTCGTCCACCATCACCGTGAGCTGGTGAGCGGCGGAGAGGGTATTTCGCGGCCTGCTGAGGCTATCGCTCCTCTTCCAGCATATCGAAGGCCTTCATCTCGCGGTCACCCGCGGACGACAGGTAGGCGAGCGACATGCTGGTCAGCATGAACACGGCCGCCATCACGCTGGTCAGCCGCGTCATGAAGTTGCCAGCGCCGCGGCCGCCAAAGACCTGGGCCGCGCCGCCGCCGAGCGAGCCGGCCAGCCCCCCGCCCTTGGACTGCTGCAGCAGCACCACCATCACCAGGAAAAGGCACACGATGACGTGGATGACGTTGATGATCGACTGAAGCATGGGATCGGGGTGTTGGGGGTCCGTGAGAGCTTGGGGCGATGGCTGCCCCTCTAAGCGAGGGCGAACACGCTAGCAGATTCGGCGGCCTCGTGCCTACGCTGGCTGGAGATTCTCCGCCTGCGCCGCCGCTTTTGCGATGATTTTGCCGAAGCCGTCCGCCTTGAGCGAGGCGCCGCCCACCAGTGCTCCATCGATATCCGCCTCGGCGAACAGCCCCTCGGCGTTGTCGGGCTTGACGCTGCCGCCGTACAGTATCGGGGTCGCCCGACCGAGCTCGGCCGAGCGCTCGCCCAGCCAGCCGCGGATCGCCGCGTGCACCTGTTGGGCATCGCCAGGCTCGGCCACCTTGCCCGTGCCGATGGCCCACACGGGCTCATAGGCCACGGCGCCAAAGCCCGGTCGCTCGCCGAGCAGCTCCTCCACCGCCGCGACCTGACGACGGACCACGTCCAAAGTCTGGCCGGCTTCGCGCTCCTCCAGGGTCTCGCCCACGCAGGCGATGGGACGCAGCTCGGCGCGTAACGCCGCAGCCACCTTGCTCGCCACCAGCGCGTCGGTCTCGCCAAAGAGCTGGCGACGCTCGCTGTGACCGAGGATCACCCACTCGGCCCCGGTATCGAGCAGCATGGCGGCGCTCACCTCGCCCGTGAAGGCCCCCTTCGGCTCGGCGTGCATGTTCTGCCCGGCCACGCCGAGCTCGCTCTTGGCGTCGACCAGCTCCTGACGAACCGCGGCCAGCGCCGTAAAGGGCGGCGCGACGACCACGCCCACCAGGCCCTGCCGCGCCTTGCCGAGCTTGGCGACCTGCTTCGCGACCGCGCGAGCCAACGTGCACCCGTCCGGCCCTCCGCCGTGCATCTTCCAGTTGCCCACCACCAGCGGTCGGCGTGCGGCGTCCATCATAGTCTCCTTTCGCGCAGCGCCTCGATTCCGGGAAGCTTCTTGCCCTGCACGAGCTCCAGCGAGGCGCCGCCGCCAGTCGAGATGTGGTCGAAGCGCTCGGCCACGTCCTCGCCAGCCTGCTTGACCGCCGCCGCGCTGTCGCCTCCGCCCACCACCGAGAAGCCGTCGGCCCGGCTGATGATGTTGGCGAGCTCGAGCGTGCCGCGGGCAAAGGGCGCCGACTCGAACAGCCCCATGGGCCCGTTCCAGAAGATGGTCTTGGCGCGCCGCAGTCGTTTGCCGAAGCTCTCCAGAGTTTGCGGGCCGATGTCCAGCGCCATGGCCTCGGCGGGCACGGCATCGGCGCTGACCGCATGTCCGCCAGCGGCCTCGGGTCCCTCGGCCACGACCACATCGGAGGGCAGCAGCAGAGCCACTCCCGCGTCCTCGGCCTTTTTGAGCAGCGTGCGAGCGAGCGGCAGCCGGTCCTCTTCGAGCAGGCTTCGGCCCATGGCCTTGCCCTGGGCGGCGAGCAAGGTGTTGGCCATGGCCCCACCGATGCATAGGGCATCGACCACGCCCAGCAGCGCCTCGCACACCTCGATCTTGCCCGAGACCTTGGCGCCGCCCAGCACTGCCACGTAGGGCCTCTCCGGTCGGTCGAGCAGCCGACCCATCGCCTCGATCTCCCTGAACATGAGCCCGCCCGCGGCGCGGTCGCGGATCAGCGCTGGCAAGGCGTGCACCGAGGCGTGGGCACGGTGGGCGGTGCCAAAGGCGTCGTTGACGTAGACATCGCACAGCTCGGCTAGGGCGCGGGCAAAGGCCTCGTCGTTCGCCGTCTCCTCGGCGTGGAAGCGCAGATTCTCGAGCAGGCACACCTGCGGAGCGCCGCGCGCCGGGCTACCCAGCGAGGGAACGCGCAGCTCTTGGACGACCTTTTTGGGCGCGTCGCCGATGCAATCCTCGGGCAGCAACACCTCCCAGCCCGTCAGCTCGGCGAGCTTGGCGCCAGCCGGCTCCAGCGACATCGACTCGACGCGCTTTCCCTTGGGCCTGCCCAGGTGCGAGGCCAGGATGACCTTGGCCCCAGCCTTGACGGCCCGCTCGATGGTGGGCAGCGCGCGGCGGATGCGGGTGTCGTCGCGCACCGCGCCCGTCTGCTTGTCCAGCGGCACGTTGAAGTCGACGCGGATGAACACCCGCTTGCCCGCGAGCCAGCCGCCCTCGTCGTCGGGACCGCAATCGAGATCATCCACGGTTCGGATGCCCTCGAGGGCCCCGTTTGCCGAGCTGCTCATGACGGCACTCTCCCTAGCTCAGGCCCTTGGCTGCGATCCGCATGAGATCGACCATGCGGCAGGAAAAACCCCACTCGTTGTCGTACCAGGCAAAGACCTTGGCCAGGTTGCCGCCCATGACCTTGGTCAGGGCGCCGTCCACCGTGCTCGAGGCCGCGCAGCCGATGAAGTCGCTGGAGACCAGCGGGACGTCGGTGTAGTCCATCACCTTGGCCAGGGGCCCCGAGTCGGCGGCCTGCTTGATGGCGGCGTTGATCTCCTCGGCCGTGGCGTTCTTTTCCAGCTCCACCGCCAGATCCACCACCGACACGTCGCAGGTCGGCACGCGCACCGCCATGCCGTCGAGCTTGCCCGTGAGCTCCGGGATCACCAGCGAGATCGCCCGGGCTGCCCCAGTGGTGGTCGGCACCATGCTCATCGCCGCGGCCCGCGCGCGGCGCAGATCGCCCTTTCTGTGCGGCACGTCGAGCAGGGCCTGATCGTTGGTGTAGGAGTGGATGGTCGTCATGATGCCGCGCTTGATGCCGAAGCTCTGCAGCAGCACCTTGGCCGGAGGCGCCAGGCAGTTGGTGGTGCACGAGCCGCAGGACAGGATGTGGTGGCGGCTCGGGTCGTACCGATCGTCGTTGACCCCGACCACCACGGTCAGGTCATCGCCCTTGGCCGGAGCGCTGATAATGACCTTGCGGGCGCCGCCCTCGAGGTGCAGCGAGGCCTGCTCCCGCTTGCGGAACAGCCCCGTGCACTCCAGCACGATGTCGACGCCGAGCTCTTTCCACGGCAGCTTGGCCGGATCGCGCTCGGCCATCACTCGGATCGGGTCGCCCGCGACCAGCAGCTGACGGTCGTCGATCTCCACGCTGCCCGCGAAAGTGCGATGCACCGAGTCGTACTTGAACAGGTGGGCCAACATCTTCGGATCGGTGAGATCGTTGACCGCGACAACGTCGATGTCCTTGATGTTCTGCTGCTTGAGAATCCGGACGACCGCGCGTCCGATTCGACCAAACCCATTGATACCGATCTTCGTGGCCATGTTGCTGCTCCTTAGCTGCCGTGGGGGGCCGCGCTAGGCCCGCGCAAGCATAGGGGGTCCGTCTGCGGCGGGGTCAAGGGTCAACTCGCCCCATGCGCCGAAACCGCTGGTAGCGATGCTCTGCGAGCTCGTCGGGACCGAGCCCATCTAGCTCACCGAGGGCTCGCCCGATCGCCTCGTCCAAGCGCTTGGCAGCGGCGTCGTGGTCGTGGTGCGCCCCGCCCGCGGGCTCGGCCACCACCTCGTCGACCACCCCCAGCCCCAACAGATCGGCCGCGGTGATCTTGAGCTGGGTGGCGGCCTCCTCGGCGCGCCCGCCGTCCTTCCAGAGGATGGCCGCGCAGCCCTCGGGCGAGATGACCGAGTAGCAGCCGAACTCCAGCACCAGCACCTTGTTGGCCACCCCCAGCGCCAGGGCTCCCCCCGAGCCGCCCTCGCCGATGATGTTGGCGATGACGGGCACCCGCAGCCGGGACATGCAGGCGATCGACTCGGCGATGGCCTCGGCCTGACCGCGCTCCTCGGCGCCGATGCCCGGAAAGGCGCCCGGGGTGTCGATGAAGGTCAGGATGGGCAGCCCGAAGCGCTCGCCCAGCTCGAACAGCCGCATGGCTTTGCGGTAGCCCTCGGGGTGGGGCATGCCGAAGTTGCGGCGCAGGTTTTCCTTGGTGGAGCGGCCTTTCTGGTGGCCGACCACCACCACGGAGCGGCCGTGGTAGCTCGCGAGGCCGCCCACGATGGCCTCGTCTTCGGCGAAGCGGCGGTCGCCCTTGAGCTCCACCCAGTCGGTGAACAGCCGCTCGACGTAGTCCAGGGTGTAGGGCCTTGAGGCGTGGCGCGAGAGCTGCACGCGCTCCATGGGACGAAGCTGCGCGTACAGCTCGTCGACCACCCGCGCCGTCTCCTGCTCGAGCTGGCCGAGCTCGCGCGCAAAGCGCCCGCTGGACCGCGCCAGCACGCGCAGCTCGTTGACGCGGGTGAGCAGCCCCGCGATGCGCCGCTCGAAAGGCAGCACGACCGAAGAAACCACGGCGGCCTCATAGCACGAGCGAGGCCGAAACGGATCCGCTCGCGGGCGCCTAGCCCTCCACCGCCTCGGGGACCTGGACCAGCGGATGCGTGCGCACGACGTTCCAAAGGCGCATGGGCTTGTCCTTGCCCTTGATCTTGGCCGCCGGAAGCTCCTCGCATTCGAAGCGCGGACCGAGCTGGGCGTGGGTCGTCTCCGAGACGATGACCTGCTCGGCCAGCGCCCGAGCGCACAGCCGCGCCGAGGTGTTGGCCGCGTCGCCGATGACGGTATAGCCCAGCGTCTGCTCGGTTCCGGCAAAGGCGGCCACGACCGGGCCCGTGTCGATGCCCACCCCCACCCCGAGCGGCGGGCGGTCCTTGGACACGCGGTTGCGGTTGAACTCCTTGAGCAACTCGGTCTGCTCGCGCGCGCACAGCACCGCCCGCTCGGCGTCGTCGGAATGCGCTGCGGGCGCGCCCCAGAAGGCCATGATCCCGTCGCCCATGAATTTGTCCAGCGTGCCCTCGTACTTGAAGATGACCTCCACCATCTCCTCGAAGTAGACGTTGAGCATCTCAACGATCTCCTCGGGCGAGGTGCGCTCGCTCAGCGCCGTGAAGCCACGGATGTCGCTGTTGTAGATCGTGCACTCGGTGCGCGTGCCGCCCGGCTTGACGTCCACCTCGCCGCCGATGACCTGCTCGCGCACGTTGGGCGAGAGAAAGCGGCTCAGCCGCTCGCGCTGTTTGCCGAGCAGGTTGATCTCGATGAACATGGCGGCCTGGTTGGCCACGGCCGTGACGAGCTGCAGGTCCTTGGGCTGGAACTGCGCCAGCGACTTGGAGTCCAGCCACAAGACGCCGAGGATCTCGTCCTCGTAAAGCATGGGCGCCACGATGGCCGACTGGATCTGATTGAGGATCATGCTCTTGCCCTTGGACGCGGCGAAGTCCATGGCGGCGTCGTGGGTGAGCACGGCCTTTCGGTCGTCGACCACCTTGCGCATGATGGTGGTGGACACCGAGATGGGGTCGGAGCTGCCGTCGTTGCGATGGCTGGCAAAGGGCGACATCTGGCCGGTTTCGTCCCGCAGGAAGATGACTCCGCGCTGGGCGGGAATGAACCGGAAGATGCTCTGCAGGATCTTCTCCAGCAGCCGGGGCGTGTCGCGCTCGGTGGCGATGTCGCGCGACAGCTCGTAGGAAAGGCGCAGCCGCTCGTAGTCGCGCCGCAACAGATCGGCCTCGGAGGCGATGCGCTCGAAGGGCACGAACTCGTGGTGCTCGACGGAGATCTCGGCGCCGATCTGACACGCCGCATCGGAGTCGTCTACGGTCGTCGGGCGCGCGACCTGCGGCAAGTAGGCGGTGTGGAAGGCGCGGGCAGCCGCACGCGGCGGTGGCGGCATGCGTCCCGACGGGATGGCGCTCGGGTGCGCGATGGCCCCCGTGGGATGGACCGAACGGGGAGGCGGCGGTCCGGGTGGAACCGGGCTTGGCGACGGCCCCGACAGGGGCGGCTGCGGGCCAACGGCCGGAGCGGGGGCCGCCGCAGTGGGTGGCGGCGGCCGCGGGGAGCCCACTGGCGGTTGTGCATAGCCGCCCTCACCCGCCGCAGTGATGCCGCCCTGGCCCGACCACGGTGCAGCGCCAGCCGGCTGCACGTTCGGCGCGGCCCAGCCTCCGGCCGCAGCCTGTCCCAAGGCCCCCGCTGGCGCCCCTGGCGCCGCCGCCGCTTCGAAGCGGGCGCGCGTAGAGCCCATCGAGATCTCGTCGCCGTCCTTGAGCGGCGCTTGACCCTGCACGCGATCGCGGTTGATGAAGGTGCCGTTTAGGCTACCCAGATCGCGCAAGATGAAGCCCTCCCCCTGCTGCTCGATGATGCAGTGCTCCTTCGACACGATCTTGTCGAGCACCTGGACCGAGTTGGAGGGATGTCGGCCCAAGGAGTTGGTGGCGCGCAGCTCGACCACCTGCTGCCCATCGGGTGTCGTGATGACTAGCCGCGCCATGATACTTCCTCCAGCTTAGCGAGGTAGGCGCCCCTCCACAATCGGACAAACCGCCCCCGGGATGAAGACGGCTTCGGGCTCGGCAATTGACGCCGTCCGAGCTTCCCGTGCGCAGCCCGCTGCGGTAGCTAGAGCGCATGGCCGCCGAGCACCTACTCGCCATCGATCAGGGAACCACGGGATCGACCGCGCTCGTGATGGACCGCGTCGGCACGACCCTGGGGCGCCACACCGTCGAGTTCGAGCAGCACTTCCCCGAGCCGGGATGGGTCGAGCACGACCCAGAGGCCATCTGGCAGAGCGTGCTCGATGCCGTCGCTGGCGCGCTTCGGGCCGCGGGCGCCCGTGGCGAGAGCATCGCGGCCATCGGCCTGACCAACCAGCGCGAGACCGTGGTGCTGTGGGAGCGCGCGAGCGGGCGCCCCATCCACCGCGCCATCGTCTGGCAGGACCGCCGCACCAGCGATCGCTGCGCGGCCTTGCGCGCCGACGGCCACGAGCCCGCCGTCCGACAACACACGGGCCTGGTCATCGACCCCTACTTCAGCGCCACCAAGATCGCCTGGCTGCTCGACGAGGTGCCCCGAGCCCGCGCCCGGGCCGAGCGAGGCGAGCTCGGCTTCGGCAACATCGACGCCTTTCTCGTGCACCGCCTTTCCGGCGGCAAGGTGCACGCCACCGACGTCACCAACGCCTCGCGGACCTTGCTGATGCATCTCGGGAGCCTCGCCTGGGACGACGAGATGATCGCCCTGTTCCGGGTGCCCAAGGCCATCCTGCCGACCATCGTGCCCTCGGCCGGGCCCATCGCGACCACGGTCGGCTTCCCGGGCTTGCCCGACGGTACGCCCGTGGCGGGCATCGCGGGCGACCAGCAGGCCGCGCTCTTCGGTCAGGCCTGCTTTGGCGTGGGCGATGCCAAGTGCACCTATGGCACCGGGGCCTTCGTGTTGACCAACATCGGCCCCGAGCCCCTGCCGAGCCGCTTCGGGCTGCTGACGACGGTGGGCTGGCAGATCGGCGAGCAGGTGAGCTACGCGCTGGAAGGAAGCGCCTTCATCGCGGGCGCGGCCGTGCAGTGGCTGCGCGATGGCCTGGGCCTGATCGACTCCGCCGCAGACATCGAGCCCTTGGCCCGCCAGGTGCCGACCAGCGCAGGGGTGAGCTTCGTGCCCGCGCTGGCCGGCCTGGGTGCGCCCTACTGGGATGCCGAGGCTCGCGGCCTCATCTGCGGCCTGACGCGCGGCACCACCAAGGCCCACCTGGCGCGCGCCACGCTGGAGGCGATCGCCCACGAGGTGGCCGATCTGCTCGATGCCATGGCCGAGGACCTGGGCACGCCGCTCAGCCGCATGCGCGTCGACGGCGGCGCGGCGGCCAACGACCTGTTGATGGCCGAGCAGGCCAGGCTGGCCGGCTTGAGCATCGAGCGGCCCAAGGACCTCGAGACCACCGCCCGAGGCGCGGCCATGCTGGCGGCGGTGGGCGTGGGGCTGCAGCCAGATCTGTCGGCCGTGGCGAAGATGGCACCGCTAGAGCAAAGCTTCGATCCAGCTGGCGACCCCCAGGTGCGGCAGCAGGCGCGCGAGGCCTGGCGAGCGGCCGTCGCGCGGGCCAGGTCCGCCGAGGGCTAGGACCCCTGGCGAGCGAAATCCTGCTTCGGCGGGTCCGCAGCGGGGCTTTGTGGAAGCCCCGGCCGACGACATTTGTTACGCTACAATAACAGCCCAACTTTCCAAAGCAGCCCACCGTAGAGCTTGGCGCAGAGCCGGACAGCCCCCTTGCGGCCTCGGCCGGAGGCCGGACCTGCCAGCAACGAGAGGAAGCCATGGCCAGCAACGATCGTCCTTCGTCTTCGGGAGCTTCTGTCTCCGCGCCTGGCGGAGCCCAAGGCGCCACCTCGTCCCAAGGGCCAGCCTGGCGAGACGTGCCCATCGACTGGGACGCGCTCGAGGATGCCTTCGAGAACAACGCCCCCGAGGTCCACTCCTACCTGCACGTGCCCACGGGAGACGTGCTGCGCATCGTCGACGGCATCGCCGATCCGCAGATGCACGCGCGCATCGCCGCCGACCCCAACTACCTGCGCATCGAGCCGGTCAGCTCCCGCGAGCAGTACCGCTGGATGGAGCGCTACATCCCGATGGTCGAGGACCCCACGCTGCAGTCGCGGCTGACGCGGGCCATTGACGGCAAGGGTGCTTTTCGGCGCTTCAAGGACGTGCTGATGAGCTACGGGCCCGAGCGGGAGCGGTGGTTCGCCTTCCGCAGCGAGCGGTTGCGCATCTTCATGGAGGCCTGGCTCAACGCGCACGCCCTCAACCCGGTCAAGCGACCGATGTGGGTGCCGGACCTGATCGTCGAAGACCAGCCCCCCGCGCCCTCCCAAGAGCGCGAGGCTGCCGTGGTGCGAGGCTCCGAGGCCTTGCGCCGACAGCTGCACGATATCATCGAGGCTCTCGGCGCGCGCGATCTGGAGACCCTGGCCGCGCTCGGCGAGTTTCTGCGAAGCCGACGCGGCGGCCGAGCCAAGGCTGCTCCGTCCTCACGTGGCGGACCGCGCAGCGCGCCGCGGAGCAGCGCATCGGCCGAGGCGCCCGAGGGCTCCACAGCGGCAGAGCCGGCCAAGGCTGAGCAGCCGGCCGAGCCGCGCACCGACCCGCCCTCGGGCCGCAAGGCGGTCTCCCGCGAATCGGCCGTTAGCTAGCCGCTAGCCGATGACCCGCACGGTGACGCGCGAGCGGGCGTTGCGGAAGTAGCGATCCAGCGCCGCGCCGAGTCGGGTGGCCACCCACCAGCGCTTGAGCTGCTCGCGGACCTCGTCGAAGGGCTGGTCGGTGAACGGGGTATCGCCGCGGCGGTGCACCTCGCGAAGCTCCCTATCGGCGGGCTCCAACATGGGCGCGACCATGCGGTCCAGATACCAGCTCGCCCGCGCCTGCCGTCGCAAGATGGCATCCAGGTAGTCCGAGTCGATGCCCTCGGCCGCCGCGGCCCGCCCCACGGCCTCAGCGCCGCCCGCCCGCTGCAAGACGATCTGGCGCGCATCGCCAGCGTACCGGGCAACCTGGGCGGGCGTGGGAGCGGGGTCGACGGGCAGGTGCGCCAGCATCGTCTCGGTGACGACTCTTCGCAGCGCCGCGCGCACGTGCTTGTCCCGGTAGCTCACCTCGGGGCCCACGCCCTCGTAGAGCGCCTCAAGCCGGGCCTCGAAGGCGAGCTCGCGCGCCAGGATGAACTGCGGTCTGCCCACGCCGCCCGTCTCGCGGGAGTGCCAACGAACCACCGCGCGGTCGAGCGCAACGGCAGCTCGCGGAGAGCGCGGCTCGGCGGCGGCGGGAGGCGAGTCCGCGGCAGGCGGCTCCGCAGGCGACGGCTCCCGGGCCGACGGGGGGTCAGGCTCACTCGGCTGGGCCCAGGCCGCCACGGGATGGGCCAGCAGCAGGGCCAGAACGAGCGGCAGGGGCGCACGGAGCATGGCCTTCATGCTTCCACGATGGCCGCCACGGTGCCAGGAGGGATCGCGGCCGGTCGCTCGAAGCTGGAGCTGCTGCATGCCGACCGGGACTTCGACCCCTTCGAGCGGCTGCTGGGCTTGCGCGTCGTCCGCGCGTGATCAAAACCGCGACACCAGCTCGAGCTGAGCGCCTTCGAAGGCCGGGTAGAGTCGGCAGGTGCCGCCCACGCAGCGCACGGCCGCCCGCCGCTGGCCCACGTAGAGGCGCACCGAGTCGGTGATCTGGTCCAGCACCGTCTCGTTCGACTTGGAGCGATACTGAAGGCCGCCGTTTACGTAGTGGGTGGGGAAGCCCTCCAGCGTCTGGTACTCGTAGCCGAAGCTCGCCGCCCAGTGCGGGTTCCAGTGCAGCGACAGCGTGTTCTCGCCCTCGTGCCAGGGCGAGACGTGGGCCACGGGCTCGTAGCGCCGTCGGTGGAAGCCGAGCGAGCTCAGCGAAAAGGGACCGGTCAGGTGCAGGTTCAGGTCGTAGCGTAGATAGGCCTCGCGATAGAAGACGGCGGTCGGCAGCGGCAGCGCGGCATTGGCCACCGTGGGCACGGACCGGTCGGCGAAGCGGGCGCCCACCCAGGCCCAGGCATGCGAGCTGCCCTCGTCGGCGTCGAGCTCGGTGCCGACCGCGGCATCCCAGGTCGCGGTGCGAAGATGCGGCTCGCGGAGGCACTCGTGGTTGGTCGGATCGATCTCGGAGTAGCTCAAATAGCGGCCCACCCAGCCGTAGAGCAGCGCGTGCTCGCTCGCCCGCACGTCGATGCGGCTGCGCGCCCCCGTGTTGCAGACGTCGGGCGAGCCGATGGGCTCGGTGTAGATGCTCTCGGCCGTGGGCGGCTGGCTGTAGGTGACCACGCCCATCTCGGGCGCGCTGAAGCCGGGCGTGGTGGTGTTGATGTTCGCCCCGAGCGCGAAGAAGCTCTCGTAGTGCTTGCCCTCGAAGGTGAGCGTGAAGGGGCCGCTGTTCACGTTGACGTTGGCGTAGACGGCGTAGCCCGACCGATCGGGCTCGCGCTCGGCCGGCTCGCCCTCGGCATCGAGCCCGAAGACGCGGCCGTCCACCATCTGCTGCCCGGCCACCTCGACGTAGGCATCGAGGCTATCGGCGATGGGGGGAATGCGCAGCGAGCCCGAGATGTTGCGAATATGATCGTGCGCCCGCGAGGCCTCGGGGCTCGAAAAGCTCGGGTACTCGCTCGCGCACTGGTCGGCTGGGCGCCCCTCGATCTGCAGGCAGCGAAGCTGCTCGGCCGAGTTGGATTGGCGAAACAGCATGGCGCCGTTCAGCCCCACCACGAAGTCGCTGGTGCCCGCCTCGAGGTGCGCGCCGATGACGTTGTCCTCGAGGTAGCCGGGGGTGGCGCGGTCGATCGTGGGCTGCGGGTCACTTGGATCGGCGTAGTACTCGTAGTCGCGCGCCTCGGGGAACAGGAAGAACATGGGCGAGCCGCTGCCCGTCAGAATGCGGCCCGTGGGCAGGTCGATGCGGATGGGGTTCATCTGCCCGCCGAACACCGTGCCCGCCACCTTGACGTCGCCGAAGCTGTGGTCGGCCGACAGCCGCCCGCCGCGCACGGTGGTGTCCACGGCAAGCTCGTCCATCTTGCGCACGCTGAAGACCAGCCCCCGGCCGAGCTGAGCGTAGAAGTCCCCCACCGTGGCCTCCAGGCCGGGCTGGGAATAGCCGAGCCACAGCTTGGCCGGGTAGACGACTGGCGCATAGCGCGAGTGCAGCTCGCGACCGAAGCGGTTTTCCAGAGCCAGATCGGGCGCGCCCAGCTTGTCGACGATGAGGTCTTGGGCGTCCTGGCGCGACATGGTGCCCATGTACACCGCGCTGTCGAGCCGAATGCCCAGCGAAAAGCGCCAGTAAAAGGCGCGGAGGTAGAGACGGTTCAGCCACTCGCCGTAGCGGTCATCGACGTACTGGGTCGGGTTGAGGCTCTGCGTGGCCGCATCGATGGGCGTGTCGTTGCGATTGTCGAAGTGGTAGGCGAGCTCGGTGGTGTTGCTGATGTCCAGCGTCAGCGTCTCCACCCCCGAGGCGGTGGGCTCGATGCCGACCCGCAACGGGGGTATCGAGGTCGCGGTCCCGCCGGGCACGATGATGTTCCAGGCGGTGTCGGCGATGATCACGCTGACGTCCGAGGTGGAGTTCAGGGTGCCGGTGACGCCGCTGGCGGGCAGGTCGCCCACGTTCTCGAGGGACACCTCGACGTGCCACAGCTCGCCCACCTCGATGTAGGCGTCGCCGTTGCCGGTGACCTCGTCGAACACCAGGGAGTCCACGATCAGGGAGGCCGCGGATCCCAGGGGGACCGTGACCGCGTTGATATCGGGGAACTGGTCCGAGTAGCTGCCGCCGATGCCCAGGTCCACGCCCACCCACACGTCCATCTCGTCGGCGCCGCCGAGGCCGATCTCGCCCATGTCCACGCCCAGGATGATGGTGTCGGCGGCGTCGTAGTCGACGGCCAGCGAGCCGGGGCTGGTCAGGGGGGCGGCCCAGTTGTTGGAGTTGGACCACAGCTGCAGGGCGTCGGGGTCGGGGTTGTCGTTGTCGTAGGTCAACGTGTACGTGTCCGTGCCGTTGTCCACGTACATGTCGATCATCACGTCCATGTCCGAGAAGACCTGGTGGGACGTGGTGCGGAAGCGCAGCTGGGACCCCTGCTGGCTGTACTCGTGCATGGACAGGTCCACGAGGTAGCCGTTGTGGTCACCGGCGGGATCGGCGGACGCCGAGATGGGGATCCACTCGGGATCGGTGGTGCCGTCACAGTCGTTGTCGACGCCGTCGTTGGGGATCTCGCTCGCGGTCGGGTTCACGTGGACGTCGGTGTCGTCGCAGTCCCCGGCGCAGGGGGAGTACCCGTCGAGGTCGCCGTCCTGCTCCTCCGACGGGACGACCGCGTTGCAGTCGTTGTCCAGGCCGTCGCACAGCTCGGGGGCGCCGGGGTAGATGTCGGCGTTGCTGTCGTTGCAGTCGCCGTCGGCAGGGGTGAATCCGTCCCCGTCCCCGTCCACGCCAGCGCCGGTGTCGTCGTCGTCGTCAGACACGTCGTCGTCATCGTCATCGGATACGTCGTCGTCGTCGGACACGTCGTCGTCGTCGTCGTCGGACACGTCGTCGTCGTCCGACACATCGTCGTCGTCCGCGCCGTCGACGTCCTCCCCGGCGGCGCAGTCCTCGACGTCCCCGGCGGCGCTGTCGTCGTCGTCACCTTCGGTATCGTCCTCGCCCTGCCACACGGTGCAGGCTGCGCCCACCAGGGGCAGCGCGAGCAACAACCACAGCCAGCCGACCCGAGACATCCGACCTCCATTCACCGCTGAGGATAGCACCGCAAGACGCCGATTTTTGCCAAACCTGAGAGAATTCAAGAGCGTCATCGGGGGGCGAATACCT
>CAYTYV010000121.1:0-14671 GCA_964441055.1 uncultured Polyangiaceae bacterium | reverse complement strand
AGTTCCGCATGTTGGACAGCTGGCTCGAACTCGGCGTGCTGCCGTTCGCCAGCAAGAACTCGCTGCTGATGACGCCCCACTTCTTCTCGGGCAAGGGCGGGCTCTCCGTGGTGGTCTGGCAAAGATCGATGGCCTCGGCGATCTGGTCCGCTGTCACGTTCGAAAAATCGGAGGCGAAGCTGCACAGCGGCGCCTCCACGGTATCGAGCGTGGTCGGGTCGCAGTCGTCATCGACGCCGTTGCCCACGTATTCGAAGGCGCCCGGGTTTACCAGCTCGGGATCGGCGCAGTCCGGGCCGGCCTCGTCGCAGCAGTCGCCGTCACAGGTGCTCCATTCGTCGCCGTCGAAGTCGGTCCCGTCGTCCTCGATGCCGTTACAGTCCTCGTCGAGCCCGTTGTTGCAGATCTCGTCGGTCGGGATGACGTAGCCCGCGCAGGCGCTCCAGCCGAGGCCGTTGGGGTTACAGGTCTGCGTGCCCGCGTGGCACTCGCCCACGCCCTCGGTATTGGGATCGGGCCAGGGGTAGCAGGATTGCACCTCGCCTGGCGTGCAGATGCACTCGGCATCGCTCTCGCAGCCGAGCACGCCGTCGCAGTCGTAGTAGCCGCCGAAGCAGTCGCCGTATTCGCAGTCGCCGTCGACGCAGTTGAGCGGCATGTTCGGCGCGAGGGGGCATTCGTCATCGCAGTTGCCGCAGTGCTCGAGGTCGGTCAGCAGGTCGACGCACTCTCCCGAGCAGCAGGCAAGCGAGCCGCCGCAGGGATGGGTATCGGTGCAACCGGGCACGCACTCGTTGCCCTCGCAGATGAAGCCCGGGTCGCAGTCGTCCTCGGTGGTGCACTCGGGCGGGCTTCCGCCCGTGCCCGCGCCGCCGCCGCCGCTGCTGGTGCCTGAGCTCGTGCCCGCGGCCGTGCCGCTCGGCGTGCCCGTCGAGGTGGAAGCCCCCTCACCTCCTGCCCCTCCTGTCCCCGCGGTGGTGTCCCCCGTCCCCACGTTGGCATCGTCCGCGACGGTGCAGGCGGCGAAAACCAGGATGCCGAGGCTGCTCAGCGGAACGATGGATCTGCGAAATGACGGAAACATGACTTCTCCTTGCGGCTGCGGGCCCGCTCGGGTTTGGAGACAAAGCGCAGCGCCTTTCGAACCAGCCGGTTCGAGGCCCTACTAGCTATTGGATCCATCCCGCGCGGTTCTGTCAAGGCGCGCGCCACGGAAAGTCGCTATTATCCAAGGCTCAGCAAAACGGAGCAGCGACGTGCGTGACATAGGCGTGCTCGGCTTGGCGGCGATTTTGGCCCTCCTGTCCATGGCCTGCGACTGCACGCAGCGCGGGCCGCGACGCGAGCCGGCCGAGCGGACCGTCCAGGCGCGCGAGCTGGTCGAGCGCTCCGTCCTCGTCGACGGCGCGCGGCGCAGCTATCACCTGCACCTGCCCAAGGGCTGGGACGGCAAGACCGCGCTACCGCTGCTCATGATGCTCCACGGCGGGGGCGGGACCGGGACCATCGCCATGGAGGAGACGGCCTGGGCCGACAAGGCCGATCGCGAGTCGTTTCTGGCGGTATTTCCCACGGCCACGCCGCCCGATCCGCGCCGCCGCCCGCGCTTTTCGACCAATCCGCCCGTGTGGAACGACGGCTCGGGGCGCTACCACGCGGGCGAGCGCGACATCGCCGACGTGGCCTATCTTTCCGCCGTGCTCGACGACGTGCTGGCCGCCCACCCCGTGGACGAACGTCGCATCTACGTGACCGGCTTTTCCAACGGGGCGTCGATGACCTTCCGCTTCGGCCTCGAGCGGTCGAGCCGGCTGGCCGCCATCGCACCCGTGGCGGGCGCCTTCTGGGCTCGCGGGGACAAGCTGGAGCATCCGCTGCCCATGCTCTACCTCACGGGGACCGCCGACCCCATGAACCCGCTCGACGGCGGCGTGCCGCGATTCGCCAAGACCGGGCGCGAGCACGGCGGACGCGCCAAGCCGCCCGTGGCCGCCTCGGTCAGGCGCTGGAGCGATCTGCTCGGATGCCCGACCGAGCCCACGATCCGCCGCGCCGCAGGCGTCGAGCGGCGCACCTTCGCGCCGTGCCGCGGCGGCGCCGAGATCGAGCTCGTCTTGGTCGAGGGCACGGGCCACGTCTGGCCTGGCGGCCGCACGAAGCTGCCCGAGTGGATGGTGGGAGCCGACTCCGGCAAGCTCGATGCCACCGCCGAGATCTGGCGCTTCTTCGCCAAACACTCGAGGCCGCCAGCCCGGGACGCGCGCTGAGCCCTGAGGCTACGCCCCGCCGCCCGGCTCGGCCGATGACAGATAGGCCGCGATGGCTCCGTCGTAGGCCGCGGTGCGCGCAAAGACCTTGGCGGCCAGCCTTTGCCGCGTGGCCGCTGTGACCTCGCCCGAACGCTCGAGCTCGCCGAGCACGACCTCGTAGTCGGCCGGATCGCAGATGACGACCACGCGATCGCAGTTCTTGGCCGCGGCGCGCAGCATGCAGGGCCCGCCGATGTCGATGTTCTCAATGGCATCGCTGCGGTCGACGCCCGGCTTCTCGATGGTCTGCTCGAAGGGGTAGAGGTTGACCACCACCAGATCGATGGGCCGCGCGCCGATGCGCTCGAGATCGGCATCGTCGACACCCGCCCGAGCCAGAATGCCGCCGTGCACCCGCGGATGCAGGGTCTTGACGCGCCCGCCCATCACCTCGGGCGAGCCCGTGTACTGCTCCACCGCCACGACGGGCACGCCCTCGGCGCGGAGCGCGCGCAGGGTGCCGCCCGTGGACAGGATCTCGATGCCGCGCTCGGAAAGCGCGCGCGCAAAGGCGGCGATGCCACTCTTGTCGGATACCGAAACCACGGCGCGTCGAATCATGGCCGCTAGCTACACCAGCGGCCGCGCGAGCACCACCGCGCACCTCGACTCAAATCCGGGGTCGCTCGCCCACGGGCTCGCTGCTCGGCGGCGCCACTACGGGCGGCTCGGGCGAGTCGGGCTCGCCGCTCTGCTCGGTGCCCTCGCGCACCACCAGCTCGCCCTTGCGAAACTCGACGACCGTGCGCGGCGGCCCCAGCAGGGCATCCGGATCGGGCAGGCGCAGGGCCTCGCGCAGCACCTCGTCGATGTGATCGATGAGCACGAGCCGCATGAGCTTGAGCACCCTTCTCGGGATTTCCCGCAGGTCCTTGCGGTTCTCGGCGGGCAGTAGCACCGTCGCGATGCCCGCTCGGTGGGCCGCCAGAAGCTTTTCCTTGAGCCCGCCTACCGGAAGCACGCGGCCGCGCAGGGTGATCTCGCCCGTCATGGCCACGTCGCGCCGCACGGCCACGCGCATCAGCGTGCTGACGATGGCCGTCACCATGGCCACGCCTGCGCTCGGGCCGTCCTTGCGCACGAAGTCGGGGAAGTGCACGTGGACGTCGACGTTCTGGAAGGTGTTGGTGGGCAGCCCGAAGCGCTCGAAGCGGCTGCGCACGTAGGTCATGGCCGCCTGACCGCTCTCCTCCATGCCCTTTTCGAGCTGGCCCGTGATGATCAGCTTGCCCTTGCCGGGCACCACCGTCGCCTCGGCCTCCAGCGTCTCGCCGCCGTGGGTGGTCACGGCCAGCCCGGTCGCCAGCCCCACCTCGTCCTGCTTGTCCTTGTGGCCGATGCGGTACTTGGGCACCCCGAGCAGCTTGGGAACCGAGCGCGCGGCGATCTCGATGGGCTTTTCCTTGCCCTCCTTGACCACCCGTCGGGCCACCTTGCGGCAGATGCTGGCGACCTCGCGCTCGAGCTGACGGACGCCGCTCTCGCGGGTGTAGTGGTGGATGACGGTACGGATGGCGTTTTCGCTGATGCTCATCGGCACGCTGTCCAGTCCGCACTCCTCGCGCTGGCGCGGCACCAGGTATTTCACGGCGATGTTGAGCTTCTCGAACTCGGTGTAGCCGCCGATCTCGATGATCTCGAGCCGGTCCTGCAGCGGGATCGGGATGGCGCCCAGGGTGTTGGCCGTGGTGATGAACATCACGTCGGAAAGGTCGTAGTCCAGGTCCAGGTAGTGGTCCTGGAACATGTGGTTCTGCTCGCGGTCGAGCACCTCGAGCAGGGCCGAGGCAGGATCGCCGCGGAAGTCCGACGACATCTTGTCGACTTCGTCGAGCAGGAAGACCGGGTTATTGGTGCCCGCCTTTTTGAGGTGCTGGACGATCTTGCCGGGCATCGCCCCGATGTAGGTGCGCCGATGGCCGCGGATCTCGGCCTCGTCGCGCACGCCGCCGAGCGACATGCGCACGAACTTGCGGGCCGTGGCGCGCGCCACGCTCTTGCCCAAGCTGGTCTTGCCCACGCCGGGCGGCCCGACGAAGCAGAGCAGCGGACCGCGCAGCTTCTTGGTCAGCGCCTGGACGGCCAGGTACTCGAGGATGCGCTCCTTGACGCGTTTCAGGCCGTAGTGGTCCTCGTCCAGGATCCGCTCGGCCTCCTCGATGTCGAAGCGCTCCTCGCTCTTTTCGTACCAGGGTAGATCGACGATCCAGTCGATGTAGTTGCGCACCACCGTGGCCTCGGCGCTGGTCGGGTGCATCATCTTGAGCTTGCGGAGCTCCTTTTGGACCTTCTCGGAGGCCTCCTTGCTCATCCGCTTTTTCTTGATGGTCTCGGCGAGCTCTTGGATCTCGTTTTTGAACTCGTCGCGCTCTCCGCCACCCAGCTCCTTCTGGATCGCCTGCATCTGCTCGTTGAGGTAGTACTCCTTCTGGGTGCGCTCCATCTGGCGCTTGACGCGCGAGCGGATCTTCTTTTCGACCTGCAGGATCTCGATCTCGGCCTGCATGATCTCCATCAGCCGCTCGAGCCTTTGGCGCGGATCGCCCATCTCGAGCAGGTCCTGCCGATCGCTGAGCTTGACCGTGGGCAGGTTGGCGATGATGGTGTCGCCGAGGCGCGAGCCCTCGTCGATGGCCTGCACCGCCATCAACACCTCGGGCTGGATCTTCTTGTTCAGCTTGACGTAGGTCTCGAAGGTCGCCTGCACCGAGCGGAGCAGCGCCTCGGCGGCCACACCCTCGAGCACGGGCTCGACCGCCAGCTCGCTCTCCACGATGAAGCAGGGCGAGCTCTGCACGTAGCGGGTGATGCGCGCTCGGCACCGCCCCTCGACCAGCACCTTGACGGTGCCGTCGGGCAGTCGCAGCAGCTGACGGATGTCGCCCACCGAGCCCACCGTGAAGATGTCTTCGGCCGTCGGGTCGTTGGTCTTGGCGTGGCGCTGGGCCGCGAGGAACACCTCCTTGTCGCGGCTCATCGCCTCTTCGAGCGCGGCGATGCTGCGCTCCCGACCGACGAAGAGCTGCGAGACCATGTTGGGAAACACGATGATGTCGCGCAGCGGCAGAAGCGGCAGCACCTTGCGCTCTCCCGCCTCGGTCTGGTTCGGGTCGTCGCCTTTGAAGAACATCCTATGATCACTCTAAATCAGCGAGCGCAATTCTGAGCCCCCTGGCCTCGCCCCGGGTCAGGTGAGGGCGACGCCAGGGGGCCCAGGGCGGAGATGCGCTCGTGCTTCGGATTGTGTTGACCCTGTCGATTCGCCCGCCTGCCCGCCCGCGCCGACGGCGAAGCTCCCGCTCAGCCGTGGGCCGCCTCCTCCATGTAGACGATGATGGGGGGCTCTTGGCGGTCGACCACATCGTCGTTGACGACCACTTCCTTGACGCCCTGGCGCGACGGGATGTCGTACATGATGTCGAGCATGGCGGTCTCCAGGATGGCCCGCAGCCCGCGCGCGCCGCTCTCGCGCTCGATGGCCTTGCGCGCCACCGCTTTGAGCGCGCTGGCGGTGAACTTGAGCCGCACGTCGTCCATGCCGAACAGCTTCTGGTACTGCTTGGTGAGGCTGTTCTTTGGCTGGGTCAGGATCTCGACCAGGGCGGCCTCGTCCAGCTCGTTGAGGGTGGCGAGCACGGGCAGCCGGCCGATGAACTCCGGGATGAGGCCGAACTTCAAAAGGTCCTCGGGCTGGACCTGGCTCAGGATCTCGCCCAGCCGAAACTCCTCGCGTCGGCGGATGTCCGCGCCAAAGCCCAGCGTGCTCTGGCCGATGCGCCGCTTGATGATCTGCTCCAGCCCCACGAAGGCGCCGCCGCAGATGAACAAGATGTTGGTGGTGTCCACCTGCAGGAAGTCCTGCTGGGGATGCTTGCGGCCGCCCTTGGGCGGCACGTTGGCCACCGTGCCCTCGATGATCTTGAGCAGGGCCTGCTGCACCCCCTCGCCCGAGACGTCGCGGGTGATGGAGGGGTTGTCGCTCTTGCGGCTGATCTTGTCGATCTCGTCGATGTAGACGATGCCTCGCTGGGCGGCCTCCACATCGTGGTCGGCGTTCTGCAGCAGCTGGACGATGATGTTCTCGACGTCCTCGCCCACGTAGCCGGCCTCGGTCAGCGTGGTCGCGTCGGCCAGGGCAAAGGGGACGTTGATGATCCGCGCCAGCGTCTGCGCGAGCAGCGTCTTGCCGCAGCCCGTGGGGCCGAGCAGCATGATGTTCGACTTCTGCAGCTCGACGTCCTCGGTGGGCACGCGCGAGTCGATGCGCTTGTAGTGGTTGTGCACGGCCACGGCGAGGGTCTTCTTGGCCCGCTCCTGGCCGATGACGTACTCGTCGAGGCGCTCCTTGATCTCGGCCGGCTTGGGCACGGGGGTGCCGCCCGCGGCCGGCTCGTCCTTCTCCACCTCCTCGGCGATGATGTCGTTGCACAGCGCGATGCACTCATCGCAGATGTACACCGTGGGCCCGGCGATGAGCTTCTTGACCTCCTTCTGCGATTTGCCGCAGAACGAGCAGCTTAGGTTGCCGTTCGAATCGTCGCGCCGTCGATCCACAACTCCCTCACGACCGGATCTACCGTGAAGCAGAGTGTAGCCAGGCCATCGGCCGCGAGCAAGGTAACGACTCGGCCTGCCTCGGCCGAGCCGAGGCGCCGAGACTGCCGCGCACCGTGCCGCAGGACCCGCGCGGCCTAGGGCTCACTTGCCCTTCCCCGTCGGAGCCTTCTTGAGCTGAGCGCCCTTGGTCAGCACCTCGTCGATGAGGCCGTAGTCCTTGGCCTCGTGGGGCGTGAGGTAGAAGTCGCGCTCGATGTCCTTGGCGATCCGGTCCTGCTTCTGGCCGGTCGCCTCGGCCAGCATGTCGATGATCGCATCCTTGATGCGCTTGATCTCGCGGGCCTGGATCTCGATGTCGGTCGCCTGCCCCTGGGCCCCGCCGAGCGGCTGGTGGATCATGATGCGGGCGTGCGGCAGGGCATAGCGCTGCCCCTTCTCGCCCGCCGCCAGCAGCACGGCGCCCATCGAGGAAGCCTGGCCGATGCACATGGTGGACACCGGGCAGCGGACGTACTGCATGGTGTCGTAGATCGCCAAGCCGGAGGTGACCGAGCCGCCCGGGCTATTGACGTACATCTGGATGTCCTTGTCCGGATCCTCGCTCTCGAGGAACAAGAACTGGGCGATGACGGCATTGGCCACGTCGTCGTTGACCTCGGTGCCCATGAAGATGATCCGGTCCTTGAGCAGCCGACTGAAAATGTCCCACTCCCGCTCGCCGCGGTGGGTGGTCTCGGTGATGCGCGGGATGTAGTAGAAGGAGGCCCGCTCCCGCTCCCGCTCGAGGTACTCCAGGGCTTGCTTGCGCGTCTCGACTCGGCTGCTCATGGCCCCACCTATCCGCTAGGGTTCCGATACGTTGGCTGCTTCCTCCAAGATGGTGAGGATCTTGTCCTCTAGGATCATGCCGACCATCTGCTCGCGCTTGGAGGGATCGCGATACTCGGCGCGGATCTTCGCCGCGTTCTTGCCGCTGCGCTCGGCCAGCGTGGCGTAGCCCTTCTCGAGGTCCTCTTCGGTCACCTGGACCTGCTTGGTCCGCGCGATCTCCGCCATCAGCAGACCGGCCCGCACCTTCATCTCGGCGTCCTCGCGCAACCGCTCCCGCAGCTGGGCGTTGGGCTCGAGCGGCTGGCCGTGGGCTCGCGCCAGCGCCTGCAGCTCCTGCTCGCTCGAGCGGATCTGCTGCTCGACCAGCGACGGCGGCAAGGGCACCGGGTTCTCCTTGCACAGCTCGGCCACGAGCTGGCGGGCCACGTCCTCCTCGGCCTGCCGCTCGCGCTCTGCGCGCAGCTTGTCGCGCAGGGCCTTCTCGAGGGACGCCCAATCGTCGTAATCGCCGCAGTCCTTGGCCAGCTCGTCGTCCACCTCGGGCAGCACGCGCTCCTTGAGCTCCTGGACCTGGATGCCAAAGCTCGTCTTGCGTCCCCGCAGCGCCGCGTTGGGGTGCTGCTCGGGCAGAGTCAGCTCCACGGTCTTGTCGTCGCCGACCTTCATGTCGACCAGCGCCTCGTCGATCTCGGGGAGCAGGTTGCCCGCGCCGACCTCGACCTCCACGTCCTCGCGTTGCGGCTCGCCGTTGAGCTCGAAGCTCAGCGTGGCGCTCACCAGCTCGCCTGCGCGCGCCCCGCGGGCCTCGTCGACCGGCTGCAAGGTGGCGTGCTCCTTGCGGAGCTTGTCGATCTCGGCCTGCAGCTCCTCGTTGTCCACCTCGACCTTGGGCCGCTTTGCCTGCAGCCCCTCCCACTTGACCTCGGCGATCTCGGGTCGCACCTCGCAGCGAGCCTTGAACCCGAAGTCCTGCCCTGAGGCGAGCTCGCCGGGCTCCACATCGGGCCGGCTCAGTGGCTGGATGTCCTTCTGCGTGAAGGCGTGCTTGAGGAAGCGGTCGACCAGCCGCTGGGCCACGTCCCGCTCGATGGCCTGGCCGTACAGGTGGGCGAGCACCTGACGCGGCGCCTTGCCCCGCCGATAGCCTTTGACTCGGGCTTTGCGGCCCAGCTCCTGATAGGCCTTGTTGAACTCGGCCGCGACGACCTGGGCGGGAACCTGGACGCGCAGCTCGACCAGGACCGGTGACAGCTTCTCGACGTGGGCTTCCATCGCGATTTTCTCTGCAGCCGCCGACCGATGCGCCGCGGCCATGCCAGGGCCGGGGATGTGCCACGCGCCCCGAGGAAGGTCAAGCGCGCACGGCGACCGACGGTCTATAGCGGCCGCCCTCCGTCGCGCGCCAGGGGCCCGCAACAAAAAAAAGAGCTCCACCAGATGAGGCGTTCTGGTGGAGCTCGGGCCCCCGGGAAGGGACGCATGCCGTGTGGCTTGTCGCCGACGGGACGCGGGACGTCCCGCACGGCGATAAGGAAAGTCTGTGTCAGGCGCTCAAGCGGCGAGCCGCGCTCATCGGGCGCGCTCCGCCTTTGCGGCGCTCAGTAGTCGTCCTCCTCGTCGTCTTGCTGCTCGAAGGGATCGGCATCCAGCTCGAACTCCCCCTCGAACGGGGAATCCTCGACCATGTCCTCCACGCTCTGTCCAACGCGGTAGGCGGGTCGCAAGTACTCACGCTCGAATTCCGCGAAGCTTCGGTACACCCTGGGCGGCGGCATCTGCTCCTCCGATGATTGCTCGAGTCGTCTCGAACGGCGCTTTCTGCGGCGATGGGCGGTGCCCTGTGGATGCTCGGGCTAGCGAGGTTCCCTACGGCGCGACCGGGCTCGAAGAAGGACCACCGTACCGTGGCTGCCTTCCGGCCGAGCAACGCTGGCGATGGGGCAGCCCGGCCCGCGGTCCGTCGGGACGGTATCGTCGGACTGCCAGAAACTTCGGGCCAGCACGCGGTCGACGCAGGGCGAGGCCGCGTCGGAAAGCACGCTCGAGAACCGATCCGCGCTCTGCTGCCGACGGAGTCGATTGCTCTTACCTACATGGCCCGACATGTGGGCAACTGTAGTTTGACGATGGGGGGTGGCCAAAAAAACGAAGTGCGTGCTCTGAAGAAGCAGGCCCCGAGCTTTGGTCCGAGGCTCGAGGCATGACGTGCCGAGCACTCGACGGCACGGCGCTGCTCGTGTACCGAAAGCGCAGCTCGCTCGCTCGGCTCCTCACGGTCCAGGCATGTCCGCATCGTCGCTCGTCATCGCCGTCGCCAATCAAAAGGGCGGCGTCGGCAAGACCACCACCAGCGTGAACCTGGCGGCGAGCCTGGCCGCGGCCGAGCAACGCACGCTGCTCGTGGACGTTGATCCCCAGGCCAACGCCTCGACCGGCGTGGGCATCGCGCCGTACACCGCTGAACGAGGCTTGTACGATGCCCTGGCCGGACGCATGCCCCTAGGCGAGACCATCCTACCCACCGAGGTCGGGGGGCTGGAGGTGGTGCCCGCCACCCAGGATCTAGTGGGCGTGGAGCTCGAGATGGTGGATGCGGCCGACCGCGCGGTACGGCTGCGGCGGATCATCGAGCCCGTGCGGCCGGACTATGACTACATCCTGCTCGACTGCCCGCCTTCGCTGGGCATCCTGACGCTCAACGCGCTGTCGGCCGCCGATCAGGTGCTGGTGCCGCTACAATGCGAGTACTACGCGCTCGAGGGCCTGAGCCAGCTCATGGCGACCGTCGACCGCGTCAAGGCCACCTACAACCCCTCGCTCAACTTGGCCGGGATCGTGCTGACCATGTTCGACCCCCGCAACTCGCTGACCCACCAGGTGGCGGAAGAGGTGCGCCACCACTTCCACGCCTTCGACGCGGTCATTCCTCGCAACGTCAAGCTGAGCGAAGCGCCCTCCCACGGTAAGCCCGCGCTGCTGTACGACGTGCAGTGCAAGGGCGCGCAAGGCTATCTGAGCCTGGCCCGCGAGCTCCTGCAGAAGAGCCCACCGCCGCAGCGAGAGCCGAGCCCATGAGCGCCGCGAAAAAGCCTGCTCGGCGCGCGCTGGGGCGAGGTCTGGACGCGCTGCTCGGCGCCGCGCCCCCGCCCCCCGCTGCTGACGAGGCGGGCGAACGCTACGGCGATGGCGCGCTGTTCGAGTGCCCCATCGAGCGCATCGTGCCGCGCGAGGACCAGCCGCGCAGTCGCATCGCCGAGCCCGGCCTGCTGGAGCTTGCGGCATCGATCCGGGAACACGGCATCATCCAACCGCTGGTGGTGCGACGGGTCGCGCCTGGCGAGGACCGCTTCGAGCTCATTGCGGGCGAGCGGCGCTGGCTGGCAGCGCAGCGGGCTGGCTACAAGCAGGTGCCCGTGGTGGTCAAGGACGTCTCCTCCGCAAAGGCCTTTGCGCTGGCCTTGGTGGAGAACCTCCAGCGCGAGGACCTGAATGCCATCGAGGTGGCCGAGGCCTACCAGCGGCTGCTCGAGGACCACGGCTACACCCAGCAGAGCATTGCCGAGCGCCTCGGCAAGAGCCGCTCGGCCGTGGCCAACGCCCTGCGCCTGCTCCGACTGCCCGCTGCGATTCGGCGCGCGGTCCACGAGGGCAAGCTCAGCGAGGGGCATGCCCGCGCGCTGCTCGGCGCCCCTGACGAGGCCAGCCTGGTCCGCATCGCCGAGCGAGCCATTCGCGGACGGTGGAGCGTGCGCAAGGTCGAGCAGATGGTACGCGCCGCCCGCCGACGGGGGCCGCCCGAGGGCTCGGGGCCGAGCGGCTCGGGCGGAGCCGGGGGCAAGAGCCCGGCCGTGCGAGATCTGGAGCTACGGCTGGCCCGCAGGCTGGGCGCCCGCGCCGAGCTGGTGCACCGCGATCCCGGTGGCACGCTGACCGTGCGCTACGCCTCCCTCGACGAGCTGGACCGCATCCTGTCGATCATCGGCGCGTAGCCGCTCGGGGCTCATCGGCTGGCCCTCACCTGTCTCGGGGCCGGCCGATGAGCCCCAAGCGGCGGGCGTACGCCGCTAGCGACCGCCCATCTTGGCCAGCATCTTCTTCGAGCGCTTGGCCCACGGCCCGTCGCCGCCGTGCTGGATGGCCTGGCCAAAGGCTCGCCTCGCTCGAACCGTATCCTTGGACTCGAGCCAGGACATGCCGAGGTAGTAGTGGGCGGCCGGGTAGCTCGAGTCGACCGCCAAGGCGGCGTCGTAGTCGCGCCTAGCGGCTGGCTCGTCGCCGAGCTCGTGGCGGCATATCCCTCGGCGAACGTACCACTCGGGCAGGTCCGATTTGAGCGCGATGGCCGCGTCAAAGGCCTTGATGCACTGCGGGTAGGCGTGGCAGTGGCCCAGCAGTAGGGCGATGGTGCCGAGGGTATCGGCGTCCTGCTGATAGCCCGGCAGCGCCTTTTCGAGGTGCGCCACGGCCTGTTCGTGCCTCTTGGCCTCGTAGAGCAGGTCGCCGAAGGCAAAGTGTCGTCGCGGCGCCGAATCGAGCTTGAGGGCCTTTTCGTAGTGCTCGATGGCCTCGGGGTACTTCTTGGCCAGCCGATAGGCAAAGGCGAGGTTCTCGTGCAGATCCGGGTCGTCCGTCACCTTGGCGGCTACGTCGGCCAGCACCTCGATGGCCTGCTCGGGCCTGGGCTGTCCGCTGGGCGAGGTCTGCGGGTCCAGGTACAGCGCCCCGAGGTTCAGGGCCGCCTCGACCAGGCTGCCGTCGAGCTCCAGCGCCTTGCGATAGCCCGCTTCGGCCGCGGCGAACTCGCCGTCTTTTTCCTGGCATAGCGCGAGGTAGTAGGCCGCCTCGGCCTTGTCCGGCTGCGCGGCCAGGGCGCGCTCGAAATGGGGAACGGCTTGGTCGCACAGCCCCTTTTCGAGGTAGGCCACGCCGCGGTCGAAGTCCGCCGTCCCCGCCCCGGGCACCGCCCCGTCGCTCTCGGGCGGATCGGCTGGCAATAGCGGCGGCGGCTCCGATCGACTGGCCGGGCATCCGACCAGCGCCACCGCGCACACCACCCCGAGCGCAGCGCGGCGAGCCGCCCGCCACACCACCGCTGTCCATCTACGATCCTCGTTCATCGCTACCTCGACTCGTCCGTGCCCTTGGGGGTGACACGGGTTAGCAGTGCTTGCCGCAAGCTGGCGGCACGCTCCTTCAACGCCACCTTTGTACCGCTTTGCTCGCTCACATAGAAGACATCCGTGGCCCGAGTGCCTTCGGTCGTGATCTTGGCGACGGCGATCGAAAGCCCCTGGCGATAGATGGTATCGGCCAGCGCGAACAGCAAGCCCGGCCGATCGCGGGCGATGACCTCGATGACCGTATGCCCGGGTGAGGCTCGGTTGTCGATGGTGATGCGCGTGGGCACCTCGGGCTCGCCCCGGGCTCGCCGCGACTGACCGGCCACCAGCTGGGCGGGCTGGATCTGGCCTGCTAGAGCCCGCTCGAGCGAGCGGCGCACCCTGTCGAGCGCGGCCGGAACCTCGCTGACCCCACCGCTCGGATCGCGCACCCAGAATAGATCCACCGCCTGCACGGTCCCCGGATCGGGCTCGAGCGGACCGCGCAGCCGCGAGTGGATCTGCGCGGCATCCACGTGGAGCCGATGGGCCGAGAGCGCCGCCGTAATCGCCGCCAGCAGGCCAGGTCGGTCGCGGGCTACCACGCAGATCTCCGCAGCCTCGGGGTGCCGCGAGGGAACCAGCGCGACCGAGGCGCCCTCGGTGCCGTGCCGCCGCACCAGCTCGGCGTGGGCGGCAATCGCTTCGGGCGGGTTGGACAAGAGGTAGCGCTCGGGCATGGAGTCGAGCAGCGATTCGACAAAGGCCGCGCGCTCGACCGCGGATGCTTCGCCGCTGGGGGGCGCGGCGTCGACCGCCGCCCGAACCCGCTCGCGGCACTCGCTGAGCCGGGGCTGCTCCGACGAGGGGCCGCCGCGCAGGACCTCGTCGGCCGCGATGAACAGCTCGTCGAGCATCCGCGCCTTCCACGAGCTCATCGAGGTCGGGCTGGTGGTGGACAGGTCGGCCACGGCGAGCAGATAGAGATGCCGCAGCCCTTCGTGGCTTCCCGCGGAGTGGGCGAACTCGGCCACCGTTTGTGGATCGTCCAGATCGCGCCTCGTGGCCACGCGAAGCATGCTCAGATGATGCGCGATCAGGCTGCAGACATCGGCGACGTCGGCCGACGAAAAGCCGAGGCGCTCGAGGATCGGGGGCGCCATCTCCGCCCCGCGGCGGGCGTGGTCCTGCCTGCCGATGGCCTTGCCGAGGTCGTGCAGCAGCGCCGCGAGAAACAGCACGCGCGGGCGGGTCACCTCGGTGGCCAGCCGGAAGGCCAGCGAGCCCGCCCAGCGGGGCTCCTCGTGCTCGTCGGTGGCGATCTGTCCGCGGAAGATCTCGGCGAGCCGGGCGACGGCCGCCACCGAGTGAACGTCCACCGTGTAGACGTGGTAGGTGTCGTGGTGCACGCGGCCCACCAGCGGGGCAAACTCGGGGACCATGGCCAGGAGCAGCCCTACATCGTGAAGCTCGCCTGCGACGCTGCCCGCCTTGAGCGCGGTCTCGGCTCGGTGCGTCAGTAGCGCCACAAAGCGCTCTGCAGCCTCGCCGCTCTGGCGCAGCCGCCTGCCCCAATCGGGGTCGGCCGAGACCTTGACCAGTGCATTGCGGCTGCCCGGCCGCAGCGGCACGCGATGGTCCACGGCGGCGGATACCAGCCGCAGCGCCAGGGCCGGATCTCGCTCGAGCGAGGCCGAGTCGGCCAGCATGACGGTGCCGTCGAACAGCCGGATGCCGCCCCCGAGATCCCGCGGACCCCCGCGCGGCCGCGTGGGCGCGGGAAAGGCCGCGGCGACGACCATATCGCGGAACCGGGCGATAGTGCGGGCCGCCCGATAGTAGTCCGACATGAACCGCTCCACCGCCTCGCGAAGC
>CAYTYV010000120.1:0-14695 GCA_964441055.1 uncultured Polyangiaceae bacterium | reverse complement strand
CCCCACCAGTAGAGTCTACGACTCCGGCCCTCGCCGCGACATTCGGGCGATGGCGCACGAGCTATGCCCTTCGCATCTGCTCGTACCAGCCCGACGCGCCCTGAGCATGGACCTCATCGCGGCTCCTGCTCGAGCAGCTGTAGAAGCCGCGCGGCAGGACGCAATCTCTCCCGACCACGACGGATGGTGATGGAGCCGGGGGGGCCGCCCGACGACTTGCCGGTGTAGCCGCCGAGCTGGGCGATCCACACGGTGGCTTGGCCGATACTGGGCGTGGTCTCCGGGATGACCTCGTTGCGCTTCTTGATGTCGCGCTTGAACAGGATCAACGCCTTGATCTCGTGTCGGGACAGCTCGACGTCGGCAGGCAGCTCGGGACAGGAGCGTGCCAAGTGTTTGAGACGTTCGACGCGCACAGCCACCGTAGCGAGGATGGTAGCCCACATGGTGACCGCCCGCAGGCTTCGCAGTTGACTGTGTTCGACCTGGCAGGCGCCGCTTTTCCAGGTTTTATGAAAGTCCTCCACGCGCCAGCGCAGGGTGTAGCCGTAGATGATGTACTGCGCATCGGCGAAGTCGCCTACGGGCATGTCGGTTAGCAGCATCCAGTCCAGGGGCTTTTCGCCCGCAGGTGTGGTGCCCTGTTCGCGGCTCCAGACGACGTGCAGTTGCATCAATCGCTGCCGTTTTCTCCACCGGTCGCGCAGGCAAAGGGTCACGCAGGCCCAACGGACGACCATAGTGGCGCGGCGCGCTTGGCGTTGGGGCCCAGCTGCCACCTCGAGCCGGTAGCGGCCGCCAGGGGCCTGGGTGCCGAGCCACGAGCGTAGGTACTGCTTGTCGTGGCCGAGGCTGTCGAGCAGCCGGTTCGAGCTCGCCCGCACGGTGAAGTGCTGGCCGCTGTCGAGCAGGCCAAGCAGGATGTCGGTGTTGTCCGCTTCGCGGTCGAGTAGGAACCAGACCGAGCGGTTGGCGGCGCGGGCATGAGCGCTGGCGTGGTCGATGGCCTGCAGCCAGAAGCGCGTCTCCTTTTGCTCGGCTTTGCGTTTGCGATTGCGTTTCTTCTTGTCCTTGGCGCTGAGGCTCTTGGCCTCGGTGCGAGCCCACCAGCGCTGGTCGCATAAGCCGAGCGGCACCCCGGTGGGCTCGAGGCCGAGGGCAGTGATGACCTTCAAGCCGCGGCCACCGCGCTCGAGCGAGCCGATAGAGCCGAAGCCCTTGGCGGCTCGCCGGTCGGTCAGCTTGAGGCTGGAGCCATCGACGGAAACGAACACGAAGGGCTGGGCGGCGCCGAGGCGCATCGTCTTGGCCGCCAGCGTGGGCAACAGCGATTCGACGTCGAGATGTCGGCTCTCCAAAAAGTCGTACGCGCCCTGCTGTTCTGCCGGGATATCGAAGACGTCGCTGATCTTGCCCGCCGGTTTCTGCGCGGCGCGGGTTGCGATGTTGATCAGGCGAGCGGTACGCCGGCTGTCGCCCAAGTCCGCATCGCCGAACAACTCCGCAGCCCACCGTGCCTCCTTGCCCGAAAGCCGTCGCATGCCAAAGCGACGAACCGAGAAGAGCGTAAATTCACTGTGTCTTGTGGGTCAAAATCCCACATTGTGCGATGAGACCAATGCTCAGCCTGTCCGCGGGACCCCCTCCCCGGTCGTGGCGAGAACACTCTGCGTCCGCTGCTATGCCAGTATCGAGAACGACGCTCAGAAAACGCGCTCGGGGATGTGGATGGAGTCGCCCGCCTGCAGCGGGACGTCGGGGATCTCGTTATCCAAGATGGCTTTCACGTCCACCGTGGCCGAGCGGATCTGCTCGCTCGAGACCTTGCGGCGAATGGTCACGTGCCCCCTGTCGGCCAGCGCGTTGAAGCCGCCAGCCTGAGAGATGGCCCGCAAGAGCGTCATGCCGGGCTCGAGCGGAAGTGAGCCCGGTTTTTTGACCTGCCCCAGCACCTCCACCCGCTTGGAGTTGTAGGCCTTGATGTTCACCGACACGCTGGGGTCGGTCAGGATCCCCTCCTCCATCAGTCGCTGCCGCACCTGGTCGGAGATCTCCTGGGGCTCGAGCCCCGCCACCTTCAGCCGATGGATGTAGGGCAGGTCCACCGTGCCGTCCGGCGCCACCACGTACTCGGTCGGCAGCTTGTCCTCGCCCACGATGCGCAGCTCGAAGACGTCCCCTACGCCGACGGTGGTCACCTGACGTGGCGGGGGCAAGTCGGGCGGGCGCGCCCGCCCCCCGCAGCCGCCAGTGGAAAGCAGACACACCACCAGCCCCACCACCCACCAAGGCCAGACCCGGCGGCGCGAGGCCATCACATGAACCAACGCCCGCCGATCATGGCCCCGATTCGCTGATAGGCCAGGTCGTTGGTTCCCGCGGCCCGCGGGAAGCTCACCACGGTGTCGCTGAAGTAGCCGTCGTAGAACACGTGGGCGTTGATGCCGACCGAGTCGACGATGCGGTACTCCCCGAACAGCGCCGCATCCACCCGCACGTCGGTCCAGCCGTCGGGGTGGCCGTACTCCGGGTTGATCGGGAACACCACGGCCGACGCACCGCCTTCGACCACCAACAGGAAGGTCCCGCCGAAGAAGTAGCTGAACTTGGCGTAGCCCCGATCCCGCTCGACGTAGCTGCCGATGTAGCTGTCGTCGAAGTCTCGCACGAAACCGGCGGACACGGCCGACAGGCTGCTGGTGATCTGCGGGGCATCCTCCGAGGTCACCGGCTGGAGGTACCACCTGAGCTCGGCTTGCCCGACGACGCTGTCGAAGTCCTCCTCCTCGCCCGCATAGAAGCTCGCGCCCCAGCCAGCCAGAAGCATCACGCCGAAGGAGGGGCTAATCAAACCGTTGAGCCCCAGGCGCGCCCGCAGCGGATAGGAGCTCGTCTTGTCGGTCCCGGTCGGGTAGGTGATGAAGCCGGCCGACATGTCGTACATGATCGCCGTGCGCGGCAGAAAGCGCCAGCGACCGCGGGTCTTGATGCTGTTGCGGTAGTTGTTCAGGTTGGAAAAGTCGCCGGACTCGAAGAACGTTCCCGCAAAGCCGTAGCCCAGCCGCCAGTCGAAGGTGCCAGCGCCCGGGGTCCAGATGAGCTCGGCACCGGCTTTGGGCGTCCACCGATCGTAGCTGCGGTTCAGATCGCCCTCGTTGGTCGGCTGCACCGTGCGGCCGATGCCCGCATCGAGCTTGCCCGACCACACCCGCTCGGGCAGGATCTCCAGCGAGGTGTCGAAGTTCGCGCCGACGTTGCGCTGCTCCTGAAGCGAGTCGCGGCCCACCTCCGAGCCCGAGATCGGAATGAACTCGTGGTAGGTGCCAGAGAGGCCCGCTCGGAAGTTCACGCTCGGCGGCGGCGCGTCCTCGCCCCTACGCTGCGGACCCAGCGTGCTTAGCGAGAAGGACGGGCTGACGCGAAGGCGCAGCGAGCCGATGGGATCCTCGTCCGAGGATCGCATGAAGTAGTTGGAGTCGTAGCCGAAGTCCGCGCCAGCGCCCGGGTGCAGCTCGAAGTCGCCCACCCGGTAGCCCATGCCTTCGGTGTAGCGTCGGTCCTTCAGCCAGTAGTGTTCCTGGGCGTGAGCGGTTTCGGCCAGCAGCACACCAGCACATGCTGCACAGACGAGGGGAAGGCGTTTCATGATCGGCAAGTCAGCGCGGGCTGGCAACACCCGGGACCTGTGTTCGTATACCCCAGCCCACTTGTAGCAGCTAGCCTACTTGTAACAGCTAGCGCAGTTAGGAAACTGGAGCATCAAGGGCGCATCCGGGAAGGCGGCCGGATCCTCGATGGGAAGACCTGGGTCGACCTCCATGGTCACCGAGCTACCTTCTACGTAGACGACTTCCTTGCCGATGCACAAGTTCGCCTCGTCGCCGATCTGCTGGGCGCGCTCGTGGAGCACCTTCAAAATCGTGTGCTCGTGGCCCGCCAGCTCGGCATCGCCGCGCTGGACTGCCAGCTCCAGCGAGCGCTTGCGCTCCTCGGCCGAACGCAGGGCCACATCGAGCTGGTTGAGCTTGTCATCGAGGCACAGCGTCTTGACGACGTCGCGGGCGTTGCGGGCCTTCTCGAGCTCCTGGCGCGTCCGACTGCGGATGGTCTCCATGTCCGACAGATAGGACTGGGCCATGTCGAGCTGCTGAGCCGGAGTGAGTTCGGGCTGCGGGCTCGGCGTGGGCGCCGCCCCGCCTGTGCCCGAAGTCCGAGCAGGTGCCTGCGCGCTGGCCACCCCCTGGGCGATGGTCGCCGCGACAATCCCAACGATGCAGTATGCGAGAAGTTTTCGATGGCGCATGGGGCCTTTCCCACTTCTGAGTGACACTATACGCAGTGGCTCATCGACGTGTCAACGCGACCTGAGGCGAGTGGCTGCCGAAGGGCGCAAGCCCACGGCACTACCCATCGGATGTTGAGTTGCGTCGCCTCGGTCGGGCATTCACCGGAGCCGGGCTTGGCTCGTCGGCTCGGGCTCGGAACCCTCTCACTTCTGGCGCACGAAGGATATGGGCACGGTGATGATGGCGCCCGTGCCCCCCTCGGGAGGCGCGAACTGGGCCCCGGAGGCCACTGCCTTGAGACACGGCACGATGGGCCCAAGGCTGCCCCCTCCACCGCCGCCTACGCCCAGCACCTCGCCGTTGGGGCCCACCTTGATGGTGAGGGTGACCGAGCCCTCCATCTCGGGGTTCACGCCCAGCCCCTGCTGGTAGCACCGCCTGAAGCGCCCGCGCATGCGCGCCACCACCGACGAAGCGTTGGCCACGGTGGCGCCCGCAACGCCCGCGCCGCCGACCACTGCGCTGCCCTTGGGACCCTGGACCTTCTTGGCCGTGCCGGCTGCCGCGGCCTCGGTGGCCGCGCCCGTCTCCTCGCCGATGCCGCTCAACGAGCTGCCGCTCTGGCCCGGCGTGACCACGCCGCTGCCCCCGCTGGAGCCGAGCCGCAGCCCCGCCGTGTCGCCCGAGCCCGCACCCGCGGCTGAGGCCGCGGCGTCGTCGAGCAAGCCCGTGGGCACGTCGCTGGTGCCGAGCACGCCCTCGGTGGCGACCCCTGCCCCGCCCAGGGCGCCCACCATCTGCACCTCCAGCGCGGCCAGCTCGGAGGCGATCTCGGCCGCCTTGGCATCGGCCGCGGCCTTGGCATCGCCCGCGCCCTTGGCGGTCGCGCCTTTGTTCGTCGGCCCCTTGTCCTTTTCGTCCTTGCCCGCCGTATCGGTCGCCGTGTCGTCGGCGGCATCGGCGTGGGCCTGGGGCCGCTCCATGACCGGCGGCGGTGGCAGCTGCCGCACCGACTCGATGAGCTGGTGGACCGTCACGTCGTCGTCCACCACGGGGTCCATCCAGTCGGAGTAGACCAGCGCAACCAAGAAGAAGTGCCCCAAAAAGGAGAAGGCCGCCACGATGGTGGTGAACCAGTCGATGTCACCGGCAAACCCCTTTTTCACCGACACGGGAAGCTGGGGCCGTGGCTGGACCGGCGGGGGCACCACGAACTGGAACAGAAAGGTGGTCTCGCCCACCACGACCTTGCCCCGCGAGTCCTCGCCGAGCCGCACGCGGTAGCAGCGATGCTCTCCCACCGTGGCGGGCTTGGCCCGGCTCTTGAGGCCTTCCAGATCCGAAACGCCGGAGGCAAGCGCCACCCGCCCATGCATCCCGTCGAGGAAGCACAGATGGTACTCGCCCGAGACGAGCTCGAAGAGCTTGAAGCCCGGCGGCAGCTTGCGAGTGGGCACCACGAACATGGCCTTCTCGCTGGGTCCGATAGTCACGTGGCCCCGATCCTTGATGAGCCGCTCGTCGACGACCCTGCCCCCTTGCACCACGCCGATGCGAAGGATCTTGGGCCCCACCGCCTGGGTGACGGCGCGCATGACCGCCGTCATCTGTCCGGGTCGGATGGAAGGTGTGGCCTGTTGTGGCATCATGGGCAATCCCCTCGGTGCGTCTTGCGGGCGCAGGAATCGTCGTCCTGCAAGGTCGGACCAACCCGGCTCGTCATCCCCAACGAGGCGCGAGCCGGGCCCTAGGTGTGATCTTGCAGTGCAAGCGTACACCCGCTGATGAGCCGGGTCCAGGTCGCGGCACGCTCTCGACGCGCTCGCCTACCCTCGCCTACACGGTCCCGGAGGGCGCACGGCGAACGGCGCTAGACCCTCGCGGGGGTTTGGGGGCAGAGGGAGGAGCGGAGCGACGACCGGAGCCCCCATCGTCTAGAACGGCGCCTTGTACACCGCTTGTCCGATGCGGCCGAGGAACGGTCGCCTGAGCTCGGACAGGGTGAGCTCTGGCCGCAGGCGGGAGACGTCCACGGCCGCGATGGGCTTCTGGATGCGACCGGTGATGGTGATCTCGGCGAGGGTGATGACGCCCCGCGGCCTACGGCTCTTGCTCTTGGGCTGCGCCTCGGCGGTGGGGGTCCCCCCGACGCCCGCCAGCAGCGCCGCCAGCACCGCGACAGCCACCCATCGAGGCGTGAGGCAAACGCGACGGAACGGAGTCATCCATCCAGTGTAGCCCGGATTTTCCACCGAGGCGCAACAAGTGCCTGAGTGCGACGCGATTTTTGCGCCAGATCCGCGGGCAGCGCGCGGAGGGCTAGGCGAGCTCGGGCTAACCGCCGTCCTGTCCCGCAGTCGGTTCCGGGCCCTGGTCCCCGCCGCCGCCGTCCGCAATCACCCCCGCGTCCGCGGCCCCCGTGGCCGCCGGAGTGGGGGGAGCCACGGGCTGCTTGGCCTGCTCGAGCGCCTCGATCTCGGTCTTCTTCATCATCGCCCGGTTGAGCAGCTCGTCGGCGTCTTCCGGGTCGCCCTTGCGCTGCAGCTCCTTGTACTTGCGAAGCTCGGCCATGGCCGCCTCGACCTGCGCCTTGGGCGTCATGCCCGGGACCTCGGGGGCGAACAGGTAAAGCAGGCCGAGGTTGTAGTGGACCTCGGGCAGGCTGGCGTCGCGACCGAGCACCCATTCGAGCTCGCGCTTGGCATCGCCGTAGCGGCCGAGCAGCCGATAGGCATCGCCGAGGCTCAGATGCGCACCGAGGTGATCCCGATCGTAGTAGATGGCCTTCTCGAGCAGCGGCAAAGCCTCGTGCGCCCCGCCGGACTCGAGCAGATAAGTTGCCAGGTGCAGCCGAGCCGTCATCAGGTCCGGCCTCAGCTCAAGGGTGCGCCTGAAGGCCTGCATGGCATCGTGACGAAAGCCCTGCTCGGCCCAGATGAGCGCGCGGATCATGTGCGCCTCGGCGTTGTTCTTGTCGCGCGGCGGATTGGACTCGTCGAAGCCGTCCAGATTGGCCTTCAGGGCGTACAGGGACAGATCTAAGCGGCGGTTGCGGTAGTGATCGCGAGCGATGGTGACCATGGCGGGGCGATGGTCGGGATCGAGCTTGAGCGCCTCCTGGGCAATGCGCTGCGCCGCGCCGGTGTCGCCGGAGATCGATTTGACCTCGGCCAGGGCGGCTACGATGGCCGCCGACTTGGGCAGCCGTCCCCGCTTCTCCGTCAGGAACCGATCGGCCTCGGAGGTGTTGCCCTGCTGCGCCATGAGCAGGCCGTAAGCCACCATGGCCCGCTCGTAGTCCGGCTTCAGAGAGAAGGCCCGCTGGTAGCTCGCCATGGCGCCGTCATCGCGGAGCCGCTGCTGGACCACCCCCAACGAGAAAAAGGCCTGATGGGCCTTGGTGTCGGCCTCGGTGGCTTGCCGAAACAGCGTGCGGGCCTTGTGCAGATCGCCGCTGTCGAAGGCCGCCATCCCCTGCTGGTAGAGCGCCGCGGCCGCGGCGTTCATGGTCGGCGCCTCGACCAACGATGGGTCGGGCGGCGCCGCCGTGGGCGCTCCACCCGGAATCGTGGCACCCGGAGGGCCGGGCTGAGGAGGCGTGGCGGGCGGGGGCTTTCCGTTGTCGCACGACAGGATGCCGGCACCGCAGAGCAGCGCTGCGCTGGCCACCAGCGCTCGCCATCTCGGTCGCCGAGGCTGTTTCCCAGCCCCATCGGCAAGCCGAGGCGATGGTCGGCCACCGCGCCGTGCTCCGAGATGGTCCCCGGTCGCTGTCCCTAGCCTCGAGCCGCTCGCGACGGCTTTGAAACACCCTCTCATTGCAAGCTCACCGGTAGGGGCGCGACCAGTACCTCGGGCTTTTCGGGCTCCTTGATCATGCCGCGCCGCATGCGCAGGAACATCTTGTCCGTGTAGTTGAAGGGCTGCTCGGTGGCCGGATCCTGCAGGCTCGAGGTGTAGTCGCGCAGCTTGGCGTCACCGATGACGTCCGTGTAGAAGGCCAACCGCCGGATGGCCTCGTCTGCGGGATCGGCCTGCACCTTCCAGGCGCGCGCCCAGACGATGGCCTCGGCGTAGCCGGCCGCCATCGCGCGGTCTGCATCGTCCAAATACTGCTGGCGCTGCTGTCGCCACAGCGCTCGCCGGTTGGCGCGGAAGGCATCGGCCTGGTCGCAGGCCTGGTCGCTTAGCCCCTCCTCGCAAATCCGGTCGAGCTTGTCGAGCAGTGTCTGCTCCTTGGGGTTGAACAGCTTGAGCCCGGGCTCGCGGGCGTTGTACAGGCCCGTGCGGCAAGCATCGTACAGCGAGCCCTGCCGCGCGCGCGCCGCCACGGCCCAGCGCCGCGACTGGTAGGCCGTGATGACGTGCTGCAACTTGTCGAACCAGCCCTTGGCCTCCACCTCGACGTCCTTCTTGAACTCCTTGGTCACGTCGTCGATGACGCCCTTGTAGCGGTGGTGGCCCGCGGCGTAGTCGAAATCCTTGGCGAGCTGCCGGTCGAGCGCGCGGAACTCGCATTCGGCGGCCATGTCCGCCTCGGTCGTGCCCAAGGCCTCGTTGCGCCCATCGACCACCTCGGCGCCGCTCTTGTACCGCTCGAAGGCCTCGACGGTGCGATCGCACCAGTCGCTGTGGCGGGGATCGCCCCCTTTGCGCCGCAGCTTGGCGGCGTAGTAGGCCGCCCGCACCACGAAGGGGCTGGCAGCCGCGTTGGTCTTGTTGGTGCGGTAGTAGTCCTCCATCGAGCCCGTGGCCTGCCTGCGCGCGGTCTGATTGGCGCCGCGATCCAGCCCGCGCTCGTTCCACTGTTTGAGGTCGGCCGACGACATCAGCCAGTCGATCTCGGCCTTCTCCTCGGCTGAGGCGCCGAGGCCGTAGAAGGTCGAGCGCGCGGCCTTCATCTTGTCGCGCTCGCCCATGTTGGCGTACAGCAGCACGGCATTGCGGGCGGCCGAGCGGCGGAACTCGTCGTCGAAGCGGCGGTTTTCCGCGATGCTCTCGAAGGTCTTGGCCGCCATGCGGTAGTCGAAGAACAGCACGTAGGAGGTCGCCAGCGTGTCGTAGGCCCGCTTGAGATACTCGACCCGCTCCTCGTAGCGCTTCGGATCGGGCTTGACGGGCGGCTCGGCCTGCGGATCGCCCCGCTCGAGCCGGCTGAGCTTCTCTTCGTTGCCGTACTCGCGCGTGAACAGGTTGTACATCGCGATGGCCTGGTCGTACTCGCCCACCTGCTTGTAGCAGTACGCCCCGTTGATGGCGGCCTCGGATGCGGCATCGTTGCCCGGCGCCCGCTCGAGGGCGGCCTTGTACAGCGCGGCCGCGCGGCGGTAGAGCTTGTCGCGTTCGGGTCCCTCGGGGGCGGCTTCGGCCTTTTCGAACACCTCGCCAGCATCGAGGTAGTAGCCGATCTCGATCGTGGGCCGAATCATGGCCTCCGCCTTGATCTCCTGCTCCTCGTCGACCGCGCAGTTCTTCTTCTCCGCCGCCTCGGCGAGCGCGCGGCTCTGGGCGATGTCGCGCTCCTTGTTGGCCATCGTCAGCAGCTTCTCCCAGGCCATGTAGCCGAAGCGGGTTCGACCGCACTGCGCCTGGTAGATCGGCGCGAGCCGCTGCCGGGCCTTGTCGAAGTGACCGTACAGAAAGTAGGTCTCCCCGGCGTTGTACATGAACTGCTCGTGGTTGGTCTGCTCCGGGTTGGGCTCGACCTCGAGGGGCACGGTCTCGGCGTACTCGTCCCAGCTCTCCACCAGCTGGACCACGGCGCGCGGCAGCGGATCGGTCGCCACCCGCTCCTCCTCCCCCTCGCCGATCGTACGAAGCCGGTCGCGCTTCTCGAAACCCTCGCTGCCGCCGCTCTGCTCGTAGAGCTTGTAGTGAGCTAGCACGCGCTGGCGCGCGGCATCCACCACCATGAAAGCTGCCGGCTGCAGGTACTTGTCGTCCTCGTTGGAGTCGCGCACTTCGCGGGCCGCCTGCTGCGCCACGGCGAACTCCTGCTCGGAGGGCAGCTGGCCTAGGGCCACCTGGATCACGACGATCTTGTTGTGCGCGTCGGCCAGCCAGAAGCGGCTTTCGTAGGCGTCGTCGGCGTTCTCGTCCTGCGAGAGGTAGGCATCCCAAGCCGTGGCCGCGCGGCGGTACCCCTGCAGGGCTTGCTCGAACAGCGGGATGGCCTCGCCCGCCTCGCCCGCGTTGACCCGCGCCAGGGCCTCGGCCACCAGCGCCGCCCCGCCGTTGGTGTGGTCGGCCGCCGCTCGGCGCAGGCCGCTGCGGACCAGCCGCTCGGCGGTCAGGATGGCCTCGGGGTCATCCTGGTTGAACTCGACCCACGGCGGCGTGCGCTCGGCCGTGGCGACGTATTCGACCAGCGCGCTGCGCGCCTCGAGCGCCTTGCGCACATACTCGTCGTACGCGGCCGTGCCCTTGCGGGACTCACTGGCGAGCTGCTCGTAGACCTGTGCGATCTGGTGCTGCACGGCGGGCGCGTCGCGGTGCAGCGGCCACTTGGCCAGGATGAGCTCATCGAGCTCGATGAGGTTGTGATAGTGGTTGTACTCCTTGAACTCGTGGGCCAGCGCCCGATAGATGTCGACCGTCCACGGCGGCTGGCAGCTTTGGGGGCCGTGCGACTCGACGGTGGGCAGGCAGCCCGGCTCGTTTTGCGGGATGAGTTCGGGGTCCTGCAACCGCTCGATGGCCACGCGCATCTTCTGCTCGATGATGCTGGCGTCCGATTCGAGGTCGAAGATGTCGTTACGCGCGATGTAGGGGTCGTCCTTGCCCGGGCCCTCGAAGTCCAGGTAGGTCAGCGAGCCGGCGATGTAGGCATAGGCCTCGGCGCGGAAGTCCGCCCCCGGGTTGCCGGTGAGCTTTTGCTGCTCGTCGGTGTAGCGCAGCAGCTCGACGAACTGCTCGACCGCGGTCTGGTAGCGCTGCTGCTTGTAGAAGGTCCACGCCAGCTTGTACATCGCCACGCCGTAGACCGGCGGCTTGTCGTACTTCATGGCGTGGTGATAGGCGCTCTCGGCCCGGTTCAGGTTGAAGGGGCCGCCCCAGGCGTCGGTCTCGTCGAAGTGGTAGTCGCCGATGAGCCACCACACCTCGGCCAGGTAGCGCGGGTCCTCGCCCGGCTTGACCCGCTGCGGCACGGACGCGCAATCGTTCGGGTAGGGGTCGAGGAAGACGTCCTCGTCGCCGCGGCCCTCGATGGGCTCAGGCGTCTTGCCCTGCTCGGCCAAGCGCTTGCGGTGCAGGTCGAGCGGCTCGGGATGGCGCTGCATCCAGCCGTACCACCAGTCCGGCTCGTGGTCCTGCTCGAAGCGTTGGATCCGGTCCTTGCTCGGGTCGTCCGGATCGGGCTCCACCGGGTAGGGGAAGTGGTTGTGGCACACCAGCGAGCGCCACACCTGCTGAGCTTCCTCGATGCGCCCGGCGTCGTTGAGCATGTGGCCGAGGTAATAGTAGACGGCGGCCATCTCGTGGTAGGCGGGGAACTGGCCGATGATTCGCTTGTACAGCCCGATGGCCTCGCTCAGATCGGGCATCAGGGTCGGATCGTCGGGGTCGAGGGCGGCTCGCGAGCGCTCCTCGTAGAGCGCCGCCAGGCGGAACATCGCGTCGGGCGTGCTGCGGGGATGCGCGCGCGGCCCGCTGTACTTGGCGATGAACTTCTCGAGCTTGTCGATGGCCGTCTCTCGCGCCCGCTGGAGGGCCTCGGACTCGATGTCGATCTGGGTGTCCAGCGCCGAGAGGATCCGCCTTCGCCGCTCCTCGTAGTGGTAGCGGATGATGCGGCTGAGCGCCGCGCGGTAGTCACGAGCATCTCGCTGGTAGATCTCGGCTTCCTTTTCGAGCTCGGCCAGAGCCTCCCGCTGCTCATCCGTGGGCTCGGCGGGCGGCGGGAAGCGCTTCTTGCGCCGCGGTGCCGAGGAGCGGGCCTCGGTCGTCGGCTGCTCTGCGGTGCCAGCCGCGGGCGCCGAAGCAGCCGGCTCGGCCGTCGAGCCGGTCGGCGCGCTCGGCTCGGTTGGAGGCGCTGGCTGCGACTGCGCCGCCGCCGCGACGAACAGCACCGCACCCGCGACGAACAGGCCCCTTGCCACCATGCGTCCCGCGCTCACTCGTCCTCCTTCAGCTCGCCGCCCTCGTCCAGCACCTCGGCGAGCTCTTCGTTCAGGCGTCGCTCGCCGCGGGCGCGCTCGATGCGCAGCCGACGCAGGCGTGTGACCTGCTCCTCGCGCACCTCCCAGGCCTCCTCGGTGATGCCCACGTCCGCGCGCAGCACGATGCTCCGCAGCCGATCGCGCACCTTGCCGAAGTTGCGCATGGCCACGCTGCCCACCACCAGCCGCGCCTCCTGGTCCAGCTCCTCGAGGCGCATGGCGTAGTCGACCAGATGGGCCGTCTCCTGCGCCACCAGCGCCCGCAGCTCGGTCGTCTTGTCGGCCACCAGACCCTCGAGGTCGACCAGAGCCTTGTCGATGCGCTCGTCGGCGGCGTCGCCTTGACGCAGCACTGGGGCCGCCAACGCGGCGTAGGCGGCCAGCGCCGAGCCTCCCTCCCCGCCCTGGGCCCGCTCGAGCTCTTGCCAGAGCAGCTTGCGAAAGGCCTTGCGGACCTTGGCGTCATCGACGAAGCGCTGATCGCCGAAGCCCACCCGTACCTTGCCCGCCTCGGTGACGCGGCGCAGCTCGTCGAGCTCCCGACGGTAGTGGGCGAGCCTGTGCTGCTGCTCGGCCAGCGCTTTCTTCCAGGCCGTCACCTCCGCGGGCGATCGCTGTTCGCCCGCAGGTGGGCTTTCGTCGATCATGCGGCGCAGGCCGTTGACGGTGGCCTGCAAGGTGTCGAGCTCGAGCTCGACGCGCTGCAGCCCCTGCGAGGCGCGGTTCCACTGGCGGGCAGCCTCGTTGTCACGGGCCGCAAAGTCAGCCGGAGTGACGGGCACCAGCTCCAGGCGCCGCCCGAGGCCGCGGCGCTCGCGACGCAGCTTGCCGAGCTCGGCCGAGACGCCGTCGTCGTCCACGAGCCCATCCATGCCCTTAGCGAGCGCCAGCCGCGCCAGGGCGATGGAGTTGAGCAGCGCCAGAGCCCGCTCCGAGCCGGCCATCAGCGCTGGCAGGGCCCGCACCCGGTTGGGCGAGCTGAGCACGGCGTTGAGCCGCTCGATCATCTGGTTCGACTGCTGGATGAGCCGCCGACAACGCCCGATATCCTCGACGATGGCCAAGGCCGTCCCGCCGTCCTGCCCCTGCCTCGCCCAACGGATGACCAGCGGAGGAAGCGGCGAGCTCGCCTCGAACAGCTCGAGCCGCTCGCGGCTGAGCGTGTCGAAGTACACGCTGGGATCCTGGGTCGAACGCAGGAAGGCGTCGACCCGCTCCTGGATCGTCTCGTAGGTGCCCCGCACGCTCCGGTATACCTCGAGGGACTGGTTGAACTTGCCGGCCCGCAGCATCAGGTCGGCGCGCAGCAGCGAGGCATCGGCGATGTCTTGCCCGTCCTGTGCCGTGACGGCCAGCACCTCCAGCGCGCGCTGGGCCCGCACGAAGTCCCCTAGCCGCACATACACCCAGGCGAGCTCGTAGAGCATGGTGGCAAACTCGGGCGAGCTTCGCCCGATGCGGTGGTAGGCCGCGATGGCCTCGGCCCACTCGTCGGCGTGGTAGAGCAGCCTGCCGATGGCCAGCCAAGCCAGGTCGATTACGTGTCGGTGCTCGGCGGTGTCGGGCGGCAGCCCGGTGACCGCTTGGAAGGCCGTCACGGCCGGGGCCAGGGTCTTGGCGGAGGCACGCTCGGTCGGCGTGCCGTCGGGTGCCGAGGCCGAAGCGCCAAGCTGTTGAAGCGCGATCTCGCCCAGCAGGTAGCGCGCCTGATGAGCATAAGGACTGTCGGCCGCCACCGCGGCCAGCGATGCCCGAGCACTGGCGAGCTGTCCCGTAGCGTACAGAGCTTTGCCCCTGGCGTAGGCGACCGTGTCGGTCCGCGCCGCCACGGGCAAGGCGTCGATGGCCGCGAGGGTGTCGCCTAGCGCTTGGATGTCCTGAGTTCGCAGGGCGGTGTCCACCAGTCGCAGCACGGCCCGCTCCCGAAAGCGCGCGAAGCCAGGCTCGGCGCCGCGGTCCAGCATCTGGCGATAGATGCGCCGCGCCGACAGGTACTCCTCGGACCGGAAGTAGGTCTCGCCGAGAAGCTGCATGGCATCGGCGTATGCGGTGGGATGGTGGGCGAAGTGCTCGATCACCTCGTGCAGCAAGGTGGCCGCGCGCTCGTAGTCCTCGGCGCCCATCCGCAGAACCGCATCGGCGATGCGCTGCTCGGCCGTGCGCTTCTGGTCAGCGCGGGCCTTTTGGATCGACTGCTCGATGGAGGCGATGTTGCCCGTGGCCTCGGCGACCTGCTGTCGGGCCTGCTCG
>CAYTYV010000119.1:0-14753 GCA_964441055.1 uncultured Polyangiaceae bacterium | reverse complement strand
GAGAAGGCCTCCGAGCGCGTCAGGAGCAGATCGTACTCGAACAGCCGCGAGAGCCACTCCTTGCCCTCCACGCCGAGCAGGCGGATTTCGTCGTTGGGAAGCGCGCCCGAGATGAAGCGGAGCGCGAGCTCTTCCCAGTTCGATGCTGATCCCGTGGGCCTTCCTGCTGACAGAGCTTGACTGACCATAATGAGGGCCCCAGCATATCACGCGTTCTGATCCAGCGGCATCGATCGGTTGCAGCGCCTGGGCGCCTCTGCCATATCGACGGGCCAGCCATGATCGGCAGCGTCATCGACGGCAAGTACGAGCTCGTGCGAGAGATCGGGCGAGGGGCCATGGGCGCGGTCTACGAGGCCGAGCACCAGACCACCGGACGCCGGTTGGCGCTGAAGCTCGTGCTCCACGAGCAGCTCGCCGCCGACGAGTCGGTGGTCGCGCGCTTCGAGCGCGAGGCCCGGGTCACCGCCAAGGTCGACACCCCCTACATCGTGGAGGTGCTCGATGCGGGCATCGATCCCGAGGGCGGGTACCCCTTCCTGGTGATGGAGCTGCTCTCCGGCGAAAGCGTTCACCAGCTGCTGCGTCGGCTGGGTCCGCTTGACCCCAGGCTGGCCGTGCGCATTGGCATCCACGTCTGTCGCGGGCTGGAAGGTGCCCACAAGGCGGGGATCATCCACCGCGACATCAAGCCGGCCAACCTGTTTCTCACGCGAGTCCAAGACGACGAGTTGGTCGTCAAGCTGCTCGACTTCGGCGTGGCCAAGCTCAAGATGGAGCGTGCCACCGAGGCGGGCGAGGACTCGCTGACGCGCACGGGAAGCGTGCTGGGCTCGCCGCTGTACATGGCTCCCGAGCAAGCCCGCGGGATCAAGGACATCGATCGGCGGGCGGACCTCTGGTCGCTGGGCGTGGTGCTGTACAAGCTGCTGTGCGGCGAGGCCCCGAACCAGGGGATCAAAGGGCTGGGCGATCTGATCTTGGCGATCTGTACGACTAACCCCGCGCCATTGCGCGAGCGGGCCCCCTGGATATCGCCCCGCTTGGCCGCGGTGGTCCACGAGGCGCTGGATCACCGGGCCGAGCAGCGCTACGAGTCCGCCGCTCAGATGCGGGCGGCCCTAGAGGATTGGCTGGGCGACGATCGGCGCATTCGGCCGGACATGCTCGTGGCAATGACCGAGGCGGAGCGCGCCGAGCTCGGCGCGCAGGCCACAGCCGAGCACGAGTCCGAGTCCGAGCTCACCACGGTGCCGCTTGCCCGCGATCAGGAGGTCACCACGGTGCCGCTTGCGTCCGACCAGGAGGTCACCACGGTGCCGCTTGCCGCCGACCAGGAGGCCACCGCGGAGCCCCTGGTTCGCGACCAAGAGGCCGCGACGAACGAAGGCCTGGCGGCCACCGCGGATCGCTCCTCCAGCCGCAGCCGGCTCCTGGTGGGCGGCCTGGTCGGCCTCGGTCTGGGCGTGGCCGGCGTGGCGGGCTACTATTTCTCTGCCTCTCCGCCGCCGTCGCCCCAAGCGGCTGGACCGAAGCCTGGCTCGTCGGTCGCGCCGATCGCTTCAGCCAGCACAACGACTTCACCCAGCACAACGAGGTCCGACTCGCCCCGCACTACCGCGCCGACCGCCTCGGCAACGGTCGATGTGCGGACGGTGAAGCTACACGTGTGGCCAGACTACGCCCACGTGACCGTGGACGGGGAGCACACGCCGGTGGAGCAGGGCTTCGTGGAGCTGCGCGGCGAGGTCGGCAGCGTGCACGAGGTGGTGCTCCACGCCGACGGCCAGACCAAGGCGGTCGAGGTATCCGTGACCGAGAAGGGGGCCGTCCCCCCCGCGGTGTTCGGCGAAGCGCCGCACGGAGGTCCCACCAGGCCCAGCACGGTCCCACCCGCCGCATCCGACGACGAGCCGTGGTAGGCGCCAGAAGGGCTAGCAAAGCCGCTCGCGCGTCAGCCCCGGATGGGTCGGATCGCCGGGCTCGTGCCGCGGGTTGGCCGTGTGGCGCTCGCCGTCGCGGCCCGTCAGCTCCAAGAGCTGGTCCTGGTCATAGATGAACTGATCGCGCGAGTCATAGGCGGGCGGATGCATGCCCGTGTCCATGCGGATGGCGTCGCAAGGACAGGCTTCGGCGCACATGCCGCAGAAGACACAGCGCAGCTCGTCGATGACAAAGGCCGCGGGGTAGCGCTCGTAGCCTCGGCGCGGGTCGCCTTCGGGGTACTCGGCAGGCTCGATGTGAATGCACTGCGCGGGGCAGGCGGTCGAGCAGCATAGGCAGGCCACGCAGCGCGGCGAGCCGTCGGCGCGAATGGTCAGCCGATGAACGCCGCGGTTGCGCTCGGGATAGGGCCGCCGCTGCTCGGGATAGCAGATCGTCGTCAGCCCGTCCTGCGTGGACTCCAGCACGGGGTCCTTGCGCTGGCCGAGCAGCAGCTCTTTGAAGCTCTGGAAGAAGTGGCGCAAGCTCACCCCCGTGCCCTTGAGCCACTCGACCAGGTAGAGCTGCACCAGGGGATTGCGGTCGGGCCGCGGGATCGCCTTGCCGTCGACCTGCCGAACCGCGGGCCGGGTCCAGCCTTGTCTGCTCGCTTCCTCGCTCGCCATAGCCCGTCTCCTAGCGTCCCGTCTTGCCCATCTTGGCGCCGCCCGCCGCAGCCGCGAAGCGCGCCGAGCTCGAGCGCAGAAAGCGTCGGCGCTCGGGCGGCTCGAGCAGCCAGCTCGCCAAGGCGACGGCGGCGACCAGCAGCGCCAGGGCCACGACCGCGTGGCTGATGTCACTCGCCCAGCCCAGGATGCCCTGGACACTCGGTCCGGCGCCGTCGAGGGCGAGCACGATGACGCCGGTCAGCAGGATGTTGGCGAGCGACAGCGGCAAGAGCCTCTTCCAGCCCAGATGCATCACCTGGTCGTAGCGGAAGCGGGGCAGGGTCCAGCGCACGAACGCGTGCAGCCAGAGCACCACGAGCACCTTGACGAAGAAGGTCACCAGGTGGATCGCGCTGACCGTCAAGTGCGACAGCGGCATCTTGAACAGGCTCTGTCCGCCAAAGGCGACGTCGAAGCCGCCCGCGTGCAGAAACGGCAGGTGGTAGCCGCCGAGAAACAGCGTGACCACGAGCGCGCTCGAGAGGACGAGCTCGATGTGCTTGCCCAGAACGAAGATGCCGAAGCGCGTGCCCGAGTACTCGAGCATGTAGCCCGCCACGATCTCGCTATCTCCTTCCGGCTGGTCGAAGGGGACCCGCTTGGTCGCGCATGCCATGGCGGTCAGGAACAGGACGAAGCCCAGCGGCTGGACGAAGATGCCCCAGGCATGGGCTCCCTGCCAGTCGACGATCTCAAGCATGTGCGCGCTGGCGCACACCAGCAGCAGTCCGACGATGCTCAGCCCAAGCGTGATCTGGGTGCTCACCATTTGGCTGGTGGCGCGCAGCCCGCCCAAGAGCGCGAGCTTGTTGTTGCTGGCCCAGCCGGCCAGCGCCGCGCCGATGATGCCGACTCCTGCGACGGCAACGATGTACAGCAGCCCGACGTTGAGGTCGGCCACCTGCAGCGGCACTGCGATCTGGTCGGGACGGCACACGCCCGAGCGGTCCACCGCGCTGGCTAGCTGTGCCAGATCGCCCCAGTCGAGGGCCCCGCGGGTGCCCCCGTCGCGGAAGCAGAGCGTGCTGCCAAAGGGGATGACCGCGAAGGCGACCAGCGCGGGAAACATGGCGATCGTGGGCGCCAGCCCGAACAGCAGCCGGTCGGACTCGGCCGGGCGCAGGTCCTCCTTCCAGATCATCTTCAGCGTATCGGCCACTGGGTGCAGCAGGCCCTGCAGCCGCACGGCCACTCGGCGCTCGGTCAGGGAAAACAGCGCCACATAGCCAGCGCTGCCGCCGATCGCCACCACCAGCAAGGCATTGGACGCCGTCAATGCCGCTCCGTACCAGCCGAGCGGAAGCACCCGCATGATAACGAAGCCCAGGATGTGCAAGACCAGGCCGCCATAGAAGTACGCCCGAGGGTCGAGGCGGCCGAGCGCCTGCTCGAAGGCATTGGTGGGCTCGGCGCCGCGCACCCTTGCGGCCAGCACCACCAAGCTCAGCCAGAGCACCAGCACGCCGAGCTCGATGTTGACCAGCGTGCGGCGCAAGGCGAAGTCGAGCAGCGCGGCCGGCTCGTTCGGCGACGGGCCCAAGTGGGCCGGGGCCAGCACGACGAGCGCGCTCAGCGCGATCGCGCCGCCGATGAGCAGCCCCTGCACCAGCCAGCGCGGCAGGAATGCGACCGCGCGCGTGGGGCCGATGCGGTCCTGGATCAGGCCGCCCTGGCGGCGGTCGGCCCACACCGACACCGCGGCCATGGCCATCAAGAATGCGATGACCAGGGCGATCTTGACGACGTCCAACACGATGCCCGCGAAGCTCATGCTTGCTCCTGTGCGGCGGAGGCCCCGTTGGCACGCGCGGCTTTCTCGGTCGAAGCAGCCGCGGCGGCCTCTGCCACCGCATCTTCGGCCAGGGCTGCCTCGAGCGCCGCCTCGAGCGCGGCGCGGTCGGGGAAGAGGCGGCGGTAGCCCATGGCCTCGCCCAGGGCGGCGACCAGCTCCCAGCCCTCGCGGGCCTCTCCGCGCGGCTGCAGCACGGCTTCGGCCTTCTGCGCCAAGCCCGCGCGACCGACATAGGTCCCCGCCGTCTCGGCCCAGGCGCAAGCCGGGATGGCGATGTGGGCCGCCGTCACCAGCGGGCCCTCATTGCTGGCGATGACCACGAAGCCCTTGAGCCGCGACAGCTCCTGCTTGGCCGCCTTTTCGTCCACGTCGTGCTCGGCGCCCAGGCTCAGCACGAAATCGAAGGCGTCTTGCTCGAGCTCTGCCAGGAGCTCGGCAAAGGGACGCAGCGCGTGCGGCGCCGCCAGCTGCTGACAGCCCAGGCGATTGGGATTGTGGTCCTCGCTGCGCAGCACCTCGTCGCCCTCGCCAAAGGCGCGCCCCGTGACGAAGAGTTGGCTCGTGCCAATACACTCTCGCGCCAGGGCGAGCATGGCGAGGTTGTCCTCGCAGCAATGCTGTGCCGAGAGCACGACGGCCACGCGTTCGGGGTCGTGCTCGTGGCCCTTGAGCTGGGTGGTGGCCGCCTGCAAGGCCTCGCTCACGGTGGCATCGTCGCCACCCACGTGGGCGGCGAGCAGCCGACCCTCGATGGCGCGGGGGTAGGACAGCATCCCCTGGTCGCACATCCAGTAGCGGTTGACCGCGGGGTTTTCGCGCGGCCTATAGCGATAGGGTCGGTTGTCGCGCGGGTCGTAGTCCAGATAGGCATTGCAGCCCGTGGCGCACTCCTGGCAAATGGTGCGACCGGAGCGCAGAAACCACACCCGCGCCTTGAAGCGAAAGTGGCTGGAGGTCAGCGCGCCCACGGGGCAGACGTGCTCGGTCATCAGCGAGTAGCCGTGATCGAGCTGGCGTCTGGGCGCGACGATGAGCTCTTTCAGGTTGCCTCGCCCGCGCATGTCGAGCACGGGATCGCGGGCGATCTCGCGACAGAAGCGGATGCAGCGAGTGCACGAGATGCAGCGCTCGGCGTCGTAGACGATGGTGGGTCCGAGCAGCTGGGCCTTTTCCTTGTGCACGGGCTCGTGGCGCAGCCGCTTGCCCGTGCGCTGGTGCTCCAGCCAGTAGTCCTGCAGCTTGCACTCGCCCGCCTGATCGCAGATGGGGCAGTCGACCGGGTGGTTGAGCAAGAGCAGCTCTTGCACGGCGGCGCGGGCCTTGCGCACGTGCGCGCTGGTGTCGGATAGCACCTTCATTCCATCCGTGCAGCAGACGTCGCAGGCTGGCTGCAGCTTGGGCTTTTGCTCTACCTGGTAGCCGTGCTCGTCCGGCTGGTAACGCAGCACGTTGAGCAGCGTGGGCTTATGGCCGGGCGGCGGCAGGACCTCGACCAAGCACATGCGGCAGCCCGCCGCCACAGACAAGCCCGGATGCCAGCAGTAGTGAGGGATCTCAATGCCAGCCCTGTGGGCGGCCTGCAAAATGGTCTCGCCCTCGTCGAAGGGGATCTGTCGCCCGTCGATCTCAATGGTAGGCATGTCAGTGATCGCACTCCCCGCCGATCATGTTCAGCGAGCCGAAGCACGGCACGATGTCGGCCGCCATGCCGCCTTCGATGAGCCGTCCTAGGCCCTGGACGACGGCGAAGCACGGCGGCCGCACGCGCACGCGATAGGGCGTGCCGCTACCGTCCGAGACGATGTAGAAGCCGAGCTCGCCGTTGGCGGCTTCGGTGTACGAGTAGCACTCGCCCGCGGGGACCTTGAGGCCCTCCATGATGAGCTTGAAGTGCCGAATGGTCCCCTCGATGGTCTCGTAGACCTCGTCCTTGGGCGGCAGCGTCACCCGCGGATCGTCGACGTTGACCGGCCCCTCGTCGGCCATCCGCTCGAGGGCTTGCTCGACGATGCGCTGCGACTGGCGCATCTCCTCGATGCGCACCATGAAGCGATCCAGGCAGTCGCCGCGGGTGCCCACGGGCACCTCGAAGTCGTATTGCTCATAGCCCGAGTACGGGTGGCTCTTGCGCACATCGTAGGGCACCCCGCAGGCCCGCAGGCAGGGGCCGGTCCAGCCGAGCGCCAGGGCGTCCTCGCCGCGTAGGGCGCCGACGTCCTGCACCCGGTCGAGGAAGATGCGGTTTTTTACCAGCAGCTTCTCGCAGTCGTCGATGAGGCGGCGCGCGGCGGGCAAGGCCTGTCGCACCATGGCCTTGAAGTCGTCGGTAGGCGGACGGGCCATGCCGCCGATGCGGGCAAAGCTATGGGTCACGCGCGCGCCCGTCTCCTCCTCGAAGATGTCGTAGAGCATCTCCCGCGCTTTGGTCAGGTACGAAGAGGGCGTGACGGCGCCCACCTCCGCGCTCATCGTCGCCAAGCACATAAGGTGGTCGCAGATGCGCCCGAGCTCGCCGAGCGCCACGCGATAGATCTGGCAGCGCTCGGGCACCACGAGCCCCAGCATCTTCTCGACGGCCAGCGCGAAGCCCGCGTTGTTCAACATGGGCGAGGCGTAGTTGAGCCGGTCGACATAGGGCATGCACTGCGCCCAGGTCCCCCGCTCGCACATCTTCTCGAAGCCGCGGTGCAGAAAGCCGACCTGTACGTCGGCCTTGCGGACGCTCTCGCCCGAGAGCTCCACCACGATGCGCACGGTGCCGTGCACCGAGGGATGGGACGGCCCCATGCGCACGGTCATGGTGTCGGCCGAGAGCTCGAGCTCGGCGTCGTCCCGATCGATGTCCAGCGGCTCCATCGCTCAGGCTCCCTTCGGCTCTGCCCCCGAGCCCTTTGCGGCATGGCTCTGCCGTCCGAACGGCATTCCCTCGTCGGGGCCGAAGGGCGGCAGCTTGCCCTGGCTTTGCTCGCGCAGCGGTACGAGCGGCTGCGTGCGGCTCGCGTCATAGTCCTTGCGCAGCGGGTGCCCCTCGAACTCCGGGTAGAGCAGAATGCGGCGGAGATCGGGATGGCCCAAAAAGCGCACGCCGAACATGTCGTAGGCCTCTCGCTCGAACCAGTTGGCGCCCGGCCATACCTTCACCAGCGAGGCGATGCGGGCGGTGCCGCCGCGAGGCTCGTCCAGGCGCGCCTTGAGGCGGATGCGGTGGGCTTTTTCGAGCGAGCGCAGGTGCAGCACCACCTCGAAGCGCGGCGAGCGACGTCCCAGGTAGTCGACCACCGTCAGATCGACGAAGGTGTCCATGGCGCAGCGCGGGTCGTCGCGTACAAAGCTCGCCACCTGTCGCCAACGCTCTGGGTCGACCACGGCCGTGTCGTCGCCGAACTGGCTGTGGGTCTCGAGGATCGCAGCGCCGAACTTCTCTTTGAGCGCGTGCAAGACTCGCTGGCTCATCGTGCCCCTCCCCCCGAGAGCACCTCGTCCAGCCCCTCTCCCGTGCGCAGCGCCTGTAGCCGAGCCGCCTCGGCGACCGGGTCGATGCGGGGCTTGACCACCCCGGGGCTCGCATCGCCGTGCTGGATCTTGTCCTGAAGCAGCAGCAGGCCGTCGAGCACCGCTTCGGGCCGCGGTGGGCAACCCGGGATGTAGATGTCGACCGGGATGATCTGATCGATTCCCGCCACGGTGGCGTAGTTGTCGTAGAAGCCGCCGCTACAGGCGCAGGTGCCGAAGGCGATCACCCAGCTCGGCGCCGCCATCTGCTGGTAGACCGTGAGCAGGATGGGCGCCTGGCGCTGGCTGATGGTGCCCACCACCCACAACACGTCCGATTGACGCGGCGAGAAGCGGGGGGCCTCGGCGCCGAAGCGGGCCATGTCGAAGCGCGGGCTGGCCGTGGCCATGAACTCCATGGCGCAACAGGCGGTCACGAAGGGGTATTGCAGCAGCGAGTACTTCTGCGCCCAGTGCAGTAGATCGTGGAAGCGGCTGGTGAAAAAGCCCTGCTCGGTGCCCTCCACCACCAGCTCGGTCGACCGCGAATCGCTCACCGCTCCCATTCGAGCGCCCCTTTCCGCCAGACGTAGATCAGCGCCACGGCCAGCAGGCCGATGAAGGTGGCCATGGTGGCCATTCCTACCCATCCCAGCGAGCGGAGCTCCACCGCCCAGGGGACGATCATCACGACCTCGATAGCGAACACCACGAACAGCAGGGCGGTCAGGTAGTACTTCACGCTCGGCCGGATCTTATGCGCCCCCTCGGACGGATTGCCGCACTCGAAAGGCACTGGCTTGAGCGGGTTCGGCTCCTTGCGAACGCCGACGAGCACCGACAGCGCCACCAAGGCGCCCACGAGCAGCGCGCCGACTAGGAACAGCAACAACAAGGGGAAATAGGTGGCCATGCACAGGCCTCCGTTCAGCCGCGCTCGACCAGCTTGCGCCAGGCCTTGGCGGGTGCTCCCAGCCGCTTGGTGGCGCGTGCCCTGAGCTTCTTCAGCTTGGCGGGAGGCAGGCCCGCCTGCTCGGCCTGCCAAAGGCAGCCGAGCGCCCCGACGACGCGGTCGCAGTCGAGCAGCGCGCCAGCCAGCTCCACGAGCAGCGACTCGTCGGCACCGCCCAGGGTGTGCGCCCGCCGCAGCGGCCCGATGGCCTCTGCGGGGCGCTCCGACTCGATGAAGCGTCGGCCGATGAGGTGGAAGATGGTGGGTGCGGCTGCGCCATCCTGGGCGTACTGCACGGCCAGGCGCAGCACCTCCTCGCCCTGTGGCGCGTCGCCCAGCTCGGCGCAGGCAGCGCCCAACAGCCCCAGCCCCTCGGCGATCCGCTGCCGCTGCTGCTCGGGCAACAGCTGCCCCTCGGGCGTGCGCCAGTAAAAGGCGAGCGGTAGCGGCCAGCCTCCCAGCAGATCCACCACCGTCTTCCAGTCTTCTTTGGCCGAGGCGGCCTCGGCCTCGGCCACGGAGTTGAGATCGATGGCTGCCGCGCCGTCGCGACGCACCCCGCGCTCCAGGTCCTCGTCGACGTGGGCCAGCAGGCGCCGCCAGAGCTCGTCGATGTCGTAGGACTCGCTTTGGCCGTGGCGGTAGACCTGGAGGGCCGTCGAGCGCTTGCCCGCCACCAGCGCGTCGAGGCGGTAGCCGTATAGCGGGGCGAGCAGCAAGGTCCGGGGCCCGATGTGGCGCTGGAGCGCCTCCGGGTCGTCAGCGGCCTCGTCGTCCAGGGGCTCGTTGGGGTGGCCCGCGCTCTGGAGGGCGTCGACCAGCCGTCGGCGGAACTCCACCACGGTCAGCCGCTCGTCGTTCTCGTCGGGGCTCGGCTCGTCGTTTTCGTCGAGCCCCACGAAGCTGAACTCCACCACCGACTGGTCGGGGTTGAAGCGATCGATCATCAGCGAGCTCACCCGCGCCCCCACGACCAAGGCCAGGGCGAAGAAGCGATCGCCAAGCACATCGCACAGCGTATGGAAGCTGCCGATGCTCTCGCTGAGCCGCTCGAACCAGCCATCGGTTCGGATGCGGTCGAGAGGGATGCGTCGTTCGCTGCTCATGGGAGAGGACTGGCGGTCAGCCGGCTAGCGGGCGAGGACGATCGGGTGCGCCACCGGGGTCGATGCCGAGGTCGGCTCGTCGCGCCCATTCGGACGTGGGCCCCAGGGGGGATGGCACCGCGCCTCGCATCCGCGAACCTACACCAAGAGGAGGCTTTCATGGGGTTTTTCAAGCGACTGGCCGGCATTTGCGAGACGATCCCGCCTAGCGACCGCGCGTGCTGGGCGCGAAGCAATGACCATCTGGAGATCGATCTCGAGCGCGCGCCAGAGCTCGGGGCGCCCGGCGGTGCCATCCGACTCGAAGCCGACGAGCTGCTGCGACGGTACCTCGAGCTCGCCCGCCGAGAAGAGCGCCGTTGCATGGCCTCTCACCTGCCAGAGGGCAGGGCCGACGGAACGGCGCGAATGCCTGGGCGAGGGATTTGGTTTGACACTAAGCGCCTAGTCGCTCAAGCTACTAGTAGCCCAAGAGGAGCGCACCATGGCTACGGCAACCGTGAGGATCCCGGCTGAGAAAAGAGACATCCTCAGGATCATCGCCGGAATCGAGAAGACCGAAATGAAGGAGATCCTCACCGAGCTGATCGACGAGTACATCGAGCGGCACAAGGAGACCCTGGACTTGCTCTCCAGACCGGAGTGGGTCGAGAGCATCGCTCGCGGCAAGGAGGAAGTCGAGCGGGGTGTCGAGGGCAAGGGGCTCGATGAGCTGGCGGATTGAGGTCAAGCCCTCAGCCGAAAAGCGGTACCTGAAGCTCGACGCTGCAACCCGTCGGCGCATCAAGGCGACCCTTCGCGAGCTGGAGGGCGCCGAACGGCCGTTGCTCCTCCCACGCGTGCGGCCGCTGACAGGCCAGCTCAAGGGCGACTACCGGGTGAGAATCGGGGGGTGGCGGATCCTCCTGACGTCGGATCAGGACGCGAAGGCGCTCCACGTCTACGCGATTGTGCCGCGAGGCAACGCGGACTGACATCCGGTCGTGCGCCCGCTCCGCAGGGACCGCAACCGAGTCGCACGGATGTGATCGCACCGATGTGAGCAGTGCAACCGCCGAGGCATGAGCCGTCGTTAGCTCCCGCTTCCCGTGGCGGCAGGCGCGGAGGTGGCGCCCGTCTTGGGGGCGCCCGGCTCGCCAGCGGTGTCGTCGCTCGGCGCGTCGCCCGCGCCGCCGCTGTTGTAGGCCTGGATGACCATATCGGTCAGCTCCAGGTCGACGCGCGCGTAGGGCACGGCCATCTTGTCCACCACGACGTCCACGCCTCGGCCTGAGGCGATGCGCTTGATGACCCCGAAGAGCTTGCGCATGACCGGGTCGGTCAGCTGGGCCTGTCGCTTTTGCAGCTCCTTTTGGTACTCGAAGAACAGCGTCTGCACCTCGACCATGCGGCGCTGCCAGTGCTCCATGCGGCGCTGCAGCGAGGCCTTCGAAAGGAAGCGGGCCTGCTTTTCGAGATCGCCGCGCTCGCGGGCCAGCTCCTGCTGGCGGCGGTCCAGCTCCTTTTGGCGGCGGTCGAAGAGCTTTTTCAGGGTGTGCTGGGCCCGCAGCCCGTCCTCGGTCTCGAGCACGCAGCGGCGCGTGTCCACGACGGCGATCTTGAGGTCGGCGAGCGCGGGGCGGCTCAGGCAGGCCAGGGCAACGACGAGCAGCATCTTCGCTAGCAAACGCATGATGAGCCGTTCATAGCCCTGCGGGCGGCGAGAGACCACTGCACCAGGCTGGGAATATTTTGCGTACCAGCTGCTACCATGATGGAAACGATTGCGGAGGAGCGCGCCAGGCGCGGGTGCCAGGCGCGGTCAGGAGGACGGCCAAGGACATGCGCCGAGTGCTGGTGGTCGATGACGAGCAGAGCTTGAGAGAGGAGCTGCAGAGCTACCTCGGACGCCACGGCTACGTCGTGGAGGTGGCCGAAAGCGGCAAGAGCGCCTTGGAGCTGGTCGAGAGCTTTGGCCCAGACGTCGTTCTGACCGACGTGCGCATGCCCCGCATGGGCGGGCTCGATCTCCTCGCCACGCTGCAGGCCAAGGGCCACGAGGCCACGGTGATCGTGATGAGCGCCCACGGCAACGTGGATCTGGCCATCGAGGCGATGCAGGCCGGGGCCTACGACTACGTGCACAAGCCCTTCAAGAACGAGCAGGTGCTGCTGACGCTGCGCAAGGCCGAGGAGCGCGAGAGCCTGCGGCGCGAAAACCGCGCTCTGCGCCAGGAGATGCTGCGGGACAGCACCTTCGAGAAGATGCTCGCCAAGAGCGCCCCCATGCGGGAGATCTTCGGCACCATCACCAAGGTCGCCGACTTCAAGACCACCGCCCTCATCACGGGCGAGAGCGGGGTGGGCAAGGAGCTGGTGGCCCGCGCGCTGCACCGCCGCTCGTCCAGGCGCGACGGACCCTTCGTGGCGGTCAACTGCGGCGCCATTCCCGAGGCGCTGCTCGAGAGCGAGCTGTTCGGGCACGAAAAGGGCGCCTTCACCGACGCCATCAGCGACCGGGCCGGGCTGTTCGAGCAGGCCGATGGCGGGGTGCTGTTCTTGGACGAGGTGGGCGAGCTGCCGCTGGGCCTGCAGGTCAAGCTGCTGCGCGCCCTACAGGAGGAGTCCATTCGCCGAGTGGGCGGCTCGGAGGACATCGCCATCGACGTGCGCATCACCGCGGCCACCCATCGCGATCTCGGCGCCGAGGTCGAGGCGGGTCGCTTTCGCGAGGATCTCTACTATCGCATCCACGTGCTGCACATCGCCGTGCCGCCGCTGCGCGATCGGCGCGAGGACATCCCCCTGCTCATCGACCACTTCATCGCGCGCAATAACCGTCGGCTGGGCATGGCCATTCGCGGCATCGATCCGGCTGCCCGACGGGTGCTCATGGCCTACGGCTGGCCCGGCAACGTGCGCGAGCTGGAAAACACCATCGAGCGGGCCATGGTGCTGGCCGAGGGCGACGCGCTCGTCGAGGCCGATCTACCCGAGCGGATCCAGCAGGCGCACGACCCCATCCGGCTGCAGCTTCACTCGGGCGAGCTGTCCATCAAGAAGACCACCCGCGTCATCGAGGAGGTGCTGATCCGAAGGGCGCTCGCCGAGACCAAGGGCAACCGCACCCGCGCCTCGCGCCTGCTCGAGATCAGCCACCGCGCGCTGCTGTACAAGATCAAGGGCTACGGCATCGAGCTGTAGGTCCCAGTCTGCGGATGACCGGGTTGGGTCCGGGTTTGCCGATGCCGCGGATCGAAAATACCATGGTGTTTATCTTATTTGCATGGTAAAAAACAACCGTGTTCTACATGGCACGCGCCATCGACATCGACCTGCTCGACTGGGCCTCTGCTCGGGATCGCAAGCCCCTAGTGGTGCGGGGAGCGCGACAGACGGGCAAGACCGAAGCGGTTCGGCACTTGGCCCGCGAATTCGACGTCTTGCTCGAGCTGAACCTCGAGCGGCACCAGGACCGACAGCTCGCGGGCTCGTGCGACTCGGCCGACGATCTGCTCGCCGCCTTGGCGCTGCGGCACGACCTGCCGCGTTTCCCGAAGCGCACCTTGGTCTTCTTGGACGAGGTGCAGGAGGACGCGCGGGTCGTCGGCTGGCTGCGGTTCTTGTACGAGGACCACCCCGAGCTGTGGGTGGTGGCAGCCGGATCGCTCCTAGAGGTGCGGCTCCAAGAGCGAGGCTTTTCCTTCCCGGTAGGTCGCGTCACCTTTCGTTATCTCCATCCGCTCTCCTTCCACGAGTTCCTTGGGGCCACGGGGCGGTCTCGTTTGGCCAACGAGCTGAGCAGGGCGGCCGAAGACCTCGAGCCGTTTGCTCGGCCAGTCCAGCAGCAGGCCGAGGCCGCGTTTCGGGAATACCTCGTGGTTGGCGGCATGCCCGAGGCCGTGGCGCAGTGGGCCGAGCACCGCTCCGCCGTGGCCGTGCGGCAGGTCCACGGTGACCTGCACCAGGCTCTGGCAGAAGACCTCCACAAGTACAGGGGAGTCCGGGATCCGGCCTACCTTGAAGCCGCTTTCGAGGCGCTGCGGCACCACGTTGGACGACGCTTCAAGTACGAGAGCTTCTCGCCGGGCTTCCGATCCCACCAGATGAAAACCGCGCTGTCTCGTTTGGAAGCAGCCATGATCTGTCGGCGCGTGTGGCCGACCAGCGATTGGCACCCCCCGCTCCAGATCAAGCCGAGAGCGGCCGCCAAGCTCCTCCCTTTGGACACGGCCATGGCCGCGAGCAGCGCGGGCGTGCCGGTTCAGGCCTTGCAGTCCTCCTCCGTCGAACAGCTTCTCGACGGACGCCTCGCCGAGTCCGTGGCAGGGCAGCTAGTGCTGTCGACACAACGCCGCTCCAACGACCCTCTCCACTTCTGGGTGCGGGAGTCGTCCAAGGCCAACGCCGAGGTGGACTACCTGATCGCAACCGCGGCAGGCTTGCTTCCCGCCGAGGTGAAGGCCGGTCCTGCCGGGACGCTCAAGTCCCTGCACCAGTACCTGTGGCGCTCGGGCGGCAAGCTCGGGCTGCGCTTGCACGCTGGATCCTGGCTGGACGAGCGCCACAGCGTCGCCATGCCCGATGGCGAGCTTTGCTATCGCCTGCTGTCGCTGCCACTGTACATGGCGGAGTACCTTCCCGGTGTAGCTGTGGCGGCCTGATCCTCCCGGGGGGTCGTACCAACGAGCGAATCGGGCAGCGTTCCTCCTCACGCGGCGCGCTCAGACGCGATTTCAAGGAGAGGCGACAACTATCCTGGCACCGGGGGGCGGTCTGTT
>CAYTYV010000118.1:6152-14757 GCA_964441055.1 uncultured Polyangiaceae bacterium | reverse complement strand
ACGGCCCGAGTGGTGCAGGCGGTGTGGCCGGCGCTGGCTGTCCCGCCGCCGGGGTGACCCGTGGGTACGGCCGATTGAAGATCACCCTCGAGGGCGACGTGCTGTTCGACTTCGACAAGCACAAACTGAAGCCCGAGGCGCTGAGGGTGCTGGCTCAGATCAAGCGGAGCGTCATCGACAAGCACCCGACGGCGCAGCTCGTCGTCGAGGGACACACGGACGACAGGGGGGCGGATGACTACAATCAGGCGCTGTCGAATCGACGCGCCGCTTCAGTCGCGACCTGGCTTCAGAGCCACGGCGTAGCCGCGGCGCGTACGAAGCAGACGGGCTACGGCGAGAAGTTCCCGCTGGTGCCCAACACCACCGACGACAACCGTCGGAAGAACCGCCGGGTGGAGATCGTGCTCATCGATGATGAGGCGGCGAAGCCACCAGCACCGCCAGCAGCCGATGCCTGCGGCGGGGTGCTGGCCTGCTGTGAGCTAAACAAGAGCGAGGCGGCGGCCGGCTGTATTGGCAAGAAGGTCGCCGCCGACGGCTGGGGCGCCGATCTCGTCGCCCGAGGCCTCGAGTCGTCTGCGGGTGTGCTGCGCATGTCCCCGTGCACGACCACCCGCAGCGCTGCGGTGTGGATCACCTCGACCGGCGAGCGCAAGGTGGCCAAGCTCGATGAGCGGACCGGCGAGGAGCTGTTGCGGGTGTGGACCTACGGGCGCTTCCCTCATCGGACGGCCGTCGCCCGGGACGGGTCGGTATGGATCACCAACCGCGCCAGCGGCTCGTATGTCCACATCGCGGCGGACGGCAAGCTCTTGTGCTCGAGCCCCTACGATACCTGCTACACCCGGGCGGCGGCCATCGATGCCGACGGCAACGCCTGGATCGGCTGTTTCGAGAAGCGACTGCTCATCAAGGTCCATCCCAGCGAGACCCGCGGCACCGTCGAGGTCATCCCGGACGGCAGCACCATGGATCCGGTGCAGGTGCCAACGTGCAAGGAGCTCGCGCGGGTGCAGCTCGGGCAGGTCAGCCCCTACGGCCTGGTGGCCGATCGCCGTGGCGGGATGTGGGTAGGCACCAACTCGGGCCGCTACATCGCCAAGATCGACACGCGCAGAAACGCCGTCGCCGAGGAGGTTGACATTGTCGCCGATACGGCAATGAAGGGAAAGTGCTGGGACCCCTACGGCATCGCCATCGATCGGGCGGGCAACCCATACTATGCCCAGTGGGGCTGCGGCGCGGTGGTCAAGGTGGACGGCAAGACCGGCAAGGTGCTCGGCTACTTCGACGGCGCACCGCACAAGATGGAAAAGACCCGCGCCCTCGGCATGGACCGCAACGGCCACATCTGGACCGCCAACAACGACAGGCCGGTGGTCTATGAGCTCAAGCCCGACGGCACCTTCGTCAAGGAGGTGGACATCAGCTCCTGCGCAACCAGCGCAGGCGGTATCGGCAGCGGATCGGACTCGGAGGGCCATATGTGGACGGTATTGCAGCACACCGGCAAGGTCGTCGAGTACCGCACCGACGGCACCATCCTCGGATGCTATCCGGATGGCACGAACACGCCGCACTTCGCCAGCCCTTATACCTACTCGGACTTCACCGGGTCGTCGCTGGATCTGGGTACCGGCGACAAGGGCCGAACCCGAGTTCGCTTCAGTCATGACGCCGCGGTCAACTGGAAGCTCGCGACGCTACGTGCGGTGACGCCACCGCTCACCAGCCTGTGTCTGCGCGCCCGGGCCGCCGACAGCTCCGCCGCCCTCGAGAAGGCCCCCTGGGGCGAGACGACCTGCCCCGGCGCTAGGCGAATCTCCGTGCTCAACAAAAAGCTCGACGAGCGTGGCAAACTGCTGGAGATCGAGATCGAGCTGGGCAGCTCCGACCCGACGGCGTCCGCCTTGATCTACGACCTGTCGGTCGCCGGCGTGCCGTGACGACTTCGGGCGTATCCGCGATAGTCAGGTGCAGCGGACCGTTATCGCGTGCATCGCGTGGGTGTGCAACGCCGAGGCCAAGGCCGGGGTCGTGGACTTGGCAGGCGACACCGCCGAGCTAGCCTGAATTATTCACCAAGGAGCAACGAGTGCCCGAGTGCGGCGCGGTGAATAATTCAGGCTAGGGACTAAATTTCGAGCAAACGGCGGCGCCAAGCACTGCTGAGCCAATGTCGGGCAGGCCGAGCAAATCCGCCGCGTCGAGGATGCATATGACGGCCAGAGTAAAAAAACCCAGGTTGCCAGCGCCGAAGCTCAAGACGGTCTGCGTGACGTTGGCACCCCCGACGTAGAGGGCATTCCACGCCCGCTCGACTAAGGAGCTTCCACGGCCGGAGTTGGTCATACCGACGGCTGTGTGCGTGGTAGGATCGATGCGCCACCACCCGTCGCCCGCGTCGTCGCGGGCCACCACAAGCCAGCCGTCACGAAGGGCCTCTCGAATCTGCGTCTTCAATGCACCTGGCATTGCTCTGGCCTCGAGATCTCGCGGCGTTGCTATCCTGACCAGGTTGGGCGCCTCCCCGTGGAGCCGCCGCCAGGAAGAGGTCAGCGACGCCATTTTAAACGGTGGGGAAGAAACGCTCGCGGCTTCCGCTGCTGCCAGAAGCTTCTGCTCGGCGAGGTCTTCGGCAGCTGTTTGAGCGACTCCCAGCGCCAGCCCGTGGTGTTGGGCGCGCGACGTGTCTGCGTGATGTACCGCGAAGACGCTATCGACGATATCAAAGCCCTGCACGAGGGATACTCCTGAGGCGCCACGCTTCAGGCGCGCTGTGCGCCGGAGGACCGCGGCTGAGGGCCGGTAGTAGCGCGCCTCTGGTAGCTGGTGGGCAGTCACCAGATCGCCGACGCGCCGGATAGCACAGTCGAGCATGGCCAGCTCGAGGGATGGCGGATATGCGGGGTCGGCCTTGGGATCGAGCTTTTGCCGCGCGTCGGCCTCGAGATGGGCCAGGAGCGTGTCGATGGTCTTTGGCCCACAAAGCAGCGCAGGCTCGACAAGGAGCTCGTCATAGCCGCGGAGGGAAAGCAAGACCTCGCCCATATCAGCGTGTGCCGGATCAAGGGCCTTGGCACCCTGTGCTACGCGGGCCTCTGCGCCGACGCGATCGACAATGGCGCGCCGATGCGTGCGCGACAAGCCGTCCGGTGTCGCAACGGTGATCTCCAGCCATTCGGCTGCAAGCTCGCCTTGGGGCGGCTGCTGTTCCGCCGGTTGTGGTCCTAGCCCGCCCGTCGCATCCAAGGCGCCGAGCGCACCCGTGGCTCCAGCCAACTTCGATGCCGCGGGATTGCCAAAGTGCTTGATGAACTCTGCTTTTGTCACGGTGTTGCCGTGAAGGTCGAAGCCGAGATTCGTTTGGAACTTCCCGTTCACAACGAGCGCGGGCATGAGCTGCTTGACCTTGTGGGCCTCCTTGCTCAGCGGCGAGCCCTCCACATTCGGCACATTGGCGAATGCCAGCTGCGCACCAACCAGCTCGGCACTCGTGTGCGAGCTCGAGAGCAGCTCCTTGCGCTCGAGCTTGCCGTCGAACAGTTGCTCGACGATGACCTTGAAGCTCACGCGATGGCACCAGCTCTCTGGCAGCGCATCGTGCGTCTGGGTAGCCTCGGTGTGGCGCTGGCCCACCTTGGAGGCTCGGAAGCTCGGATCGAGATCGACCCAACCGGCGTCCTGTTCGACCTGCACCCAGATGTGACGTTCGCTGGTGGTGGCTTGTCCAGACGGTGGCAAAGCCCCGCCCAGCGCGGTCAGCAGGCGCTCTTGCTCGGCCTTCACCTCCCCCACCAGAGCGCTCAGAGCCGCGTTCTGCGTGGGCGCAGCCACCGGCACGGCGCCGAGCTCGGGGCGCTGCCCTGTCGGAAGCTTCCCTTCGGCAAAACGCGCATGGATCCCTTTGGCCTGCAATAATGTATGCAGAAGCAGCGCTTGGTCGGCCGAGTTGCCACCCCCGGTCATGAGCGCCCCGCTGGCGCCACGCAACACGCCCTCATAGGGAAGGAACTCGATATGGTCGCGAACAAAGGCAAAAACGGCGGCGACCTCGGAGGGCAATGTGGCCGCCTTGGCCGCGACGTCTCCGCTCAAAGCGGCGACGCGCTGCCGACGGACCGCCAGCTCATCACGGTAGGTTTTCAGCGCGTCGGCGTCGGCGTTCTCGTCGGGTAGAGAAAGCGGAGGAAGTCCGGCGAAGAGGTCGGAGTAGCGTTTGGCGCTTGGCGCTTGTCCGACGTCGGGCCTACCGTTGTCAGGGCCTGAGGGTCTTGCGCCGTGCCCGCCACCGCCACAACCGAGTGCAAACGACGCCGCGGCAAACAACAGAAAGATGATGGGACGCTTCATGTCGGTCCTGGGCAACTACCGCCTGGGTCGGTCGGCGGCAGGTTTACGCGGCAGACAAACTGGATGCGCAACCGGCACTCTCCCCTCCGGCTACTGGAAAGGCAGTATTCCCCAGTCCGAAAGTGAACACAACCCACAATGGCAAGGCATTTGCGCACGGAGTATGACAACTTCACTCCTTGCCCTACGCCCGCTCCCAGCCTTTTGCCTCATCCCTCGCCCTTCGTATCGCCCACTCACCTCGTAGCCCCTCAGCCGCCAAACAGCAGATGCCACGCAGCGGCGCAAATGCCCCGGGCCGAGCGGTGCCGGGCGGTCGACGGCGCAGGCCAGCGCGCGCAGCCCGTCATCCTCGCAAGCCCGGGACCACGCGGAAGCCCGCCTTAGCAAAGTGGTGGTCGCTGGTCAGCGCGTCTCGTATCCGCCGCTCCTTCATCACGACGAAGCTCGTACAATCGGTGAAGGAGAAGCTCTTGTCGCGCCAGCGAAAGAACCACGAGCGGGCCTTCTCCGCTCGCTCCGCGTCGATCCACTCCCAAGCCAGGCGCGCGCTGGCGGACACCTGGTCCCACCACTGCTCGGCTGCAGCGAGCCCGAGGCGTATGCGAAGAAGCGTCAGTGTCTCATCCATGACGAAGTCGGTGGACACCAGTAGGGCGCCGCGCTCCAGCCAGCGGTCGCGCGCTTGGCGAGCCCGGCGATGCGCGGTGTCATGGCCGTCGGCCAGCATCATCCAGCCGGCGGTGTCGACGAACAGGCGCTTCACGGACGCCCACCGCCGTACAGCATGGCGTCGTGGTCCTTCGAGCTGAGCCCATCGGTGGACTCCCCTACGGCTTCCGCCCGGTAGAGAGGCTCCTCGTCGAGCGCTGGCAGCTCTTCCGCAGTCGGATCGTGCAGCGGAACGACGCGAAAAGCGGGGCGGCTGCGGTACAGCACCGTGAAGCTCTGGCCCTCACGCACGCGGCGCACGACCTCGGGCAGCGAGGAGCGCAGCTCCTTGGCGTTGATGGTCTTGCTCATGTTAAACTTAAGTTAACCCAAGCAGAGGCCTCGAGCAACGGCGAGGTGGTTGAAAATCAACCACGCGGTGGCCAGTTTTCAACCACGTATCAGCGTCCTGAGCGAGCTGGGCGCCGATGGCCGCGACCAGCGTGTGAGGCACCCTACTCCGGCGGGGGCGGTGGCTCGTAGATCTTCTTCACATCGGCGCCGCCCACGAAGGCGTAGGAGCCCGCGGAGCCATAGCCGTAGGCCACGATGCCGAAGGGCTCGTCGGCGGTCAGCGTGTGCACGCCCTCGACGAGCGAGCACTTGCGCGACTCGTAGCTCGTGCCGTCGACCGTTCCGGCGGGCTCGCTCGCGCAGCTCGTCGTGGGGCCTCCGTCGAGCTGCACACTCGATCCCACCTCGGCGACGATGACGACCCAGTTCTGGGTCCACGAGCCGGGCGTGAGAATGACGTACTCGGTGCGATACTGGTCGACGGGAGGAAAGACCGTGAGCGAGGGATCGCCGATGTAGGGGCCGTCGACGTAGTTGTTGCTGATGAGGATCTGGCCGATCTGGAAGGGCTTGTCCGCGGTAGCGGTGAAGTTGCTCTGGGTGTAGGTGGTCCGCACCTCGCCCGGCTGCAGGGTAAAGGAGTTGAAGGGCGACGGGAGCGTGGTCGTCACGTTGGCGACCTCGGCCGCGCCCACGAAGCGGATGATGTCGGGCTCGCGATAGCCCGACGTCGAGCGCACGGGGCTGCGCGGGATGGCGTACTTGGTCCCGATGGACTCGACGGGAAAGAGCTGGTCCTCAAGGTGGTCCAGGCAGCAGCTCTCGCCGTCCCAGCCTGGGTAGGTGGGGATGTCGAAGGCCCCTGGCGAGCCGGTGGTCTCGACGCCCGAGAACACCGCCACGGGCTTGTTGGTGTAGACCGCCGTCCCGCTCAAATCGGCGATGGTCATGGGGTCGTCCTGCATGGTGCCGTCGTCGGTCTCGAGGTTCAGCACGTCGAAGGCGCCGATGGTCACGTTGATCTCCCCGCCCGCGGGCGTGGCGTCGATGGGGGGATTGCCACGGATGCGCCAGCTCGGTCGCACCCGCACGTTGGTGCCCGGCTGGGTGCCGACGATGGTCACGTAGGAGCGATCGATGACCAGCCCGATGGGTGGGACGTTGAGCGGGATGGGGTGGCCGGCGCTCCAGCCGATGACGCGGTAGGTCTGCCCTAGGGCTTTGGATGGCAGCAGCAGCGAGGCGTCGTTGGAGTAGGCGTTCTCGAAAACGTTGAACTGGTAGACGATGATGGGCGAGGACGAGACGATCCGGAAGGCGCGCGACGAAAGGCAGGTGCCCGGGGCGTCGTAGGAGTTCGGCGCGGCGCCGCAGTCGAGCTCGCGCGTCGGCAGCTCCAGCGCGACCAGGTCGCCTGCGGGCACGGTCACCTGCTCGATGGCGGTGATCTGGGTGGGCTCGCCGACAGGCGCCTCGTTGATCTCGACGGTGACGTTGGCCACACCCTGGCCCGCATTCGACAGCGCCACCCCCCACGGCTCGCTGGCCGGATCGTTGAATCCGTCCTGCTGGTCGAGGTCAACGGCCCAGAACTCGCAGCCCACGTTGGAGGACTGGTCCTCGGCAATCTCGCAGGCCGTCTTGCACTCGCCGTCCGAGCAGGTGAGCCCGGCATCGGTGTCGCAGGTCTCGATGTACGGCCCGTCGGGCTGACCCGAATCGCTGCACTCGTGCACCTCGTTGCCCACGCAGGCGCGCTCGCCCGGGATGCACGGCACGCAGCCGAGCTCAGGCACGCACTCGAGCTCCAGCTCGATGCAGTTGGTCGAGTTGCCGTCGCAGTCGGTGTGGGTGCCGAACTCGCAGCGCGGACAGATTGGCGGACCACCGCCAGCACCGGCCGCGTTGCCCGCGTTGCCCGTGCCTTGGTCGTTGGCCCCGCTGCTGGCCGAGCAAGCGCCAGCCGCGAGCGCAAGCGCAACGAGAGAGAAAAGAGCGAGCGCGAGAAAGGATAGAGTCCGAGATCGCATCAATGCCTCCTGGCAAGGCCGCCTGCCCGCACCCGCAACACCGGTCGGTCCATCCGCCTTGCTCGCCGCAAGCTTACGAGAGGGATGGCGCCACGACGCCCTGCCTCGACGGGCAGCGGTGCCATGGCCCATCCTGGCCTGGCCGGTGCCGCGGTCGGCCCCGAGAAGATACCACATCTCGAGCCGATCGCCGCTCCCAGCTCGAACCCGCTCGAACCCGCCCGACCCCGGACCTCGCAGCTACCGGCCCGCCACGACCGCTCCCCGCTCTTTGCCCCTCCCTCCCCCCTTTGCTTCGTCTATTGTGCAAACTCGATGCCGCGAGCTACCGAAGCGCACAACCTCATCTCCGGCGAAAGCGACGCCAACACCTCGCCGCGGCGACAAAACTGGTCTCGCGACTGCGTGGGCCCCGAGAGCCGCTCGTTGGTCGAGCGCGATGCGCGCGCGTTCCTCCAGCAATCGGCGTCCACGCCGTGCCTATCCGCCGTACGCAAGGCCGAAGGAGTGTGGCTCGAGGACTGCGACGGACGGCGATACCTCGACTTCCACGGCAACAACGTCCACCACATCGGGCACGCCCACCCACGGCTGATCCAGCGGGTGACCGAGCAGATGCGGCGGCTCAGCTTCGCCCCGCGGCGTTTCACCTGCGAGCCGGCCATCGAGCTCGCCGAGCGGCTGCTTGAGCTGACTCCCGAGGGGCTCGACCGGGTGCTATTCGCCCCTAGCGGATCGGACGCGATCGAGATGGCCCTGGCCTACGCCCGAGCGGCCACCGGGCGGTTCAAGACGATTTCGTTCTGGGACTCCTTCCACGGAGCCGGCTTCGGGGCTCGCAGCATCGGCGGCGAGCGACTGTTCCACAGCGAGCCCATAGGCCCGCTGCTGCCGGGCGCGGAGCACGTGCCGCCCTTCGGCGACTACCGCAACGCCTGGGGGGTGCGTAGCGGAAGCGGCGATCTGTGCGCCCGCACCATCCGCTACGTGCTGGACAAAGAGGGCGACGTGGGAGCGGTGGTCGCCAAGCCGATGCGCGCCGCCCCGAGCGTGGCGCCTCCCGGGTTCTGGCGGCAGGTCCGCGAGGCCTGCGACGAGTTCGGCGCGCTGCTCGTCTTCGACGAGATCCCCTCCGGCCTGGGCAAGACCGGGCGGATGTTCGCGTGCGAGCACGAGGGCGTCACCCCCGATATCCTCGTGCTGGGCAAAGCCCT
>CAYTYV010000118.1:0-6052 GCA_964441055.1 uncultured Polyangiaceae bacterium | reverse complement strand
GGCTGTTTGCTGGGCATCGAGCTCGTGCTCGACCGCGACACCCGCGAGCCAGCCTTCGACGCGGCCGACGCGGTGTTGTACGGAGCGCTGCGCCGCGGCCTGAGCTTCAAGGTGATGCTCGGCAACGTGCTGACGCTCACGCCCCCGCTCATCATCAACGACGATCACCTGCAGAAGGCGCTGGCGATCCTCGACGAGGCGCTGACCGAGGTGGAAGCGGCCCGTTAGCGCGGACCGACCCAAGGCGACGACGAACAAGGGGCGACCCGCACGTGAACGAGCAAGTGTTCAGGACCGAGACGCGCGTTCGCTACGCCGAGACCGACGCGACGGGCATCGCCTACTACAACAGCTACTTCGTATACTTCGAGGTGGGGCGGATCGAGATGTTCCGACAGCTCGGCCTGCCCTACGACCGGCACTTGCCCATACGGGAGACCTACTGCCGCTATCGCGCCTCAGCGGTCTTCGACGATCGGCTCGAGATCCACACAACCGTCGACGATGTGCGCGACAAGGGCTTTCGCCTCGGCTCGAAGGTCTATCGGCTGCGCGAGGGACAAGAGCCGACCTTGCTGGTCGACGGGTACACGGTCATGGTCACCGTGGACGAGACCGGTACGCCCGTTTCGCTGCCGGAACCGTTTCGGCGGGCGTTTGCCAATCGCTAGCGGTGACGAGGCCGTTCCGTTTGGCGAGAGGGTCAAGGCGGTGCCCATGAGCGCCTTGTGGGCTTCGACCCAAACGGCGGCGTAGAGCCAAGCCTAGTTGGACGACTGCTTGGCGCGCTCGAGCAGCAGCTCCAGGGCCTTTTCCTCTGCGATGCGAGCGTCCAGCGCGGGCATCTCGCCCTGGTCCTCGAGGTAGCTGCGAATGAGCGAGGCGGGCTTGCCGGTCTGCTGGGCGATGCGCTGAATGTGCGCGTCGCGGTCGTCGTCGTTCGCCTCCAGGCCCTGCTGCGCCGCGATGGCCTCCAGCACCAGCTCGCGCCGCGCCGAGAACGCGGCCTCGGCCATCACGTCGGCGCGCTTGTCGTCGTTCAGGTCCTCCAAGGACGCGGGCATGCTCACGCCCTCATCCTGGGCGAGCTGGGCGCCGATGGCCGCGACCAGCGTGCGGGCCCGTTGCTCGACCAGCTTGGACGGCACCTCGAAGGGATGCCGCGCGACGATGGTCTCGACGGCGCTGCGCTCGGTCTTGGCGCGGGCGCGCTGCTGCTTGGCCCGCTCAAGCTCCTCGCGGACGGCCTCGCGCAGACGCGCCACGTCGGCAAGGCCCATCTTCTGGGCGAACGCGTCGTCCAGCGCGGGCGCCGTAAGGACCTGGATGTCCTCGAGGCAGACCGTGGCGGTGCACTGCTGTCCCGCCCAGGCCTCGTCGACGAAATCCGCGGAGACGACCACCTCGGCAGTGCGGCTCTGGCCGCGGCGCAGCCCTTGCACCACGTCCAGCAAGAAGGCGAAGATGAGATCGCTCGGCAGCCCTACCAGCACGTGCTCGCGCACTTGATCGTCTCGGCCATCGGCCGACAGGGTGAGCGTTACGTCGGCCACATCTCCCGGCCCCACCGCTCGGTCCTCGGCTACGACGACGAGCTGCTGCTGCTGCTCCCGCATGGCGGTCAGCTGCTCGTCGACCTCGTCGTCGCTCACGTCCACGTCGCCCCAGCTCAGCTCGAGCCGGTCGATGTCCACGGCGCCGAGCTCCGGCCGCACCTGCACCGTCGCCTCGAGCTCGAAGGCCCGCTTGGCCACCAGCCGGCCTCGGGAGATGTCCGGCTCGCCCACGGGCCGAAGCTGGTGCTGCTCCACCGCGTGGCCCACGGCCTCGCCCGCCAGCGTGGCCGCCACCTGGTCGGCCACCTCGCTGCCGAACTGCTCGGCCAGCACCTTGCGCGGGACGCGCCCCTTGCGAAACCCCGGCAGCTTGGTCTCCCGACGGAGCTCGGCGTAGGCGCGCTCGAGCTCGCGGTCGACGCGCTGGGCGGGGATGACAACCGACAGCTTGACCTCTATTGGGCTTGTCCTATCTACCTTGACGTCCATCTCGGCCTCCGCCGGAATCGCCGAGGCAGCCGCGCCTTGCACGCACCTGCGCCGCGCCGTTCGCCCCGCGCGAGCAGGCTAGTCGAAAGCGCCACTGTACGGGAAGGGCCCGTGCCGTTGCGCTCGTCCAACCGCGACAACCCGATCACGGTTGGGTCGGCTCGGGCACGGATGGCGCGAGGTTTTCGGCGGCGAGCCGTTGCGATCGCCAGGCCGCTCGGCGCGCGCCGCTCGCGCTCGTGCCGTGCGATTTCCCTCTGGGAATCGCGCTCGTTCGGACCTTGACCGCGACCGCTGACAGCGCCGTTTTCCCGTGGCTCGCGCGACTCGAGCCGTGGCACATCGATTGCTTGACTCGCTAGTGCAGAGACCGCAGCTTGCGCTTGCTTCGCTACTACGCATCGGCAGGAGGGCCCATGAGCTACACCCACGCGCGCACCGCAGGTGCGCTGCTGGCCGCCGCACTCACCATCACCGTCCTTGCCTGCGGCGCCATGGAGGACGCCGCGGGCATGTCCGACCGGGCCGCTGACGACGACGACGGCGAAGGCGGCGCGGGCGCGACAGACCCCGGCCCACCGCCCGCCAACGATGCGGGCGTGGACGCCCCGCCCGAGCAGGAGCTCGAGTCCAGCTTCAGCTCGCCGGTCGCCACCGGGAACTACGTCTGGATCACCAACCCGACCAGCGGTCGGGTGGCCTACATCCACGCCCAGACGCTCGAGATCGAGGTGGTCGACGCGGGCCATGCTCCCACCTACCTGGCGGCCGTCCCCGACGAGGACGACGACGTGGCCATCGTGCTCAACGTGCTGTCGCAGGACGCCACGGTCCTGCGAGCGAGCAGCGGCATCCTCACCACGACGACGCTTCCCGTACCCTCGACGGGCAATGCCTGGGCGATCGCGGCCTCGGGACGATGGGCCACGGCCTGGACGGACTGGCGCGCGATCGACGATCCCGACCCCATCGATGGCTTCCAGGACATCAGCGTGCTCGATCTCAGCCAGGACGACGAGCAGTCCACCGCCTTGACCGTGGGCTACAGGCCGGTGGCCCTGGCCTACGACGACCAAGGCAGCCGGCTGTTCGCCGTGACCGAGGTGGGCGTGAGCGTGGTCGCGCTCGACGGGCCCGCGCCGAGCGTTATCGCCAACGTGGCGCTGTCGGACGATCCCTTCGAGGACACCAGCAGCCGCGACGTGGCCATCACCTCGGACGGCGCCTACGCGCTGGTTCGCCGCGACTACGACGAGATCGTCAACGTGGTGTCGCTTGAAGACGGAGAGCTCATCGACGTGGTCTTGCCCGCGGCGCCCACGGATCTCGATCTGGCGCCCGACGGCTCGGTGGCCGTGGCCGTGCTGCGCGACACGAGCCAGGTGGCCCTGCTGCGCCTGCCCGACATCGCCGACGATCCGGAGTCCTTCGACATCGTCCAGGTCGAGTCGGTGGTCATCGGCTCCGTATCGCTGGCAAGCGATAGCTCGATGGCTTTCCTCTACACCAATGCCATCGAAAGCCCAGCGCTCACGGTGCTCGACACGGCCGAGCCCGAGCCCGAGCCGCGGAACATCGCGCTACACGCCTCGGTGCAAGCCGTCTTCCCCACACCCGACGGGAGCCACGCCGTCGTGCTGCATCAGCCGGGCGTCTCCGAGTACCCCGCCGCCTTCAGCGTGGTGCCCATCGCCGAGCTACTTCCCTCCCGCATAGCCGGCTTGAATGCCCCTATCGCGTCGGTGGCCGTGGCGCCCAGCGGAGAGCGCGTGCTGGTGGCGGTCGGCTCCGAGACCGATCCCGACTACGGGCTGGTGGTGGCGCACATGCCCTCGCTACAGGTGGACCGTCACCTGCTCGCGAGCAAGCCCATCGCCGCGGGCATCGTGGACGGGCCAGGGCGCGGCTACGCCGCCCAGGAGCATCCAGACGGCAGGATCACCTTCGTCGACTTCGACAGCGGCGACGTGCGAACCATCACCGGCTTCGAGCTGGCAAGCCAGGTCGAGAACGGGAGCTAGCCATGAGCACCACGCACGCACACACTGCGCTAGACCGACTTGTCCTGCTGACCGCCGCCAGCCTCCTCGTGGGGCTGGGCGCGGCCGGCTGTCACGCCCGCAGCGACATCTGGGACGCCCCGATCGAGCGGCCCGCCTCGGCCCATGGCCTGCAGGGCGCCGTGGCGCTGGTCGACGCGCCCGCCGAGCGAGTGCTGATGCTGCAGGCCGACGCCGATCTGGCCCTAGAGGCGCGCTCCTTTGCCGTGGACCCGGGCATTGCCGCGGCCCAGAGCACCGCGGACCACAGCCGGCTACTGGTGCTGTCGCGCGGAGTGGTCCCTCGGCGGACGGCCGAGGATGCCGGTCCGAGTCTGAGCGTGCTGCGCGGCTCGCTCGATCCGGCGCTGGAGAAGGTCTACCCCCTGTCGGACCCGCTCTCTGGCCTGGCGCTGGATCCGCTGTCCGACTACGCGGTGATCTACCCGTCGTTCGATGACTCGGCCTTCGTGCAGAACCCCAACGAGCTCATCATCGTCGATCTGTCCGCGGGCCCAGGCGCCGAAAACCCCTACCCGCTGAGCCTGCGCAGCTTCGGTGGCCAGCCTCAGGGCTTCACCTTCACGCCCACCCTGACGCTGCCTGGTGGCGCGCGGCGGCTGTTGGTGGTGCATACCGATCGCGACATCGCCCTGGTCGATCTGGACCACCTCGACATCCCCGAGATCACCGTGCGGCTGACCAGCGGAGCCCAGTCGCCCGAGCCCGCGGGCGTGGCCGTCACTGACGGCGATCCGGCCGAGGCCGACGATGCGCGCATCGCCGTTCGGCTGGTCGGCGATGCCAACGTGGTCATCGTCGACCTGCTGCCCGTGCCGCCCGAGCAAGAGGAGGACACGCCCCAGAGCTACCGAGCCGCGCCAAACGTCGTCTACGTCGGAGGCACGCCCAGCGACATCTCCTTCGTCCAGACCGACGGCGGGCTGCGGCTCGCGGCGCTGGTCCCCTCCCGCAGCGTCATGACCCTGGTCGATCCGGGCACGGGCCTGACCTCGGAGATCGAGCTTGGCGCGCCCTTTACCGACCTCTCGCTCATCACCTCCATCGTGGGCGAGACGGACTACGGCAGCGACGTGGCCCTGCTCTGGTCCAGCGCCAGCTCCAACATCGCTTTCGTCGCGCTGGGCTCGACCGTGGGCCAACCCTATCGCAGCGTGGACGTGCTGGAGCTGGAGCATGCGGTCACCACCGTCCACGAGATCCCCGCTCCCCACAGCCACCTCAAGATCCTCGGCTCGCCGAACAGCGCGGATCTGACGGTGCTGGATCTATTGGCGCGCACCGCCTCGCCCATCTCGAGCTCGTCGATCGACACGGTGGTGAGCGTCTCGCCAGACGGCGAGCGGGCGTGGATCAGCGCGGGCGGCACCTCGCTCGCCCAGCTCGATCTGGACAGCCTGCACCCGCGCAACTTCATCTTGAGTAGTCGCATCCAAGACACCTTCGACATCGGCCGATTGGACGGTGGCCGCGCCCTCGTGGCGGTGCATCCCCAAGGCGCCATCGGCATCACCGTGCTCGACGCTCACAACCCCGCGCTGACCCATGCTCGCGAGTACGTCGGCGTGTTGATGGGAGGGCTATGATGAACGCTCGCTGGGCTTGCCCCGTCATCGCAATGCTGGCCGCAGCGCTAGCGTCCCCCCAGGCCCGCGCCCAAGAGCCCTCGCCCCCCGCCGAGGCGGAGCCGGCCGAGGCCTCCCCGGACGGCGCACCGCCAGCCCCAGCGCCAGATGCGGCGCCGCTGGACGCCGAGACCGACGAGCCCCTCCCCGCGGCGGAAGGCGACCCTGACCGACCGCTTCCCATGCCGCCGTACGGCGACGAGGAGCCGCCGCCCGAGTCCGAGCCCGTCCCCGCCGACTACCCGGACGGGCCCGCGGAGCCGATGCCGCCCCCACCGCCCTACAGCCCGGCCCCGGCCACGCCTCCCCTACCGCCTCCGAA
>CAYTYV010000117.1:0-14825 GCA_964441055.1 uncultured Polyangiaceae bacterium | reverse complement strand
CGAAGAACTCGTATTCGCAGGCGAACAGCGGCTGGTAGCCCATGGCCACGGCGCGATCGCGAACTGCCTTGAGCACGCCGCGCGAGCAGGCCGGATGGGGCCCGCCGTCCTCGTCGCGGAAGTCGGCCAGCATGGCGACAACGCCAGGCTCCCAAGGCACGTCGCGAAGCGTGGACGGATCGAGCACGGCCTGGGCGTCCGGGAATCCCCGCTCCCAGCCCGTGACGCTGGAGGAGTCGTAGAGCTTGTCAGCAGCATCCCAGCCGAAGATGACGTCGCAGAAGCCGAAGCCGCCCACCAGCGCCGAGCGGAGCTTGTCGAGCGAGATGTACTTGCCCCGCAAGAGGCCGTCGATGTCGAAGCCGCCGATCTTGGCCGTGTGAATGCCGCGTGCCCTCAGCTCTTCGACCAGCTTGTCCGCCTGCTCGCCCGTCATACGGCCGAGGGTAGCAGATTCACCGTCGTCGCCGCCAAGCTGGAACGCTCGACAGAGATCGAGACGGCGGCTTGCATGTCCCAGCCGCTCGGGCGCCTCAGCATGGAGGCTGGGAGAAGTTCAGGCGATCCACGAGGCCACTCAACTGTCCGAAAGGCCCTCGGGATCGGCGGGCCACTCCGCTTTGAGGATTTGCGCCACCTGCTCTCGCAGCTTCGGCACTTCCACGGTTGCCGTGACCCATACCCTGTCCCACGACACACCGAAGTACTGATGGACCACGATGTTACGCAAGCCGACGATGTCTGCCCAGGGCACATGGCTGTGGTGTTCGACGGCACTCTCGCTCAGCCGCGCCGCGGCTTCGCCGATGATCACGAGTTTGTAGAGCACCGCACTGCGAACGAGGTCGTCCTCCTCGAAACCGGCATCTGCGCTGTCCGCCACGAAGTCCGCGATGGCGTCGCTAGCTTCGACGATGTCGCGCAGACGCTGTCGGTCATGTTGGGTAGAGGACTTCGCCATCTCGAAGCACCTCGCGGGCAACTGCGGGTTTGAGGCCATCCTGGGGTACGAGATCCACCGACCGGCCCAGAGCCTCCGACAGCTCGCGGCGCATTCGGGACAGTGCCAGCAGCCCGATCTCGGCATGGGGATCGAAGTCGACCAGCAGATCGATGTCGCTGGAGTCGGACGCCGTGTTCCGCGCCACCGAGCCAAAAAGAACAAGCCTGCGTATCGGGTGGCGCCGACAAGCGTCCACCAAGATCTCCTTGAGCTTCTGTAGCTCGGTTGCCGTCATCCCGACCGCCTCCCGTGCGCTCCCGGGCTTGCCTGGTGGTAGCGTAGCATCCCCGATGCCGCTCGCGTAGCAGGGACAACACCGAGCGTGGCTTCGCCCTGACGCTACGGAGCCAGCAGCCGTCGGCGGTCGGTGAGCCAGCCCATCTGGGCGAGCCATGCCACCGTGTCCTTCAGGCCCTCGCGCACGACGGGGTAGCGGTATACGAAGCCCGTGGACTGGCTCTTGCGGTTGCTCAGCCAGTAGCTCGAGCTCACATAGGTGGCGCTCTGGACCTCGAAGACGCGTACCCGCGGCAGGCCGAAGGCTCGTTCCAGCCAGGTCCAGAGCCGCGCGCCGCCGATCATCAAAGGGCGCAGTGTGGTCTGACGGATCCAGGGGATGGAGCGCACCCGACGGCCAGTCAGAAGGGCGATGTAGCTCAGGAACTCGTGGTAGGAGATGATGGAATCGTCCACCACGTCGTAGTCTTCACCGACCGCCTCGTCGCGTTCGGCGATGAAGGTGGCAAAGCGGGCCATGTCCTCGACGTGCACCGACGTGGTGACGTAGTTCTCGGCATCCCGAGGGATGGCTGGCACCAGCCCCTGCGCGATGGCGAGGATGATGCCGCCGTGGCCATAGCAGGAGCCCGGGCCATAGATCGGCGCGGGCCGAACCACGGTCACGGGCAGGCCGCGCTCGCGGTGCTCCTGCCACACCATCTTCTCCTGCTCCCACTTACTGATGCTGTAGGCATTGACCAGGTGCGTTCCCGCAGGCCCGGTCGCATCGTCGGGCGTGTTCTTGGGCGATGAAGAGTGCTCGCCCAGCGGTACGTTGACGCTGGGGCCGTCGGCCGCGGTGTGGGGCTTGCCGAAGACGCCGCAGGTGCTCCAGTGCACGAAGCGCTCGAGCTCCAGACTGCGCACCCGTTCGAGCAGGTGGCGGGTGCCCTCGACGTTGATGCGCCGCAGCCTATCGAGCGGCGCGCTGTAGTCGTAGAGCGATGCGGTGTGGAAGATCCGGTCGACGGGGCGCTCGAGCAGCGCGTCGATGGTGGCTGGGGCGAGCAGATCCAGCGGGACGAGCTCGAGCTCGGGATGGTCCAGCTCGAGCCCGATGCGGGCCAGCACCTCGCGGTGGTCCCGGTCCTCGAGGCAGCGCGGCAGATCGGCGGCAACGACCCGCTCACCCGCCGCGAGCAGCTCGCGGACGACATAGCTTCCCGAAAAGCCGAAGCCTCCCGTGACCAAGTTGACGCGACTGGACATGGCGACCCTCCCGTGTGGTGCAGCGTGCCTTGTCATTGTCGCGCAGCGCAGCTCGATCGGCCAGCGTCGCGTGCGATGAGGGCGCGCTCGGTACCGCGACGCATCGACGTGGCCATGGCCTGGGATGTCCCTCGTGGGATAGAGTTGGTGACAGACGAGGAAGGGAAACCATGAGCCTGCTTCGCATCCCGCGGTCGCTCTTCATCCGCACGACCAACCTGACCCACGGCTATCAGGGAATGGACCGAAAGCTGGTGGCCTTCTATCGGGCGTGGTCGAAGATCTACGACCTGACCGTGAGCGTGGATCCGGCCTATCGCCGCGAGATGTGCCGTATGATCGACAAGGTCGTGACCCGAGGCGACACGGTGTTGGACCTCGGCGCGGGCACGGGTCTCGGCACGATGCGCGCCGCGCGGCTGGCCGAGCAGGTCGTGGCCGTGGATCTGAGCTCAGACATGATGCAGAGGCTGCGGAACAAGGCGCGTCGCCAGGGGCTGAGCAACATCGAGAGCGTGGTCGGTCGCTTCCCGGAAGCCCTTCCTGCGGGGCGGTGGTTCCAGGTGATCTTCAGCTCGTTCGCGATCGCTCACTGGCCCGAGCAGGCACGCGGAGAGCTGTACCATCAGATCTTCTCGGTGCTCGAGCCAGACGGACGCATCGGCCTCTTTTCCGCGCGGGGAGAGATCGCCTCGACATTCGAGACCCGAGCCGAAGTGGTGACCAATCTACGGGCGGCGGGCTTTGTGGATATCGAGGTCGCCGACGTGGCGGACGTCTACCGAACCGTGACGGCCCGACGGCCATCGCGGGACGAGGCGCCCGGCAAGGTCTCTGGCGGACCGTCAACGCCATCGAGGGCGACCAGGCCGTCGTCTTCACGGTGAAGGTCGGCCGCCGACGCGTCACGCAGTCGTCCGAGATGGCCTGCCGCGCTCACTCGAGCGGTAGCGAGAAGGTTGCTTCGCCCGTGTCGAACGATGACTCGAAGGCCACCTGCCTGGGCGCGCCGCCGCCGTTCCATTGCACCAGCACGAGGTCGAAGACCATCTGGGCGTCCATGGCCGCCATGGTCAGAAAGCCGCTGTTCGAGGCATAGCCATCGACCAGCAGCGTTGCCTTGCCCGAGGCGGGGTCGTAGCTCAGCTGTCGAGGCCTGACCGACAGCTCGCGCAAGTAGTCGCCGTAGTCGACGTAGGCAAAAAGCGAGAAGGCCATCCCGGTCAGCAGGACCATGCCGTGCTCGAAGCCGGGCTCGCCCTGGATCTCGGTGGCGAGCTCGGCGTCCTCGCCGTGCGGCAGTGGGCTCGTGTCCAGCAGCTCCTGCTCGGGGTAGCTAAGGTGGAGGGTTTTCTGGTGTCGGGTCAGGTGCCCGTCGGTGACCTCCACCGTGGCGTGCCTCACCACGGCGCGGGTGTGGGCAAAGGGGATGGCCTCGTTCATGGGCGGTCGGTCCGCGGGGCCGTGCTCGAAGGCGACCTCTACGTCCACGCCGCCATCGTCGCGATCGGTAACCCGTGCGGTAATGCCGCGTGAGGTGTAGCCGTGCGCGGGGTCGTACTCGTCGGGATAGTCCGGCCCCTGCTCCACGTCGGTGTCGAGCTCGAGGCCCGTGAGCACCTCCACGCGCGGCGCGCTCGAGGGCGCGCGGTCGCCCGTGGCCGCGGCGTGCTGCGAGGGTTCGATGTGGAGGTCGGTGGCGGGATGGGCGTGCGAGACCATGCGCGGCGGGTGCTCGGAGGCCTGCGGGGAGCGCGCGGCCACGACCGCGTAGTCGAGCTTGACGATGGGAACGTCGGTGCTGGACTCGCCCGTGGTCCAGTCTCCGCCGATGTGCAGGGCGTGCAGGGTGGCGCCCTCGTCGCCCGCGCACGCTTCGGCGCGCGAGCCGTCGACCGCGATGCCCCAGCGAGAGATCCGATGGTTGAGCCTCTCCCAGGCCAGGCCGAAGCCGTTGGGGATGACCGCATCGGCACAGAGAGCGTGCCGCGGCTCGGGCGGCAGGGGAGCCGTCTCGTCCTCGTCGGAGGAGCTGCACGACAGGCCCACGATGACGGCGATGAAGGGCAGAGGCGAGCGGGCGGCTCTCACGACGACACAGGATAGCCGAAGCGGCGCGCAGATCCACGTGGCGATGGTGCGCCATGCCGCGAGCGGGCAGTGCTTGAAAGCCCCGTGACAAAGCCGTGCCGCGGCTTGGCCAACAACCTGCTAGCCTCGGGCGGCCATGTCCGATCCATTGGCGAGCGCCCGAGCCAGGCGCCAGGTGCGCCGCGCCATGGCCCATGCCGAGCGCAGGGCGGCGCTGGTCGCGGTGCGAGCGCTCGGGCGAGAGCTCGGGCTCTTGCGCGCCCTCGGGGTACTCGGGGAGGTGGTGCGTGCCCGGGCTTTGCGGGAGCCGTTTGCATCGCTCGGCCCGCCCGACTCGCTTCGCGAGGAGCTTTCCCGCGCGCAGCTCGGTCCGCTCGTCGTGCTGGTGCGGGCGGTGCGCCGTCGCGCGGGCGCCGAGGCGGCCATGCGGGTGGGACGCGCGGTCGCCCACGCGGGGGCCATGCACTTTCTAGAGCGCATGATCCCCGACCACGACGCGGATACCTGGGCCGCGCGGGCGCCAGAGCTCGGCGAGGAGCTTCTCGGCCGCTTTTTCAACGCCACTGGGAGCGTGCGCGTGGGCGACGGACAGGCGTCCATCGACGTGACCGCATGCCAGTTCGTCGCGCTGCTCGAGCGCATCGGCGAACGCGAGCTCGCGCCCTTGATGTGCGAGGCCGACCTGGATTTTTTCGACGGACAGCGCCGCGCGATCCGGCTCGAGCGCTCGCACACCTTGGCTGAAGGCGCCGACTGCTGCGACTTCGCGCTCCGCCTGGATCGGCGCTCGAGGTGAGGGCTTGCGCCCGCGGGCGGGCCAAGGCATCACCCCGGGCGGCGTGCGGCAAAGGCTGCGAGGTCGCCCACCTCGACCGGTAGCGCGCCCGCGCCCACCCGGAGGCATCCCATGGACCAGCTCGCAGCGATTCCCCAAGCCGTGATCGACGTGCTCAAGCGAAAGGGCGCCGAGGATCGAATCGGTCTCGTCGGAGCTTCGAGCAACCCGGACAAATACGGCAACATCATCCTGAAGAACCTGACGAGCAAGGGCTACGCCGTCGTCCCGGTCAACCCGGGCGGTGGGAGCATCGAAGGGCTCACCGCCTACCGGTCGATCGCGGAGGTGCCCGAGCCCATCGCCATCGCCAACTTCGTCGTGCCGCCCGCGGTATCGAAGAAGGCGCTGGGCGAGGTGCGAAGCAAGGGCATCGAGATGGTGTGGTTCCAGGACGGCTCCTTTGACGACGAGACCATCGAGCTCGCGAAGCAGCAGTTTTCCCACGTGGTCTACGATGCCTGCATCATGGTGGTGACCAACTACTTCGTATAGGTGTGCGACGCAGGCGCCCAGCGGACCGAGCTCGCTCGCGGCGCCGTGGAGGACGGGCGAATGACAGGGACGAAACGACAGTCACGGTTTTTCGGGAGCTGCGTCGCCGTGGCGGCGCTCGGGGCGGCGTGCTGGTGCGGTTGCGAGCAAAAGCCCGCACCCACGACCACCACGGCGGCCTCGGCATCGGCGGCCGCGGCCCAGGCCCCGCTCGACCGGGTGAGCCGCGAGGACTTCAACCGCATCGCGGCCGAGCTCGCCCTGCCGCTTTTCTGGAAGCTCGCCGAAAAGGGCGAAAAGGCCGACAAGGCGCTCGGACCCAAACGGCTGGCCGTGCTCTGGGGCGTGGACCAGACGAGCTACGGCGACTGGGTCAAGGACGGGCGCTTCACACCGCGCTTCGTCAAGGCCTACGACAAGATCGCGGCCATCGCCAAGGACGGCCACCCCGCATCCCAGGGGCTTGGCGCGGAGGAGGCCAAGCGCCGCGAGCTCGTGCACAAGGAGCTCGGCCAGGGCGTGCACCGCCTGATCCAGTGGGACTTCCGCGATGTGGGCAAGCAGGACCGCGCCATCATGCGCCACCTGATGAAGGCGGCGCAGCACATCGAGACCATCTTTGCCAAGCAAAACGGCTGGGATGGCATGAGCGCCAAGGTGCCCGCCGACGACCGGGCGAGCAGGATGCTCTTCTATCGCAACCAGGGTCCGCACTGCGAGGCGCCCAGCACCGAGCACGAGCCGAGCTGCAGCGCCCTTGCGTCGCTGCCCAAGCAGGTCTTCGGCCTGTACCCGCCGAGCCTGCAGTCCGATCCAGACTTCTGTAGCGCGCTCGGCAAGCGTCCCGACGGACAGACGCTGCTCGGTCACTTCGCCGTGGTGCGCGGCGAGGGCGACGCGCTAAGGGCCGTGCCCTACAACGAGGCCTACGCGACCGAGGTAAAGGCCATCGCCACCGAGCTTCGGGCTGCGGCAGCCGCCATCACCGACGACGACGAAAAGGCCTTCAAGGCCTACCTGCTCGGGGCGGCCAAGGCCTTCGAGGACAACGACTGGGAGGCGGCCGACGAGCTCTGGGCCAAGATGAACGCGCAGAACTCCAGGTGGTACCTGCGCATCGGCCCCGACGAGGTCTACTTCGAGCCCTGCAACACCAAGGCGGGCTTTCACATGAGCCTGGCGCGCATCAACCGCGATTCGATCAAGCTGCAAAGCGAGCTCGATCCCCTCAAGAACGACATGGAAAAGGCCCTGGCCGAGAAGGCCGGCCCGCCCTACCAGGCCCGCGAGGTCTCCTTTCACCTGCCCGACTTCATCGACATGGTGCTGAACGCGGGCGACTCGCGCAGCCCGCACGGCGCCACCATTGGCCAGAGCCTGCCCAACTGGGGGCCCGTGGCCAACGAGGGCCGAGGGCGCACCGTGGCCATGACCAACCTGTACACCGACGCCGACAGCCGCGCTTCGCTGGAGCGCCAGGCCTCGTCCCTGCTGTGCAGCGCCACCATGGCCAAGTTCACCTCGGACAAGGCCCCGCTGGTGCTGAGCACCGTCCTGCACGAGGCCGCGCACAACCTCGGGCCGTCGCACGAGTACGCGGTGGGCGGCAAGGTGGCGCGCGACATCTTCGGCGGCCCGATGGCGAGCACGCTGGAGGAGCTCAAGGCGCAGACCGCCGCGCTGTTTCTCACCCGCTGGCTGGTCGACCAAAAGCGCGTCACCGCCGCGCAAGCCGATCGCGCCAATGTGCGCGACATGGTCTGGGCCTTCGGCCACATCTCGCGGGGCATGTACACCCCCACGGGCAAGCCCAAGTCCTATAGCCAGCTCGCCGCCATCCAGCTCAGCTTTCTGCGCAATAAGGGCGCTGTCGAGTACCGCGCCGATGAGCAGGCCGCCAACGGCAAGGACAAGGGCTGCCTCGAGATCCACCTGGATAAATTCCCGGCTGCGGTCGAAGAGCTCATGAGCCTCGTCGGGGGCATCAAGGCCCGAGGCGACAAAGCCGCCGCCGAGGCGCTCATCCGAGAGTTCGTGGATGACGAGGGCGAGCACAAGGCCCTGCGCGAGCTCATCCGCGAGCGCTGGCTGCGCGAGCCCAAGGCGACCTTCGTCTACTCCATTCGACTGTAGGCAAAGCCGGGGGGCAGCCCGGGGTCCCATCGTCGCGCCAAAAGCGCGCTTTGGGCGCTCGGCCCACTAGCGCGCCGACTGCCCGCTAGCTCTCGGTTGGGCCGCGGCAATCGACGCGCTCGGCCTGGCGCGGACCATCGTTCGGTGTCATCTTTATAGTAACGACCCTAATGCGATGTCCGTCCGATCCCGCGTGCGGATGCGTCGCTCTCGTGGGTCTGCGCCGTCGCGGTGTATGCGCGAAGGGGACAGGTTCGCGTGGGGTAGCGCGTCTGCCTATACTGGCGCTCCTCGTCACGGCGTGGCTGCTGTTCGGCTGCGCGGCGCAGAGCGGCACGAGCTTGCGCTACGGCGAGGTGCTTCGCGGCCCCGAGGTGCCGCTCGACGTAGCCGAGAAGATCCGCAGGCCGTCGGCCGATTGCGTCGAGCGGGCGGGCCACTTCATCGTCCGCTGGTCCGATCTGTACGATGAGCCCTTGCCCGCTCGCCTGCGCGACAGGAGCGCGGCCGTGCTGCGGGGCCTTCATCCAACGGCCAAGCAGGTCCTGCGGCGCACGGGCAGCGTCTGGTTCGCGCGCGATCTGCCTGGCGCGGACGCGCGTTTCATCCCCTGTGACGCCGAGGGGGACGGCGCGGGGCTGATCCTCCTCGATGCCTCAGCGCACTTTTCCGACCGGGTGCGCGACGCCGATATGCCCTATCTCTACTGGCGGCTGCTCGGCGGCACCACGGCGGCCGACCACTCGCTACACTCGGCCAAGCGCCCGGGCCACCACGCGCTGCGCTACGTGCTGCTGCACGAGCTCGGTCATGCGCTGTCGCTTTTCGCAGGGGAGTTTTCCCTTGGACCGGATCGCCAGTTCGACGTGGGCTCCTGGGACGGCTTTCTCGGCTTTTCGTGGCGAGCCCGCAACGCCCGCAGCTTTGGCGACGAGCTGCACGACGGCGGCGGGGTCGTGCCCGCAGGGCTCGCCTTCCAGGACTGGCGTCGGATCCGCCGCGCGCTGGACGCGAGCGCCACCTGGCTTGCGCCTGGATATCGCAGGCCGCGCGGAGGAGATCCGACGATCTGCTCCATGGTCTACAAGCTACCGCGCGCGGGCTTTGTCACGCCCACCGCAGCGATCGCTCCCACCGAGGACTACGCCGAGCTGTTCGCGCACGCGATCCTGGCCGACGAGGGCAAGCTCCACCCCGACGACGTCATCGAGGTCACCCTCGACGGTTGCCCCACTCGATCGGTGCCGCCCCCTTACTTCGCCCCTGGCGTGTACTCCAAACGGACGTACATCGAGCGTCAGCTCGAGCTGTGAGCCCTACCTCGGTACGTCGCGCCAGGGCTTGGTCCACAGCCCCGAGAGCTTCCCAGCGCCATCGAAAACGACTCGCGTCTCCCAGGGATCCTCGCTCTTGGAGTAGGTCGACTTGAAGCGGTAGATCCGCGCGTCGGGAGCCTCCTTGGGCCGGTACGTGTCGAAGTACTCCATCGATTGGAAATCGCCGATCTGGCTCTTGATGCTCTCGCAGGCCTTCTTCTGCTTCTCTGGCGTTAGCCCTTCCTGCATGGGCTTCGTGGCTTCGTCGCCCAGGGGCTCGAACTCGCCATTGACGCAGGCAGCGCTGATCTTGGTTCCGATGCGCTGCGCCAGGGCCTTTTGCTCGGCGTCCACCTCGGCCTCGGGTACCTTGTCCAGCTTGGCTTCGCAGCCGAGGCAGAGCAACGGCAGCAGCAAGAGCGCTCCAGCGACCACCTTGCCCAACCCATGCCACTTGTTCTGACGAACCAACATAGTCCCACCTCTACTTGCTTGCCCCAGCGCCTTGGCGCCCTGACGCGGTGGCGTCAGCGGTCTCTTTTTGGCCATAGGTGATCTTCCAGTGCCTGTCATCGCTAGATCGGCAGGGCGCGTCGCTGTCCCACATTGTGGGCCGTAAGCCTACCTCTTGCACGCGGCTCCTCGAGCGCAGGCGCCGAGCGGAAGGCCGGTCAGGCGCTGGAGCTGGTCATCGGGCTCGGCTTTGGTGGGCTGGATCGGGTATTGTAGGAAGGTCATGGCAAAAGCGCGCGGTCGCCGTCGCTCGGTGGGCAGGCTTGTGGGTGCTTGCGGCGCCCTGGTGCTGCTCGGCCACGGCTGCAACGCCATGCTGGACATCGAGCACATCGAGTTCGGCGAGCCCGATGCGGGCGGCGGCGCTGGCCCTGGCGGCGCTGGCCCTGGCGGAAGCAGCGCAGGAGGCGGCAACGGCGCCAGCGGCCTGACCCCCACGGGCGGGGTGGCGGGCGCCTCCACGGGCACGGGCACGGGCACCGTCGGGCCCGAGAACTGCACCAACGGCGAGGACGACAACGGCGACCAGCTCGTCGATTGCGAGGATCCGCTCTGCACCGACTATCGCTGCGTAGCCGAGGCACCGCTAGGATGGAGCGGTCCGCTCGCCTTGTACATCGGCTCCGATACCAACGTTACCTGCGGTGGCGCGTGGTCCACCCAGGCCTTCAGCAGCGGATACGGCTCTCTCAACGCCCCAGCGGCGAGCTGCAGCGGCTGTAACTGCGGCTCGCCCAACGGCGCGAGCTGCAACATCGCGCCAGTCGATCTGTTCTGGCTGACCAACTGCAGCTCGTCGAGCTACGACCAGACCCAGGCGGTCGGCCAGCCCAATGTCTGCTACCTGGTAAACGACGCCGACATCATATGGTGGTCCGCCCGCGGCCAGCTTTCCACGGCGAGCGGCGGAAGCTGCAGCCCGTCGGGCGGCGACCCCACGGTCCAGCCGACGAGCTATGCCCAGCGAGCCCTGGGCTGCGACGGCGCTCCTGCGGGCGAGGGGTGCACGGCAGGCCTGTGCGTGCCCATCCCCGAGCCTCCGCTGAGCACGCCGTTATGCATTGCGCACAGCGGCGATACCAACTGCCCGACCGGGTCGTACACGCAGAAGTACCTGAGCTACCAGTCGGTGGCCGACACGCGCGACTGTACCGACTGCGGCTGCGGCTCGCCGCAGGGCATGAGCTGTGGGAGCTTGACCTATTTCTACGTGGACTATAACAACTCGAACTGCTGGGGCAGCCCGGTCGTCGCGCCCCACGACGGCAGCACCTGCGTCAACCTGAACATGTACGATGGCCCCGGCTCGATGGAGTTCATCCCCGGCTCCCCGTCGGGCGGCTACTGCTCCTCGAGCGGCGGCCAGCCCACGGGCTCGGCAACACCCGCCGAGCCGTTGACCATCTGCTGCACTCCCTAGAGGCTGCGGTTGTCCCCAGCGAGCCGCATCGGATAGACTGAGCCCCGTGACGGATCAGGAAGCCCAGCGTCTGCCGATTCGGGCGGGGGATCTGATCGCCGACCGCTATCGCGTCGAGCGGGTGCTCGGCAAGGGAGGCATGGGCATCGTGGTGGCGGCTCGCCACGTCGATCTCGACGAGCTGCGCGCGATCAAGCTCTTGCGGCCTAGCGCGGAGACCAGCCCGCGGGTCGTGACGCGATTTCTACGCGAGGCTCGCGCCACCGTGAAGCTCAAGAGCGAGCACATCGCTCAAGTCTACGACGTCGGCCGCCTCGATAGCGGCTTGCCCTTCACGATCATGGAGTACCTCGAGGGCCAAGATCTGAGACAGCTCCTGCGCAAGCGCGGCGCCGTGGAGCCGGTCCTGGCCGTCGATCTCGTCATGCAGGCGCTCGAGGCGCTGGCCGAGGCCCACGTCATGGGCATCGTCCATCGCGATCTCAAGCCGCCCAACCTTTTTCTGACCTACCGCAAGGATGGCAGCCCCTGCCTCAAGCTGCTCGACTTTGGCATCTCCAAGATCAGCGCTGCCCTGGCCGAGGAGTCGGGCATGGACATGACCCAGACGACGACCCTGCTGGGCTCGCCGCTGTACATGGCGCCCGAGCAGATGGCCTCGAGCAAGTACGTCGATGCGCGGGCCGACATCTGGGCGCTCGGGGTGGTGCTCTACGAGCTGCTCGCGGGCGCTCGGCCCTTTGCTGGACCAAGCATCACGGCGGTGGCCATAGCGGTTACTGGAAAAGAGCCCGCGCCGATTCGTTCAAGCAAGCCCGAGGTTCCCGCAGGGCTCGAGCAAGTGGTGATGCGCTGCCTGGTAAAGCAACCCGACGGTCGCTTCGGCACGGTGCTGGAGCTGGCCGAAGCGCTGGCGCCGTTTTGCTCGGAGGAGTCGCGGCCGCTGCTCAAGCGCATCGGCAAGATCTACCAGCAGAGCGGGGGGAGCCAACCCCTGGCTCTCGACTCGGCGAGCAGCGAGGAACGCGATGGCGCGGGACCGATGGCGCTTGCGGGGCAAGCGAGCTCGTCCGATGAGGTCGCCCGATCCGCGGCTGCAGCGCTCTCGGCCGGGTCATCGGCGGGCCTCGAGCCTGGCGAGGCCTCACCGCAGCCCATAGGCGGACAGACCGACGTTGCCTGGGGGCATGGCGCCGCAGAGGATCGGCCGCGGCGACGAAGACGGGTAGGGCTGATCATCGGAGCGGGCCTTGGAGCTGGGGTGCTCATCGCGGGGGCCATCGTCGTGGTGATGGGCGGCTTGACCGAGGTGGGAGCTCCTGAGAGCGTCGAGGCCCAAGCCGCGTCTGCCGAGCCAGCGATGTCCTTCACGGCGAGCCAAGGCGACGGCTCATCGTTCGCCGAGCCGACGCCAACGCCGTCGGTCGAAGCGACGAGCTCAGCGGTTGCCTCGGCCACGGCCAGCGCGTCTGCCTCGGCCACGGCCTCTGCCAGCACCTCCGGGACCGCCACCTCCCGTTCGCAGCAGCGGCCACCGCCAGGTGCCAGGCCCGCGCGCCCGGCCAAGTCGAGGCCGAGCAAGGATGCTTTTGGCGAGGGCTGGCGATAGCGCGACTTTTAAAGGGGACAGCCGTGTGGATCGAGCGTCGAAAGAACACCGTTTTCCGTGTTTTCCGTGAGCTCTGGTTATGCCTCGTCGTGCTGCTGCTCGGCGCGAGCGCCTGGGCGCAGCCTTCGTCCGCGGCGGAGCAGGCCGCGGCCAAGTTCCAGCAGGGCATGGAGCAGATGCGGGCGCGCAACTTCGAGCGGGCCTGCCAGCTCTTGGAGCAGAGCCAGACGCTTTCTTCCGAGATGGCCACCCAGTTTCGCCTGGCCGAGTGCTATCAGGAGATCGGGCGAAGGGCGAGCGCGTGGCGCAGCTTCCGCGAGATCGCCGCTCAGGCCGAGCGCGCGGCCATGGCCGATCGACAGCGCCTGGCCACGGAAAGGGCGCAAGCGCTCGAGCCTGACCTTTCCAAGCTGCGGCTGGTGGTCGCCGACGAGGCCAAGGCCATCCCGGGCCTCCGGGTCAGCTTGGACGGCCAGCCCTTTGCGGCGAGCAATTGGGGGACGGCCTACCCGGTCGATCCCGGCTCCCATAGCTTTGCGGCGAGCGCGCCAGGCTATCTGCCGTGGGGGCAGCAGGTCGAGGTCTCCAAACGAGGGGAGACCATAGATATCGCACTACCCGTGCTGCAGCCCGTGCCCAAGGACGAGCCCGCGCCCGCGGTAGCCGCGCTGCCCGGGCCGCCAGAGCCCGTGGCGCCGCCCGTGTCGCCAGCGCCGCAGCCGCCGCCCGATGACCAGGGCTCCGCGCTCGGCACGGCGGGGATCGTCGTCGGCGCCGTGGGCATCGTCGCCATGGGTGCTGGCGTGGGCTTCGCCGTGGCGGCCAAGTCGGACTATGACGATGCCGTAGAGAGCCACTGCGACGAGGCGCGAGGCTTTTGCACCCAGACGGGCCTGGACGAGCAGGAAAGCGCGCGAGCCATGGGCAACGTGGCCACGGCAGTGTTCGTGGTCGGCGGCGTGGCCGCCGCGACCGGGCTGGTGCTGTGGCTGGTGGCTCCCTCGGACTCGACGGACGAGCCCGAGGGCACGGCCGCGCCCGCGAGCCTCGGCGTGAGCGTTTCAGCGGGCGGCCTTTTGGCGACGGGGACCTTCTGATGCGCTATCGCCACCTTGTCATCGCGTTGTCGTGCGTTGCTGTGGCGGTCTCCTGTAACGCCATCTTCGGCTTGGATAGCTACGAGCTCGAGCCCGACGCTGGCGCTGCCGCCCAGGGCGGTGGCGGCACAGGCGGCACGGGCGGTACCGCGACGGGCAGCGGTGCCGTAGGAGGTGCGCCAACGGGCGGCGGCACGGGCGGCACCGCAACGGGAAGCGGCGGCGCGGGCGGCTACACGGGGGGGGCGGGGGCGTGGGCCCAGCCCCAATAGCGCCGAGCTGTAGCGTTGGCTCAGGAGGAGGCGGCGGCATCGGAGGCTATGGCGGCGCTGGCGCCCGCAACGGCATTGACGACTGTGGTCCGGACGTTGACGAGGACTGCTGCACAACCCTTTTGGTCAACGGCGGCAGCTACTATCGGAGCTACAACGGCATAGACTACACCGACGATTCCTACCCGGCCACGGTGAGCAGCTTCTACTTAGACCGCTTCGAGGTCACGGTGGGGCGCTTTCGCAAGTTCGTGGAAGCGGGCATGGGCACCCGGCCGAGCGCGCCCGCGCAAGACGCTGGCGAGCACCCGCTCATCCCGGAAAGCGGCTGGCAAACCACGTGGAACGACCAGCTGCCAGACAACACAACCGAGCTGAAGGCCGACATCTCCTGCGATTCGGACGCAACCTGGACGGCCAGCCCAGGCGCGAACGAAAACAAGCCCATCAACTGCGTGAGCTGGTACGTGGCCTTTGCCTTCTGCGCCTGGGACGGTGGCCGACTGCCGACCGAGGCCGAGTGGAACTACGCCGCTGCGGGCGGCGACGAGCA
>CAYTYV010000116.1:0-14867 GCA_964441055.1 uncultured Polyangiaceae bacterium | reverse complement strand
TGAACCGCTCCACCGCCTCGCGAAGCTCGCCCGGGTAGCCGAGCACGCGGGCGAGCTGCTCCTGCTGCTCAAAGCTCAGCCGATCGCTGCGTCGGCCCGCGGTGGCGTGCAGCAGATTGCGGATCCGCCACAGCAGCTCGCGCGCCTCGCGCACCGCCTCGAGCTGCTCGTCGGCCAGCACGCCCCCTCGCCCGAGCTCCGCGAGCGTCCGCGCGCCCCAGCGCGCTCGACCCGCCCAGAAGGCCACGTCCAGATCGCGCAAGGCCCCCGGGCCGTTCTTGACGTCGGGCTCGAGCAGATAGACCGAGCCGCCGAAGCGCCGATACCGCTGGGTGACCTCAGCTTCCAATCGGCGAAGCAGATCGGGAAGGCGCGCAGGCGACAGCAGCCTGGCACGGGCCTTTTGCTGCAGCAGCCGACCGAGCGCGGGATCGCCTTTGATGGGACGCCAGTCGAGCAGGCTGGTGGCGGTGGGCAGGTCCTTTGCGGCCTCGCCGACGAGGCGGTCCACCGTCTCGACCTGGTGCCCCACGGCCACGGAGGCATCCCACAACGGGTGGAGCAGCGCCTCGGCCACGGACGTCGCCGCGTCGCGGTCCTCCACCACGAGCCGGAGATCCACATCGGAGCCCAGCCCAAGCGCGCCGCGGCCGTAGCCGCCCACGCCCGCAAGCGCCAGCCCGTCCGCGCCGCCGCGCCGCCTGGCGACCACCGCGTCGAACAGTGGCGAGAGCAGCTCGTCGAACACGCGCGCGTGCTCCCGGCCGAGCTTCAGCCCGACCCGGGCGGCGAGCGCGGACCCGCCCTCCCCTCGACGAAGCAGCTGCCGAGCGCGCTCCCACAGCGGCTCTCGCCGTCGTGCGAGCGCGGCGCGCAGCTCGCTCGCCTCAAGCAGCTCGTTCGCAGCCTCGCTCATGTCGGCTTCCTGCTCCCTAGGCTAGGCCATCGCTCGACCTAGCGCATCCGCGGCAGACGGTGACGCGTGCCGCGGCTCGGCCATTGCTGCTATGCTGAGCGGCGTCGTGTCCCTCACGGATGCCATCGGCCGTCCCCTCCGCAGCCTGCGCCTGTCGGTGACGGATCGCTGCAACCTGCGCTGCCGCTACTGCATGCCCGAAAAGCGCTACGTGTGGCTTCCGCGCGACGGGATCCTGGACTTCGACGAGATCGACCGCCTGGTCGGGCTGTTCGTGAGCCTCGGCGTCGAGCGGCTGCGGCTGACGGGCGGCGAGCCACTGTTGCGGCGCAACCTCCCCGCGCTGGTGGCCTCGCTGCGACGGCATCGAGGACTGACCGATCTGTCGCTCACCACCAACGGACTGCTGCTCGGGGCTCTCGCAGAGGCGCTGCGCGATGCGGGCTTGGACCGCGTGACCGTGAGCCTGGACACGCTGCGCGCAGAGCGCTTTCGGCGGATCACGCGGGTCGACGGCCTGCCGCGCGTGCTCGGCGGCATCGCGGCAGCGCGCGACTGCGGCCTTCGCCCCCTCAAGATCGACGCCGTCATCATCCGCGGCGTGAACGACGACGAGCTGGGGGAGCTCATCGACTACGGCCGCTCGCAGGATGCCGAGGTGCGCTTCATCGAGTACATGCCCGTTGCGGGCGCCACCGAGTGGACCCCCGCGCAAGTGGTCTCGTCGGCGGAGATGCTGCAGGCCATCGAGGACCGCTACGGCTCGGCCCGACCGCTTTCGAACCGAGGCTCCTCCCCTGCCCAGCGCTACCGCCTGCCCGACGGCACCACCGTGGGGCTCATCGGCAGCAACAGCGAGCCCTTCTGCGGCGCCTGCGACCGGGGTCGGCTCACGGCGGACGGTCAGTGGTTCCAGTGCTTGCACGCGGCCGCGGGAGTCGACCTCAAGACGCCGCTGCGCTCTGGCGCCTCGGACGAGGAGCTCGGGGAGCTTTTGGCCCAACGCTGGCGCGCCCGACGCGACCGCGGCGCCGCGGAGCGCACCGCAGGAGGAAGCGAGCTGCCGCCCCGCTCCGCGGACGCCGACCAGGACTGCCACGCCCAGATGCACACGCGGGGTGGCTAGCGAATGAAGCCTGCTTTGCGCGCCTTGGGACGCACCCCGCCGCCGCTGACAGCCGCGGCGAACAGGTCGGCCAGGTGGATGACGAACAGCTCTCCCTGACGGTCTTCAGCCATCACCACCTCGCCGCGCAGCGACAGGCTCTGCACCCGATGGATGGACAGCGCCACGCCGTCGTGCCCGCCGTACAGCGTCAAGGTGCGCCCCTCGGGCAGCCGGGCATCGCCATCGGCATCGAGCTCGGTCTCGGCCGTCTCGAGCACCGCTCTGAGCATCTCGTCCGTCATGGAAACCTTTCATCCACTCCCGGCCGCGGCGCGTCAAGTCGGCCGAGGCCTAGCTCGAGCCCACGCGGCCATGACGCCCGCTCGCACAGAGCGAGTCGGCCGAGGGACCGCCCGCGTCCGCCCGCGCCATGGCCAAAGCCCGACGACGGTGTACACTCGGCTCGATGCCCCCTGCGCGGCCTCCCCATCTCGCCCCCGACGACCACGTGGTGCTGGACCACGTGCACAAGTCCTTCGGCGACGTGGAGGTGCTGTGTGACGTCAACATCCGCTTCAAGCGCCAGCAGACGGCCGTCGTCATCGGCGGCTCGGGCGCGGGCAAGACCACCCTGCTGAGGTTGCTCATCGGCCTGGACAAACCCACCCAGGGCCACATCTGGGTCAACGGCGAGGACATCGCTCCCCTGAACGAGTTCGAGCTCAACCGCGTCCGCCAGAAGTTCGGCATGGTCTTCCAGTACGCCGCCCTGCTCGACTCGCTGACCGTGCTGGACAACGTGGCCTTTCCGCTGCGCGAGCACCGCAAGGACCTGAGCGAGCAGCAAGTGCGGGACAAGGTGGTCCAGACCCTCCACGTGCTCGGGCTGGTCGACAAAGAGCACCAGATGCCCTCCGAGCTCTCGGGCGGCCAGCGCAAACGCGTAGGGCTGGCCCGCGCGCTCATGCTGGAGCCCGAGGTGCTGGTCTACGACGAGCCCACCAGCGGGCTGGATCCGCACACCAGCCGCATGGTCGACGACCTCATCGAGCAGACGCGCGCGCGCTTCAACGTCACCAGCGTGGTCATCTCCCACGACATGGCCAGCGTGTTTCGCATCGCCCACCAGGCCTACCTGCTGATCGACGGCCAGGTGGCTGCGGCCGGCTCCCCCCGCGAGCTGGCCTTCGGCGACAACCCCACGGCCCGGGCCTTCATCGCCGCCTCGGGCATCTCCCTGCGCCAGCTCCAGCAGCTGGTCGGAAGCTAGCGTTCCGCACTGAGCTGCGCTGCGGCTTGGTCCAGGGTCACGAAGCGGTAGCCGGCCGCTCGCCACACGCCCACGGCTGCCTCGAGCGCCGCCCGTTTGCGCCCGACCCCGATCCGCACGTCGGGCTGCACGGGCGCCAGATCGGCCAGCCCGTCGCCCTGGTCCAGGAAATCGATGCCGTGAAGCTCCAGGTTCACCAGCGGGCTGCCCAGACAGCGACGGGCGAGCCAGCGCGCAAGCCTCCGGCCGCCCATCACCAGGCTGGTTCCGATGACGGGCAGGCGAAGCCCAGGGGTGACCTGGATGGGCAGCTCGAGCAGCCCGCTGCCGCCCGAGCGATACCAGGGGCGCGAGGGGCGGTAGGGGCGGGTCGGCGCCACGAGCACGCGCGGCGTGTCCAGCACGGCGCGGCTCGATCGGCCGCCGAGGCGCATGCGGGCCAGGGTCCAAGCCTTGGCGAGGTAGTAGGCCGGGCAGGCGAACACCGACGAGTCGTAGCGCAGGCCCGCCTCGCCGAGCACGTCCAGCAAAGTATCGCTCACGGCGTAGCCCGGCGCGCGAAACCCCTGCGGCGCGCGGCCGGTCACCTCGGCGATGCGCTGCTGCGCGCGAACCACCTCGTCCTGCATCCGTGGCCGTCCGAGGCGGCGAAGCTCGTAGCGATGGCTCCAGGAGTGGTTCTCGACGATGTGCCCGGCCCGGCCCAGCTCGCCCAGCCGACGCGCCGCCTCGGCTCGCTCGAGGTCCTGGCCCACCGCGAAAAAGGTGACGGGCAGCCCCTCGGTTCGCGCAAAGGCGGCGATGCGGCCCAGCGCCAGCTCGTAGACCGCCCGCCCGCCGCGCGCACGACGGGCGAGCCCATGCAGGTCGCGGTAGTGGCCGATCTCGTCCAGATCGACCGACACGGCACAGAGCCGCCCCTCCGTGACCTCGGCCATGGCGCCGCCCGCGCTCGGGCCGCTAGAGTCCTTGAGGAACGGTTTCGTTGGCAAATGCCCTCCAGAGACCCTCGCGGGGGTTTGGGGGCAGAGGAAGGAGCGGAGCGCCGACCGGAGCCCCCATCGTCGACCCCATCACCAAGGCTACGCACAACTCGCCCCTTGGGGCGCGTTGGCTGGCCCTCACCTGTCTCGCGGCCAGCCAGCGGGCTCCAAGGGGCTGGCGAACGCCGCTAGCGGATCATCTCCTGGACGTCCTCGGCGAGGTCCTTTTTCTGCTGCTCGACGCCCTCGCCCCGCTCCACGCGAACCATGCGGGTGACCTCGACCGTGCCGCCTGCAGCCTTGCCCGCGGCCTGGCCCAGCGCCTGGACCTTCTGACCCGAGACCACCACCGAGTCCTGCTCGAGCAGCACCACCTCGGACAGCCACTTCTGAACCTTGCCGTCGATGATCTTGGGCCACACCTTCTCCGGCTTGGGCTTGGGATCGTCGCGCAGCTGGGCCTCGAAGATCTCGCGCTGCTTGTCCAGCAGCTCCTCGTCGATGTCCTCACGCCTGAGGGCGAGCGGGCTCATGGCCGCCGCCTGCATGGCGGTGTCGTCGGCGAACTTGCGGACCTCGGGATGCTCGGCCACCTCGGCCGCGTCGGTCTCGACCGCCAGCACGACGCCGATCCGCCCGCCCATGTGGACGTAAGCGTGGCAGAAGCCGGCCTTGCCCTCCGCCACCTCGACGCGCTCCCAGCGGCGCACGGCCACCTTCTCGCCGAGCTGGGCGCCCACCTCGATGGATCGCTCGGCAAGGGTCTTGCCGTCGAGCGACTGCTCGTTGAGGTCCCCGCCCGCGGGCGTGCGCTCGGCCACCGAGACGACCTTGCCCACGAAGTCGCCGAAGATCTCGTTGCGCGCGGCAAAGTCGGTCTGGACGTTGACCTCCACGATGACTGCCCAACGGCCTTCGGGATCCACCGAGGCGCGCACCTCGCCCTCGGTAGCGACCGCCCCGGCCCGCTTGGCGCTCTTGGCCAGGCCCTTCTTCAGGATGATGTCCACCGCCTTGTCGATGTCGCCCTCGGCCTCGACCAACGCGTTCTTGCAGTCGGTCATCCCGGCGTGGGTTCGGTCGCGTAGCTCCTTGATTGCCTTGATGCTGGCGCCAGCCATCTCGTCCTCCTACACGGTTCGGAAGCGGGGCGCTTGATAGACGGTCACCTCGAGCCGATTGGCCGCGGAGGCCGGCTCCTCGACCGGAGGTGCCGCTCGGCGGTGCTCCAAGCCCTCGACGCAAGCATCGGCGATGCGCTTGGTGATGACCGAGATCGCCCGGATGGCATCGTCGTTGCCCGGGATGGGGTAGTCGATGAGATCCGGATCGCAGTTGGTGTCGGTGATGGCCACCACCGGGACCCCGAGCTTGCGGGCCTCGGCCACGGCGATCTGCTCCTGGCCTGCGTCCACCACGTACGCGGCGGCGGGCACCGCGCCCATGCCCTTGAGACCCCCGAGGAACTTCTCGAGCCGTTCGCGCTCCTTCTCGAGCCGCACGACCTCCTTCTTGGGAAGCTGCGAGTAGACGTCCTCCTCCTTCATGCGCTCGAGCGAGCGCAGGCGATCGAGGCCGCCCTTGATCGTGCGGAAGTTCGTCAGGGTGCCGCCCAACCAGCGGTTGGTCACGTAGTACATGCTGCAGCGCTTGGCCTGCTCGACCACAATCTCCTGGGCCTGCCGCTTGGTGCCGACGAACAGCACGTGCCCGCCGCGAGACACGACCCCAGAGACGAAGTCGTAGGCCTTGCGGAACAGCTGTACGGTCTGGTCCAGGTCGATGATGTGGATGCCGCTGCGCGCCCCGTAGATGTAGGGCCGCATCTTCGGGTTCCAGCGGCGGGTCTGGTGGCCGAAGTGCACGCCCGCCTCGATCAGGGTGCGCAGGCCGATGCCTCGGTCGCCAGGCGCCGTCGGGGCGGCCTCGGCAGCAGGCGCCTCGCCCTGCTCGGGCGCGGGCGCGGGGGGCGCGGCTGCGGGGGGCGCGACCGCGGGGGGCGCGGCCTCGGGGGCGGGCTCCTGGGCGGGCGGAGCCGCCTGTGGAGCCGCCTCGGGCAACGGCGCGGACGCCTCGGCGGGTGGGGACGCCGCGGCTGGGGCAGCCTCGGGTTGGGGCTCGGTCGGCGCCGCGGGCTCGGTTGGCGCCGCGGGCGCTTGCTGGGTCGTATCCTTGGAGTCGTCGCTCATGAGCACATGGTCCTTTCGGTTGGTCCTCCGCCTTCGCCGACCGCCAACCCTCGATCCCGTACGGAACCCAGGGCACCGGACTGTCGGTAGTGCCCGAAGGCGTGTGTGATGGTGGCCCCGAAAGCCGAGCTCCGGGGCGCAGGGCGCGCAAGGATACGCCAGGCGGGCGGCGTGTCAATGCAGACTCGGCAAGACGGCCAACTCAGCTCGACTCGGCTAGATCGTCCGCACCTCTTGGTAGCTGCCCCAGCGCTCGCGCAGCACGTCGCTCACCTCGCCCACGGTGCCGCCCACCTTGACCGCGTCGAGCACCAGCGGCACCAGGTTGTCCGGGCCCGCAGCGGCCTGGCCCAGCCGCTCGAGCGCGCGAGCGCAGGCTTGGCCGTCGCGCTCGCGCCGCCAGGCGTGCAGCCGGGCGACCTGCTCGCGCTCGAGCCGGGGATCGACGCGCAGCACCGCCACGGGTGGCGCCTCGCTCACGTACTCGTTCTGCCCCACGATGACCCGTCGCTTCTGCTCGATGTCGAGCTGGTAGCGGTAGGCCGCCGACTGGATCTCCCGCTGCACATAGCCCTGCTCAATCGCTCGAACCATGCCGCCCATCTCGTCGATACGACTAATGTATTCGCTGGCCATGCGCTCGATGTCAGCCGTCAGTCGCTCCACCGCGTAGCTACCGCCCAGCGCGTCGACGACGTCGGCTAGGCCGGACTCGTGCGCGATCACCTGCTGGGTGCGCAGCGCCACGGTGACCGCCTCCTCGGTCGGCAGCCCGAGCGCCTCGTCGTAGCTGTTGGTGTGCAGCGACTGGCAGCCGCCCATCACGGCGGCTACGGCCTGCAGGGCCACCCGCACCACGTTGACCAGCGGCTGCTGGGCCAGCAGGGTCATCCCGGCCGTCTGGCAGTGGAAGCGCAGGGCCGCCGCGCGCTCGTCGGTGGCGCCGAAGCGATCCATCATGATGCGGCACCACATCCGACGGGCGGCGCGGAACTTGGCGACCTCCTCGAGCACGTTGTTGTGACCGTTGAAGAAAAAGCTCAGCCGCTGGCCGAAGCGGTTGACGTCCAGCCCCGCGTCGACGGCGGTCTGGACGTACTCGATGCCGTCCGCCAGCGTGAAGGCCACCTCCTGGACCGCCGTCGAGCCGGCCTCGCGCATGTGGTAGCCGCTGATGGAAATCGTGTTGAAGCGCGGCACCTCGACCTCGGCAAAGGCAAAGATGTCGCGGATGAGCCGCAGCGACGGGCCTGGCGGATAGATGTAGGTCCCGCGGGCGATGTACTCCTTGAGCACGTCGTTCTGGATCGTGCCGCGCAGGCTCTGGCGCGCCACGCCCTGCTCTTCGGCCACGGCGATGTACATGGCGAGCAGGATGGCCGCGGTGGCATTGATGGTCATCGAGGTCGAGATGCGCTCGAGCGGCAGCCCCGCGAGTAAGCGCCTCATGTCGCCCAGCGAGTCGATCGCTACCCCCACCCGGCCCACCTCCCCCTGGCTGAGCTCGTGATCGCTGTCGCGCCCGAGCTGCGTGGGCAGGTCGAAGGCCACCGATAGGCCGGTCTGACCCTGACCGAGCAGGTAGTGGTAGCGCTGGTTGGACTCCTCGGCCGTGCCAAAGCCAGCGTACTGGCGCATGGTCCACAGCCGACCCCGGTACATGGTGGGCTGGACCCCACGGGTGAACGGCGCCAGCCCCGGGTAGCCCAGATCCGTCCCCGGCTCGAAGCCCACCTCGGCCAGGCTCTCGCGGTCGTAGAGCTCGCGGGCATCCCGCGGCTCGCCGCCCGGCCCGCCCGCCAGCACCGCAGCGCGCGCCCGCTGCTTGGGCTGCACGGCCGCCAGCCGCTCGAGATAGCGCCGTCGTGCCGCCGACTCGCCATCGGACCCGCCGCCGCCGTGGGGGGGACGTCCACCTTGCTCGCTCATGCTCCTCCATCCCGCGCTTTGGCGCCGCAGGGCTGCCGCCGAGCCCTCAGGCTGGCCGCGAGCTCACCGACGCGCGGGGAATTGAAACACGATCTCGCTCTGTCGCACCAGGCCCAGCTCGGAGCGTGCGAGCTGCTCCACCGCCGCCGGGTCGTCGCGCAGGCGGGCCACGCGGGCCCGCAGCACCGCGATTTGGCGGCGCAGCTCGGCGTTCTCCGCCTCGACGGTAGCCATCTCATTGTCCATGGCCTGCAGCCGCGGCAGGCCCTCGGCCGAGAAAACCATCAGCGGCGCCCCCAGCAAGGCGACGAGCAGCAAGGAGACGGGCAGAACCCGCCCCAGAACCGCCTTGACGGAGCGCATCGTCCAGCTCATGGCCCACGCTTCGCATCCGCCGGACGGGGCCGTCAACTTTTTGCGCCTCGCCCGCCCCGACCGCGCCCTCGTTCAACTGGGCCTGTGCGCGCGCGGCGGCTTTCGGTATAGCATAGCCGCCGCATCAGGTGGCGCGACGGCCGCGCAGGCGGAGGAGACCCATGTCCATAGAGTTGATTCGGGGTGAGCTAGAACGGCTGTACTCACTCGAAGACATGTTGACGCTGTCGAGCGCCCTGCTGGGCTTTGAGCCCGAGCAGGTCGGGGGGACGGCCTCGCCCGCGTCCTTTGCCCGTGCGCTAGCGGACTACTGCAAGCAGCAGGACGCGATTGCCGCGCTCGTCGACGCGATCACCGCCCAGCACGCCGATGCCTCGTCCGAGCTGCCGAAATACGTCGAGCAGGTGCTGCGGGCTCGCGTACGGCTCGAGACCGGGGAGTCGATCGGGCGCTTCACCATCGGGCGCAAAATCGGCGTTGGCCCCAACGGCTCCGTCTACGCCGCCAAGGAGGCGGTCGGCACCGAGGACGAGCCGGAGGAGCGCGCCGTCGTCCTCAAGCTGCTGCACGCCTCGGCCGCGCACGACCGCTGCGGCCTGCATCGCTTCCTGACGCGCCAGCGGCTCGTCGCCGAGCTAGACCACGAGAACCTGCCCTCCGGTCTGACGGCCGGCTTCGTCGAGGAAACGCCGTTCGTGGCTTACGAGGCCGTGGCGGGAAGGCCGCTGGCCTCGCGCATCGCGCGCACGGGCGCGCTCCATATCAACGAGGCGCGGGCCTTGCTACACGGCGCGCTGCAAGCGCTCGCCGCGCTACACGAGCGCGGGCTGGTGCACGGGGCCATCAAGCTCGAAAACCTGGTCGTCTCCAAGCGCAGCGACGGCGCGCCCCGCGCCGTGCTGATCGACGCGGGCGGCGACCTGCTCAGCTCCTCCTGGGTGCACTCCGACGTGGCCACAAGCGGCGGTGACCGCATCAAGGGCGCGGCCCCCGAGCAGCTCCAGTTCATGAACACCACGGCGCGGAGCGACCTGTACTCGGTCGGCGCCCTGCTGTTCGAGGTGCTCACTGGCCGGCCGCCGCTGGAGGCCGAGACCGCCAGCGAGCTGGCCGTGGCACACCTGGCTCACACCCCGCCTGATGCGCGCGAGGTGGCACCCAAGGGCTGGGTCTCCGAGGAGCTGGCCGAGCTCTGCGCTCGGCTTCTGGACAAGGACCCGGCCAAGCGGCCCGGCTCGGTGACCGAGGTCCTCGAGGTCATCGGCCCGGCCGGCCCGCTGTCCAGCCGGGCAATCGGGGAAGAGGAGCTCGAGGAGCTCATCGACAACCTGGTGGCCGATCCCCACGATCCCGAGGCGGCCATCGCCCTGGAGCTCACGCTCGACCGCGGAGCCGAGTCCACGGCCGTGGCCGAGGCATTCCGGATGGCCGCCGATGAGATCGACCTGGAGGAGGAGGACGCCGAAGCGGCTGCGGACGGCGAGTCCGACGCCGTGGCCGACGCCAAGGTGGAGGCCGCGCGCGACCGGCTGCGCGAGACCAAGAAGGGGCTGCTGTTCCGCGCGGCCCGCGTCTACCAGACGCACGTCAAAGACGAAAAGCTCGCCGAGGACAGCTACAAGCTGCTGCTCGACATCGACCCCGAGGACGACGTGGCGCGGTCGGGCTTCGAAAATGCGCTCGAGGCGCAGGACAAGCTCGAGGAGCTCATCGAGATCCTGGTGGACCGAGGCGAGAACTCCGAGAGCCACAGCGAGCGAGCCCGAGCTTTCAACAAGATCGGGCACCTGTACCTGGGCCCGCTGGACGACCTGGAACAGGGCGTGTTCGCCTTCGCCCAGGCGCTCTCGCAGGACGTCCAGAACGACTCGTACGCCACGGATCTCGAAAAGGCCGCAGGCGACAACATGGAATACTGGGTGGAGTCCATGCGCACGCTGCACGCCGTGGCCGATCACCCGAGCTTGCCCGAAGAGGTGCGAGCCGCGCTGTTCATGCGGCTGGGCAACTGGCACGTGGACAAGACCGCGCGGCCCGACTTGGCGCTGCCCTGCTTCCAGACCGTGCTGGCCCTCGATCCCGCCCACCAGGGTGCCCTGGCGGGCATGACCGCCCTCTACCGCCGCGCCCAGCAGTGGACCGAGCTGGTCTCCGTGCTGGAGACCCGCATCGGCCGCGCGGCTACCCCCGAGCGGGGCCGGGATCTGCGCGCCGAGGCTGCCGAGATCCTCGAAACGCGCATGTCCGAGCCCAGCCGGGCTCGCGATCTGTACGAGGAGATCCTCGAGGAGGACCCCGCGCACCAAAAGGCGGTCGAGGCGCTCGGGCGGATCTACCAGCGCGAGGACAATCACGCGGGCATGGTCCACGTGCTCGAGCGGCAGGCCGATGCGCTCACGGGCGCGGAGCGGGCCGAGGTGCTGTGCAAGACCGGGGAGATCCACGAGGACCAACTCAAGGACGACCAGGCGGCCGAGCGCGCCTACCACGCCGCGCTGGAGATCGATCCGGGCGGCCTGACCGCCCTGCGGGCCCTCGACCGGCTGCTCAGCCGCGGCGGGCGCTACCAGGATCTGCTGGGAAACCTCGAGGCACAGGTCCGGCTGGCCGCCACGCCTCGGCAGAAGGTCAGCCTGTACGAGCGCATCGCAGGCATCCACGACGAGGAGTTCTTGGACCACGGCGCCTCGGCCGAGGCCCTGGAGAAGGTGCTCGAGGTCGACAGCTCACACGAGGGCGCCATCACCGCGCTGATGCGGCACTACCGCGCCCTGAATCGCTGGGACGACGTGGTGAGCCTGTACGAGCGTAGCCTGGATCTGGCCACCGAGGACGACCGCCGCGTCGAGCTGCTGCTCGCCATGGGACGGCTGCTGCTCGACCAGATCGGCTCGCCCGAGCGGGCCCGCCAGGTCTACGAGAAGGTGTTGGAGATCGACCCGAACCATCCCGCGGCCCTGGAGTTGCTGGCGAGCGTGCGGGAGGCCACGGGCGATGCCATGGCGGCACTGTCCGCGGTGGAGTCGCTGGCCAAGAAGGCCACGGAGGCCGACAGCAAGGCCGATCTGTGGATGCGCGCGGCCAAGATCCTCGAGGAGCACGGCGATCGCGACGGCGCCATCGAGCGCTACCGCTCGGCGTTGGACGCCGTGCCCAGCCACCCCGATGCCATGGCGGCCCTGCGGGAGGCCCATCTGCAGCGCGGTGACCACGCCAGCGCGGCAGAGCTGTTGATCCGCGAGATCGAGCACACCGAGGGCCAGCTGGCGCAGGCCCGCCTCTATTGCGAGCTGGCCAAGCTGCAGCGAGACAAGCTGGACGCGGCCGAGAAGGCCAAGGCGGCCGCGCTCAAGGCCATCGATCTGGACAGCACCAGCATCGACGCCCCCACCCTGCTGGCCGACATGGCCTTCGATGCCGAGAGCTTCCTCGAGGCGTCCAAGCACTACGCGACCTTGGCCAGCCGGGTCGATGTGCTGCCTCAAGACGAAGGCAAGCGGGTCCTCATCCGCTACATCGACTCGCTCGCTCGCTCCGGCTCCACGGGCGAGGCCCGCAATGTGGTGCCCGCCCTGCTGGAGCTGGCGCCTGACGATGCCCCGGTCCTGCGCCGCGCCGCGCGGGTGCGGCTGGACGCGGCGGACGGCGCGGGTGCCGCCGAGCTCTACCAGCAGCTCCACGAGCGCTTCAGCGAGACCCTGAGCGAGGAGGATCGGACCCGCACCCTGCTGGCCTGGGGCAAGGCCCTGCGGCTGGCGGGCGACTACGACGCGGCGCTGGGGCCTCTGCACGAGGCCGCCGATCTGGCGCCCGACTCGCTGGAGGTGATCGACGAGCTGTGCTCCACCCTGGCCGCCCAGGAGAACTGGGAGGAGCTCGTTCGCATCAAGAAGCAGCGGCTCGACCTGGTCGAGGGCGAGCAGCGGAGCGCCCTGCTGCTGGAGATCGGCGAGGTGCTCGCCACCCACATCAAAGACCCCACCCGAGCGGCCAAGAGCTTGGTGGCCGCCCTGGAGGAGCGCCCCGACGACCGCAAGGTGCTGGCTCGGCTGATGAAGCTCTATTCGGAGGAAAAGGACTGGGGCAAGCTGGTCGAGGTCGTCCTCAAGCTCGCCGAGGGCGTCGAGGACTCACTGCAGAAAGCCAAGTACATCCAGACAGCGGCGGTGGTCAGCGCCCAGCAAATCGGCGATCTGGACGGGGCCATCGGCTACCTGGACCAGGTCCTGGAGCTCGATCCAGGCAACGAAAAAGCGCTCGGGCAGGCCATCGATCTGCGCGAGCAGGCGGGCGACTTCGAAGGCGTGGTCGAGTTCTTGCAGCTCGCCATCGAGCGCGCCGAAGCCAGGGCCGATCGAGCCAAGGTGCTCGAGCACCTGGACCGCATCGCCGAGATGTACGAGCAGAAGCTCGGCCTCACCGCCGAGGCCGTGCTCACGCTCGAACGGGCTCAGGAGATCGAGCCGGGCGACGACGCCCGCGCGGAGAAGCTCGCCCGGCTGTATGCCAGCGACGTCGAGGTCTACCTCGAGAAGGCCATCGAGAGCCAGATGCAGCCGATTCGCAAGGATCCGTTCAACGCCGAGCCCTACCGACGGCTTCGCAAGCTGTACACCGAGGCGCGGCAGGCCGACGCGGCTTGGTGTCTGTGCCAGGCCCTGCACTGCATGAACATGGCCGAGCCCGACGAGGAGCGCTTCTTCCGGCGCATGCGGCCGGAGACGGCCGCCGAAGCGCGGCAGCGGCTGAACGAGGACGACTGGAAGTCGGTCCTGATCCACCCGGCAACCGATCCGTTGGTCACGGCGATCTTCACCTGGATCGAGCCGGCCGTGCTGAAGAAAAACGCCCAGCCACTCGAGACGCTGGGATACCAGCCGACCTACGCCCTGGACCTGGCCACCCATCCCGCCAAGATGTCGCAAACGCTGTACTACGTTGGCGGCGTGCTCGGCATGGAGGTGCCGCTGACCTTCCAGAACCCCAACGATGCCAGTGGGTTGGCCTTTCTTCACGGTCAGCAGCCGGCCATCGTGCTGGGAGCGGCGGCGCTCGCCGACGTGCCCACCCAGGCCGCGGCCTTCGCCGCAGCGCGACATCTGACCTACTACCGGCCCGGCTACTATATTCGCCAGCTCGTCCCCACGGGCACGGGCTTGCGCGCCTGGTTGTTCGCCGCCATCCGGATGATCCATTCCAGCTTCCCCATCGCGCGCGAGCTCGAGGACACGGTCAACGAGAACGTCGCGGCCATCGAGCCCCTGATCCGAGGCCCAGCCCGCGACCAGCTCGCCAGCACCGTGAGCAAGCTGCTGCAATCCGGGGCGATCGATCTCAAGAGGTGGGTGAGCGGCGTCGATCTAACGGCCGACCGGGCAGGCCTGTTGGTCAGCCACGATCTGGAGGTCGCCTGCGAGATGATCCGCGGCTCGGACGAGTCCGCCGCGGGCGCCCCACAGCGCGAGCGCGCCAAGGAGCTGACCCTGTTCTCGATTGGCCAGCCCTACTTGGAGCTGCGCAAGCACCTCGGCATCTCGATCGACGTCTAGATAGACTGGACACGCGTTCAGATCTTCGCGAGCAAACGAATCCGCCGCCCGTTCTGTGGCCGCTGCGGTGGCGGCTCTGCTTCCGCACAGGTTGACGGAGCAGATCGTCGACTGCTAATGGTTGTCGAGCGTTGCGCTCCACACTTGAGGCGATGCTTGTGAAGAAGCAAAAAGCGCCCAGGGCTGGCGCTGGTAAGACGGGCGGGGGCAAGGCCGGGCGGAAGCCCGCGAGCACGGGGGCCATCGCCCGCAAGACGGCCGCGGGACCAGCGAGCAAAGGGACCAAAGCGGGCAAGGAGTCCCAACGGAGCCGTGCCAAGGATCCGACGGGCAAGAACGCCCGCGCCAAGGAGGCCCCAACCGACAAGGCTCGCTCCAAGAAGGTCGGCGCCACGAAGCCTGCCCCCAAGAAGGCCGTCTCCAAGAAGCCTGCTGCCAAGAAGGTCGTCGCCAAGAAGCCTGCTGCCAAGAAGGTCGGAGCCAAGAAGGTTGCAGCGAAGAAGCCTGCTGCCAAGAAGGTCGCCACGAAGAAGCCTGCTGCCAAGAAG
>CAYTYV010000115.1:0-14891 GCA_964441055.1 uncultured Polyangiaceae bacterium | reverse complement strand
TGGGGGCAGAGGGAGGAGCGCAGCGACGACCGGAGCCCCCATCGTCGAACCAATCTCCAGGGCTACGCACGGCTCGCCCTTGGGGGCCATCGGCTGGCCCTCACCTGTTTTGGGGGTCAGCCGATGGCCCCCAAGGGGCTCGCGAAGGCTGCTATGCTTAAGCTCGTGTTGCCCGAGCTCGTGCTCGTCGCCTCGCTGGCCACAGGACAGACCGACCTGGTGGCCGCGGCTGCGGCCTCGGGCCGACCCGAGGAGTGTCGCCCGAGCCGACAAGCCGCAGGACCGAGCGTGTGGGACCGCGCCCGCCAGCCCAAGCTACGGGCCTACTGCAACCTGCTCGCCCGCGCCCAGACGCGGCTCGCGCATGACCCGGCAAACGCACGGGCCGCTGCCGAACGAGCAAACCGGCTCTACCCAGGCCGAGCAGCGCCGCACGTCGGTCTGGCGCGCGCCGCCGTGAAGCTGGGGAAAGTCGACGAGGCACTCGCGCAGTTCGAGCGGGCCTTGACGCTGGACCCGCGCAGCGTGGACCACCCGGTGGCCATGCACGATCTCGCCACCGTGCTGTGGCGCTCTGGACAGCTCGATCGGGCCGTCGAGGTCTACCGCACACTGGTTCCGCGGGCCGGATGGCTGCCCACCCGGCTGGCACGCGCACGGGCCCTGCTCGAGGCGGCCCATGCCGCCATGGCCGCGGCAGCCGCGCGCGGCGAGGATGCCGTTCCCGCCGAGGTGCTGGCCTACTTGCGCGAGGCCACCGCGAACCCGCATCACGCACTGCGCCTCGATGTAGAGCTCGCGCTGGTGCTGGCACTGGACCGCGCCGGTCAGACCGCCCAGGCCAATGCCAAGCTCGACGAGCTTCGCCAGGTCGCGCGATGGTCTGTAGGCCGTCGGGCCACCTACTTGATGGACGAGCACGACGGGATCGCGCTGCAAGCTCTGGCCATTGAGCCGCGAGATCCCCGGGCCGCCGCTCAGCTCTGGCAACGCTTCCTCGACAGCCCAGCCGGCCAGGGCCCCTGGGCCAAGGCCGCTAGCCATCGGCTCGAGCAGCTAAGGCGCGCTCCTCCGAGGCCGGCTCGCGCGCGTCCTCGGGGCCGGAGGCGCTGATGAGCGCACCCAGCCCTCGCCCTCGGGGCCGCAGCCTTGCCGCGCGAACGCCACGGCGGAGCTGGGCGCTGGCCTTGGGATTGTGCCTCGGCTGGGCGCCACCAGGGCTCGTCGCCGCCGAGCCGAGCATCTGGGCCGAGGCGCGCAACCCTCGGCTGCGGTCCACCGCGCTTACCCTCGCCGAGGTCGACGAGCTGCTGAGCAAGTATCGCCGCTTCAGCGCCGAAGAGCGCCGCCTGTCGCTGGAAAGCACCTTCCTGCTCCGCCGAGCTCGCGAGCTCCTCGAGCAGGCCGAGGCCGCCGACTCGAGCAACCCCCGGCTATGGATCCGCCTGGCCGAGGTGCTGTACGAAACGAACGGAACCGAAGGGAACCGCGAGCTGCTGGTGCGCGCCGCGAGGCTCTTCCGACGAGCAGCCGAAGCCCCCCTGCCGCCCAGCGACCGCGCCGAGAGCCTGAATGACCTGGCCATCTGCTACGCCCGGCTGGCTGACCATCGTCAGGAGACGCTTGCCTACGCTCAGGCGCTGGCCCTGGAGCCCCACGCCGAGTCGCGCGCCGTGCTGCTGGCCAACCAAGCCGAAGGCCTGATGGCTCTGGGCGAAATCGGCGCGGCCATTCGAGGATACCGACGCAGCCTGGCGACCACGCCGGACTACGCCATGATCCTGTACGGACCGACCACCCTCTGGGGCTTGGCCGTCGCTTTGGACCGGTCGGGCGATCTGCACGGCGCACTCGAGCAGGTGCGCATGGCGCGCGCCTATGATCCGGACGACCGCCGACTACGCAGCCCCACCTGGTTCTTCCTGCCGCCGCACGACGAGAGCTGGTACGCCGCGCTGGGGCACTGGTTCGAAGCGCGAGCCAGCGCCGAGCGCGACGATCGTCTTCGCGCCTACCACAATGCCATCCAGGCCTGGGCGGCCTACCTCGACCGCGCCCCTCGGGGCGACCGCTGGGCGCCGTTGGCCGCCCAGCGCCAACGCCAGTGCGAGCGCGAGCTCCGCCAGCTTCTCGCTGGCTCTGACGGCTGACCGCGCGCGGAACCTAGAACGTCCAGGTGGCGGCCATTCCGCCGCCCTTGGGCCCGGCAAAGGGCGCCAGCACGGGCTTGGCCGAGGCCTCCTCTTCCGGCGCTGCGCCTTCGTCGTCGCTGAACAGCAGCACCGCCCCCGTGATGCCGAAGGTGAGGGCCACGCCAAAGGACATGTCGGCGATCAACGCAGCACGCTCGGCGCGATCGGCGTTGTCCGTGGTGGGATCATCGTCGAAGTCACCCTTGGCGCTCAGCGCCTGGATGCCGAAGACCGTGCCCAGGATGACGCCCGCGCCCGCGATGCCCAGCGTGACGTAGGCGGGGATCTTGGAGCTCTCCGCTTCCTCCGTGGGACCTTCGACCGGCGGCGGAGGCAGTGGCGCCAAAGGCGGCGGCGCCGCAGGCAACAGGGTGAGCGGAAGCTGCCGCTGCTCGCCACCCGTCACGTTCACCACCTCCGTCACGGGCTGATAGCCCTCGGCAGTGACCACGATGGTGTGCTCACCCGGCGGCATCTTCAGCTCGGCACCGGGCTGCGGGACGCCGTCCACGCTGATCTGCACCCCAGGCGCATCCGGGGGGGACACGCTGACGACCACGGTCGCGGGCAAGCTCGCTTGCAGCTCCCCGATCCGCTTCTCGGCCAAGGCCACGCGATCGGCGTACTTGGTACCGGGATTCGAGTCGATGAAGGTCCGATAGGCCCCGACGGCCTCCTCGGCGCGCCCCAGCTTGTCGAGGCACAGCGCCACGTTGTACTTGGGTGCAGCGCCTGGATAGAGAGAGTCCGCCTTCTGGAACAGCGGGAGCGCGGCCTCGTAGTTCTCGGCCTCGAGCGCCTTCTTCGCCTCTCCGTAGGCCTTGCGAGCTTCCTCTTTGTTGTTGCCCGCAGCTGGCGCCGCTTGGGCCTCCGCAGGAGCGCTGGTCAGGACCATCGCCCCCGAGAACAAAGCAACTGCGCACAGAAGCGCCAGGGATACCCGTCTCGCTAGCATCACGTCCACCCTCCTAGGAGTTCGCCACCCGGTGATACCGTGTGTGTGGCGCAGAGCACAAGCCCTTCGCGCCTTTTTTGGATGCATGTCAAGTGTAGCCAAAGGTACGCCGTTTTCGAGCTCGAGTCCACCTCCGCGAGCGGGCGGGACGACGGGCTACCGCACGGGCAGGACGGGCAGCGAGGCTGGCACAAACGGCTGCGTGCGAAAGCGCAGCGTCTCGTCGGCCGCTGGCACGTGGGTGACGAACAAGCCCACGAAGCTGCCGAACAGCGAATCGCCAGGCCCCAACCGACCCGCCCCCTTGGGCAGCGCCACCCAGCGCTTGATGCGATCCATCGTCTTCTTGCTCAGCGGGTTGACCTCCACCAGCATGCCCACGAAGTAGGGCTGCAAGGGCTCCACCGCGGTCGAGTTGATGATGGCCATTCGCCGCGCTTCGCCGCAGCGCCGCAGCACGCCCTCGACGTTGACCGCAACGGTCTGGCGTCGAAGGCCCCCCTGCCGCATCTCGATGCGAAACACCTCGTCCCACAGATCGAAGACCACCCGGCAGGTCTTGATGCTCAGCCCTACGGGCGTCCGCCCCCCTTCGGCAAAGAGGTAGGCGCGTGCCGCGATGACCGTGGGCAGACCGCTGGTGAGCTTGCGGCGCGTTTTGGCGGTGATCGCGTCGCGCCAACCCGCGCTCATCGCCACCCAGCCGCGTTGCACCACGAAGCCGGCCGTGCGGCGCGGCAGCTTGGGCGCGGCCTTGCCGAGGCTGCGCTCGCTCTGCGCACTCGCGGGCGCCGCGCCCAGCGCGAGCGCGGCCAGCACAGCCCCCCCGAGCAGGCTAGGGCCCAGGACCCTCACTTGCGCTCCCCTCCCCCGGCGGGCAGCAAGCCCAGCAGGTTCGAGAAGGCCAGCGTGAAGCCGCCGACGTAGGTCTCGAAGCGCAGCCCCAGGTTGTACGTGAGATCGATGGGCACGAGCTCGAAGCCCGAGTAGCCGGACGGTGGCCTCGACAGCTCGTCGCGCCCGGCCACGCCGTACAGCCCAGCGGCGGCAAAGGCGTCGATGCCGTAGACCGAGCCCTTGCCGCTGTAGAGCGGAATGCGGTACTCGCCCTGCACGCGCGCGGCATAGTGGCCGTAGCGCACCTCGACGATATCGGTGCCCAGGTAGTTCGGCGGCTGGCGCCTATCGGGATTGAGCCCGAGAATGCGATCGGGAAGCAGGTCGGTGTAGTCGCCGACGTAGAACTTCTCGAAGAACGGCGGATCGCCAGCGATGGCCCCGACCTGGGCCTCCAAGCTCAGCACGTGGCTCCACGGAAGCCGCCACCAGTGCTGGAAGCTTCCCTCGACCTTCTGGAACTCGTAGGCGCTGCCCAGCGGCGACAGGCCGAGGTCCACCCGCACTGAGGCCAGCGTTCCCTGGGTGGGGAGAAAGGGGGTGTCGCGGGTGTCGAAGACCACGGCGGCGCGCAGCGCCGACAGCACGCTGCCGTTGGGCAGGATGTCGAAGTCGATGGGCTCGCGGCTGTTGCCGCGTACGTGCGAGGCCATCGTCGGCACCACCGCGTCGATTCGCTCGAGCCGGTAGTCGAACAGGAGCTGGCTCGAGACGGTGAGATCGTGGCCAGCGCCCAGCGTCCCGCCGAAACGGGTGTAGCTGACCACGGCGTAGTCGGTCACCTCGCGCTGCTCGAGCAGCGGGCTCTCGAAGGACACGTCTCGGTTGCCGAAGAAGTCGCGCGCATCATGATAGTGCAGGCTGGCGTTGAGCACCCAGTTGCTTCCCACGAAGGCCGGATCGGCAAAGCGCGTGCTGAGCGCCCACTGGTCGGCGGCCGCGCCGATGCCCGCCCCCAAGGTGATGCCCGTGCCCGCCAGGTTGGTCTCGGCCGCTTCCAGTCCGAGGTACGGCGACAGCGGCTTGGCATTGCCGTCGGTGTCCTCGTCGGCGGCAATGCCCATCCAGACGTTTTCCAGGATGAGGGTGTTGCGCTCGACCACCTGCACGACCAGCACCGCGCCGCCGCGCCGCTTGCCCTTGCGCAGCGAGAGCCGAACCGAGCTGAAGAACCCCGTCCCCAGCAGCCGATAGCGCGTCAGCTCCAGCTCGGGGTCGGCCACGTCGAGCACGTCGCCGGGCTCGAAGGGCACATAGCGCAGCACGACCCGGTCTGCCGTGCGCTGGTTGCCCCGGATATCGATGCCCTCCAGCGTGTAGCGCAGCCGGGCGGCCTGATCATCGGCATCGTCGAAAACGGCATCGAGCCACGCCGCCGCGGGCTCCGACTGCTCGGCCTCGGCCGCTGACTGCTCGGGCGCTTGGGGCCCCGGAGCCGCGCGGCTCGCCGACCCACCCAAGGCCAGCGCCACCGCAGCCCCGCCCGCCGTCCATCGCTGCCGCCGCGCAGACACGCCCGGAGCATACCTCGGATGGGCCTTGGGCTCGCGCTATTCGTCCTCGCCCTCTGCTCGGGGCGCCTCGGCGCGCCGCTGGCGACGCCGCTTGCGACGAGCCGCCGCAGCAGCCTCGTCCTTTCCGCCTTTGGCCTCGCTCGGGCGCCTCGGCCTCTTGCGGCGCCGCCGAGCCGGCTTCGGCTCCGCGGGCTCGTCCGGCTCCTCGGCCTCGGACGGCTCGTCCGGCGCGAGCCGAAGGGCCATGGCGGCGACGGGATTGGCGAGCGCGTTGCGGTAGAAGACCACGAAGGCCACCGACACGGCCGCCGCGGTGAGCAGCCCGATGAACTGCGAGGTGGACAGCGGCTCGGTGGCCACCCGGCCGAAGGGCCCTGGCTTGAGCAGCCACCAGAGCAGCACCGCGGGCACGAAGGCGAGCACCTGGGTGAGCCGCCGCAGCCACTCGCGGTCGATCATGCGCGAGAAGGCCAGCGCATAGCCCAGACCGAACAGCGCCAAGCAGGCCGGAATGAGCAGGTGCTGCGGTAGCGAGGGCGGCACCGTGCCCCGCTCGGGGTCGGCTCGCACGATCTCGAGCAGGAAGCGGCAGGCGGCATAGCCGAAGGTGAAGATGAAGAAGATCTGGCCACGGAAGACCCGCTTGCGGCGCGCCAGCAGCACCAGCGCCAAGAGCGCCGCGCCGACCAGCGCCTCGTAGAGCTGGGTGGGGTGAACCGGCAAAGACTCGATGGCGGTGCGAGACAGCAGCGGCTCCGTCCCGCTGACGTGATCGGCCCAGGCTGGTGAGCCGTAGCCGCCGGACGGCAGCGTGCCCTCTTCCCAACGGGGAAAGGTACCTAGCGACTTCAGCCACTCGGGCGCACCCGTGGGCAGCAGCTTGCCGTAGTCGCAGCCGTACATGTAGCAGCCGCCCGTGCGGGTGATGATCAGGCCCGAGGCCAGGCCGGGCACGGCCACGTCCGCCCAGGCCATCAGCGCGCGCATGCGCTTGTAGCGCAGATAGCCCCACGAGCCGAGGAAGCCGCCCACGAAGCCGCCATAGGCCACCAGCCCGCCCGTCGAGAACGAGAACAGGGTCCCGAAGCTGGTGAACTCGCCGAGGTTCGTCAGGATGTATAGCAGCCGCGCGCCCAGCAGGGCGGAGACGGCCGTGACGACGTAGTTGTTGGCCATCACCTCGCGCGGCAGCCCATCGCGGTCGGCAAGGCCCAGCGACAGGTACCAGCCCACCACCAGCGACAGGCCCAGCGCCAGGCCGTAGCTGTAGATGGGCACAGGCCCCACGCCCGCCAAGCTGCCCACCCCCTGGGATTCGAGGATGAATCGCGCGGCGATGCCCACCGCCCCGGCTACGGCGTAGCCGCCAGCGGCGGATCGGTTCTTCTTCACTAGGCCTTGCCACGCGGCCAGGGCGATCAGCAGACAGCCCACGCCGAAGGCGATCCAGCCCAGCGGCAGCGGATCCGGAAGCGGGATCCGAAACATAACAGGATGCATGACGGTCCTTGCCTTACGCTTGGACGTGGCTACGGGCAAGATGGTTGTCCACCCGGGCCGCCCGAAGCGTCCTGCGTCTGCTATCATCCGGGCTCGTGAACCGCACGCACCATCGACCACCAACGCGAGCGGCTGGCCCCGGGTGGCTGCTCGCCGCCGCGGTGCTGGCGGCCTCGGCGGGCGGCTGCGTTCCCGAGGGCCCGCCCACCGACGACGCGCCCAAGCGACGCGCTCCCCGGTCGCGTCAGAGCGCGAAACCAGCGGTGGCCGCTGAACGCCCCCCGATCCGCGCTCGCTTCGAGGACCGCTTCGAACGCGCCGAGCTCGGCGCCGATTGGCTGGCCTTGTCGTCGGTCTGGCGCATCCGCAAGGGCGAGCTCTGCGCCCGCGGGGCGCGCAACCGCGGGGTGTGGCTCCAGCGCGCGCTGCCGCTCAACGCCCGCATCGAGTTCGACGCGCGCTCCGACTCGCCCGAGGGGGACATCAAGGCCGAGAGCTGGGGCGACGGCCGTAGCGGCGCCAGCGGTACGAGCTACGGCGATGCCACCAGCTACCTCACCATCCTGGGCGGTTGGCGCAACAGCAAGCACGTGCTGGCACGGCTGGACGAGCACGGCAGCGACCGGCTCGAGCTGGATGTGGAGCCGGGTTCCCAGGACCTACGCACGCGGGCCGTCGTGCCGGGACAGACCTACCGCTTTGCGATCGAGCGCTCGGACGGCAAGACCGTCCGGTGGTGGGTGGACGACCGCTTGATGTTCGAGCTGGCGGACCCAGAGCCCCTCGGTGGCAAGGGCCACGAGCACTTCGGGCTCAACGACTGGAACGCCGCGCTGTGCTTCGACAACCTGACGATCACCCCCCTTTGAGCGCGGAGGGGGTTTCACACGCTCTGAGGGTTACCTCATCGCTGCCGCTCGCCGGATCCCGCTGCCGCCTTCGTCGCAGTAGACGATGGAGCACGACGGGCGCTCGGCCGACTGAACGCGGGCGCACAGCGAGGCCAGGTCCTCGTCGACGTCGACCACGACTCCCTCGGCCGGCTGAGACTGGCCGCCGTGGTAGCGGACCTCGTCGAGGGCCACCCAGCGCCCCCGATAATCCGGATGGCTGGTCAGCTCCGACCACCGCCACCGCTTCCGCTCTGCATTCAGTCTACCCATGGAGTCGCGCCTCCTTTCCACGGTGCGACGCTCGGCGTGGGGCCAGCCTCTCAACGCAGGTGCGCTACGGTCAACCTAGTATTTGTATCGTCGGGGTTTGGAGGCTGTCAACCGCCCATGTAGGCCCAGGTAGTCACCGTGACTACTGTAGCTCCACAGCGGCGCCCCCGGGCCGCGCGGCATTGCGCAAAAGGCGCAAGCAATCGGGCGCTTGGTGCGACGTGGTGAATCATCCGGGCTAGACGCGGTGCGCCGAATGGGGGAGCCTCTAAGCCATGCGCAAGCTCGTCAGCTACGTCGTCGTCACAGGGGCACTGGGGCTGGTCTGCGGTTGCGGGGCCCCTGCCAAGAAGACCTCCGACGCCTCGGACACCCCATCGACTACAGAAGCCACGGCAGCGGATGACGCTGCCGGATACGGCGCGGGCGATCACGCGGAGCCGCCGCCCGAGCCAGAGCCGACAAGCGAGGTCCCGGTTTCGCTCCCGCCTCCAGCGCCCGAGGACTACGAGATGACCCAGGGCGATTGCCAGGTCCTTGCCGAGCACTACTACGGGCTCATCCTCCGCGAGCAGCTCGCCGCCGTCCCTGACGGCCTCAAAGCGGGCCCTCGCGAGCAGGCCGAACGGCAAGCCGAGCAGAACGCTCAGGAAGGCCGCGACCAGTGGCTCGCCCAGTGCAGCACCACAGTGGGTCATAGCTACCAGCGCCAGTGGCTGGACTGCGGCATGAAAGCCCGCGAGGTAAAGCGGTTCACCGATTGCGTCACCGGCCAGGTCCAGCCTGCTGCCCCGCCTTCGCCGTAGAGTCCTTGAAGAAGGGCTTCGTGGAAAAATGAGTCGAGTTTGTCCTTACCAGAGACTCCCGCGGGGTTTGGGGGCAGAGGGAGGAGCGCAGCGACGACCGGAGCCCCCAACGTCGAACCCATCACCAAGGCTACGCACAGCTCGCCCCTTGGGGCCCATCGGCTGGCCCTCACCTGCCTTGGGGCCAGTCGATGGGCCCCAAGGGGCTGGCGAACGCCGCTAGAGATAGGATTGGGACCTTGAACGAGTACACGCGTCGCGAAGAGATTCGGTGGACCCTGGTGACCGTGGGCATACTGGTGCCTGCCGTGGCCATCGCGGTCTGGCGCCTCGCCACGGTGGAAGGACCGCTGGTGCCCAACCCCGCGTCGGTCCAAGCCGCCGAGCAGGCCAGCAAGCGGGCCAGCGGCTACCGCAGCTGCACCAAAGCCGCCGAGAAGCTTAGCAAGGAGGTGCCGACCTTCCAGGCGATGGCCGAGGTGGCCAAGCGAGAGGCGGCCGAGGCCCGCGAGGCCCGCGAAAGGGACCGACGCCGACGCCGCGATGACGACGAGGAGCCCATCGAGGTGAGGATCCCGTGGTCGGCGGCTCAGCTCGTGTACCTCCCGGCAAAGAACCTGGCCCCCTGCCGGGAACAGACCGCCGCCGCCGCGGGCGCCCGCAGCGAGGCCGATGGGGCCTGGAAGGCCGTGACCGCGGCAGCCGCCTTGGCGCCGCCCGAGCGGGGCGACCACGAGCAGGAGGCCGAGGCCGCCAAGAAGCTGCTGGAGGTGTTCGACAAGGACCTGCCCCTGGACGCGCTGGTGACCCATACCGCCGACGCCCAGAAGCAGCTCGAGGACGAGGCGGACAAGAAGCGCAAAATCGCGGCCACGGACAAGGTGCACCAACCCATTCCCGACGGGCTGTTTCCGCGCGGCGTGGCCATCGGGGTAGGCGTGGGTGTTGCCCTGGCCGCCCTGCTCATCAGCTACATCAGCGTGCGCTCGGCCTCCAGACGCCGCGCCAGGGCGCTCATCGGCGTGCGTCGCTTCGCCAATACCCCGGAGGCGGGCTTTCAGGCGGCCACCATCGTGCGGCTGGCCGCTCACCACAATGGCGGGGAGCCGGGCATGGTGCTGGGAGCGGCGCTCGGCGGGCTGGTGGCGGCCATCGCGGTGCCGTTGCTCGGCCACGACCTGTTCGTCGGCGATTTGTTCGTGGCTGGCGCCATGGGAGGCCTTCTGTTGGGCCTGGCCGCGCAATGGCTGGTGCGAACCCTGGCGGGCGTGGCGCCCTGGCGCAAACGGACCTTGGAGCTCGGCTCGCTGGAAAAGCCTACCATCCCCCTCGCGCTCGTGATCAGCGGCGTGCGGCCCGGGCTGGAAAAGCAGTTCCTGCGCTACTTCGAGGCGCTGGGCATGGCCGATGCGGCCGCCGTGGTGGAGAAGCTGGCGGCCCAGGCCGAGGAGCGCATCCTGGCCGCAGCCGAGGCGGGCGCGCAGCAGTTCGCTGGTGCGGGCGAAGGCGGTCATTGGGGCGGGCCTGCGGGTCAGCCCGCGGCCCCGGCTGGCCAGGGCGCCGCACCAGCAGCGGCAACGCCAACCCCGGGCGCCTACTCGCCTGGGGGCTACCCCCCCGGAGGTGGCGGAGCCCCTCCAGGCGGCGGACCGTACTAGCGGGTCGCTACCTCTCGCCGCCGCCCGGCGGTGCTGCCGCGAGCTCGTCGGCGCCAGCGGCCGAGGGCAGCGGCACGACCTGGGCCTCCTCGGCCACGTCATCGGCCTCGGTGGCGACGCGCAGCCGCTGGTAGGCCCGTAGGCCCGTGCCCGCGGGGATGAGCCGACCCATGATGACGTTCTCCTTGAGCCCGCGCAGATCGTCCGTCTTGCCGCAGATCGATGCCTCGGTCAGCACCTTGGTCGTCTCCTGGAACGACGAGGCGCTGATGAAGGACTCGGTTGAGAGGCTGGCCTTGGTGATGCCCAACAGCAGCGGCTCGGCGGTGGCCGGCCGGCCGCCCCGGGTGAGCACCTTCTCGTTCTCGTTCTCGAACACGTGCTTTTCGACCTGCTCGTCGACCAGGAAGGAGGTGTCGCCCACGTCGCGAACGCGCACGCGACGCAGCATCTGCCGCACGATGATCTCGATGTGCTTGTCGTTGATGGTGACGCCCTGCAGCCGGTAGACCTGCTGGATCTCGTTGACCAGCCAAGCCGCCAGCTCGCGCTCGCCCTTGACGCGCAAGATGTCGTGCGGATTGGGCGGTCCATCCATCAGCGGCTCGCCCGGTCGCACGCGGTCGCCCGGCTGGACCTGCAGGTGCTTGCCCTTGGGGATCAAGTACTCGCGCGCCTGCTCGGGCATGAGATCGCCAGCCGGGTCGAAGGGCGTGACCACGATCTTGCGCTTGCCCTTGGTGTCCTTGCCAAAGGAGACCTCTCCCTCGATCTCCGAGATGATCGCGTGGTCCTTGGGCTTGCGGGCCTCGAACAGCTCGGCCACGCGGGGCAGACCGCCCGTGATGTCCTGCACCTTGGCGGTGTCGCGCGGCATCTTGGCCACCACTGCTCCGGCCTCGACGAGGTCGCCCTCCTGCGCCACGATGTAGGCGCCGACGGGCAGGAGGTAGCGGGCGTCCAGCTGGCCGCCCGAGAGCTTCATGGTCTCGTCGGTCTCCGGATCCTTGATGGTGATCCGCGGTCTGAGGTCGGCCGCCTTGGACTCGGTGACCACCTTGGCCGACAGCCCGGTCACCTCGTCCACGCGGTCCTGGAAGCTCACGCCTTCGACCAGGTCACCGAACTCCACCCGGCCCGAGACCTCGGTGAGGATGGGGGTGGCGAACTGGTCCCACTCGGCCAACAGCTGGCCGGGCCGCACGCGATCGCCCTCCTTGACCTGCAAGACGGCGCCGTAGACCAGGCGGTTGTGCTCGCGCTCGCGACCGGTGTCGTCGACCACGACCAGCTCGCCGTGCCGATTCATCACCACCATCTTGCCGTCGGCCATGGTCTGGATGATGGCGCGACGAAGCTTGATCAGGCCGCGGGTGCGCGCCTCGAGATAGCTCGCCTCGACCTTGCCGCGGGCCGCCGCACCGCCGATGTGGAAGGTGCGCATGGTCAGCTGCGTGCCCGGCTCGCCGATGGACTGCGCGGCGATGATGCCCACCGCCTCGCCGATGTTCACCCGGTAGCCGCGCGCTAGATCGCGCCCGTAGCAGTAGGCGCACACCCCGCGCCGCGCCTGGCAGGTCAGCACGGTGCGAATGGTCACCTCCTCGATGCCGGCCTCCTCGATGTGCTTGACGGCGTCCTCGTCGAGCTCGGTGTTGGCTTCGATCAGCACCTCGCCGGTCAGCGGGTCGATGATGTCGTCCAGCGACACGCGGCCGAGGATGCGCTCGCCGAGCGGCTGGATGACTTCGCCGCCCTCCTCCAGCTTGGTGATGCGAATGCCGTCGAGCGTGCCGCAATCGACCTCGCCGACGGTGCAGTCCTGCGCCACGTCCACCAGTCGGCGCGTCAAGTAGCCCGAGTTGGCCGTCTTGAGCGCGGTGTCGGCCAAGCCCTTGCGGGCGCCGTGCGTGGAGATGAAGTACTGCAGCACGGTCAGCCCTTCGCGGAAGTTGGCCGTGATGGGCGTCTCGATGATCTCGCCCGAGGGCTTGGCCATCAGCCCGCGCATGGCGGCGAGCTGCCGGATCTGCTGCGTCGAGCCGCGCGCCCCCGAGTCGGCCATGATGAAGATGGGGTTGAAGCTCGGCTCCTGCAACTTCTCGCCAGCCTCGGGATCGGTCACCGTCTCCTGGCCGATCTCGTCGATCATCTCGGCTGTGACCGCATCGGCCACACCCGCCCAGATGTCGACGATCTTGTTGTAGCGCTCGCCGTCGGTGATGAGCCCCTCCTGGTACTGCTCCACCACCCGCTCCACCTCGGCCTGCGCCTCCTCGAGCAGGTCCTTTTTCCGCTCGGGAATGGTCATGTGAGCCATGCAGATCGAGATGCCCGCGCTCATGGCGTAGCCGAAGCCCATCGTCCGCAGCCGGTCGGCCAAGAGCACCGTCTGCTTGTTGCGATGCTGGCGGTAGCAAACGTCGATGAGCTTGCTCAGCGCCTTCTTGTCCAGCGTCTTGTTGACGTGGTCATAGCTGGTGCCTGGCGGCAGCACCTCCGAGACCAGCACGCGGCCCACGGTGGTGGTGACCATCTTGCGCTTGGGACGGCCGTGCTCGTCCAGCACGGGCCCGCCCTCATCGTCGATCTCCGGGACGCGGACGCGGATGCGAGCGTGTAGCTCCACCTCGCCAGCGTCGTAGGCCATGCGGACCTCCTCGGGCGAGGCGAACACCCCGCGCAGGTAGCCGCTCGGCACGCCGTTCTTGTCGACCTTGAGGCTGCCCTCGCGATACGCTCCCTGGGCGAACTTGCGCTCGCGCGTGGCGTAGTACAGCCCCAGTACGATGTCCTGGGTCGGATTGATGATGGGCTTGCCGTTGGCCGGCGACAGGATGTTGTTGGTGCTCATCATGAGCACCCGCGCTTCCATCTGCGCTTCGATGCTGAGCGGCACGTGGACGGCCATCTGGTCGCCGTCGAAGTCGGCGTTGAAGGCCGTGCACACCAGCGGATGGAGCTGAATGGCCTTGCCCTCGATCAGCACGGGCTCGAAGGCCTGAATGCCCAGTCGGTGCAACGTGGGCGCGCGATTGAGCAGCACGGGATGCTCGGTGATGACCTCCTCGAGGATGTCCCACACTTCGGGCCGCTCCTTCTCCACCATCTTCTTGGCGCTCTTGATGGTGTTGACGAAGCCCCGCTCCTCGAGCTTGTTGTAGATGAAGGGCTTGAACAGCTCGAGCGCCATCTTCTTGGGCAGGCCGCACTCGTGCAGCTTGAGGTGGGGTCCGACCACGATGACCGAGCGGCCCGAGTAGTCCACCCGCTTGCCGAGCAGGTTCTGGCGGAAGCGCCCTTGCTTGCCCTTGAGCATGTCGCTCAGCGATTTGAGCGGCCGCTTGTTGGGACCGGTAATGGTCTTGCCGCGGCGACCGTTGTCGAACAGCGCGTCCACCGCCTCCTGCAGCATGCGCCGCTCGTTGCGGATGATGATCTCGGGGGCGTTGAGCTCCTGGAGCCGCTTGAGCCGGTTGTTGCGGTTGATGACCCGGCGATACAGATCGTTCAGATCGCTGGTGGCGAAACGCCCGCCGTCGAGGGGCACCAGGGGGCGCAGATCCGGCGGCAGCACGGGGATCACCGTCAGCATCATCCACTCGGGCCGATTGCCGCTCTCGCGGAAGGCCTCCACCACCTTGAGCCGCTTGGCCAGCTTCTTGCGGCGCGCCTCGCTGGTGGCCGCACGCATCTCGCTGCGCAGCATCTCGGCCAGGGCGTGCACGTCGACCTGCTTGAGCATCTCCAGCACGGCGTCGCCGCCCATGCCGGCCTTGAAGGCATCATCGCCGACGTCGTCGAGCAGCTCCAGATAGCGCTCCTCGCCCAGCAGCTCACCGCGGCTCAGCTCGGTGTCCTTGGGGTCGACGACGATGTAGGCCTCGCAGTACAGCACCCGCTCGAGGTCCTTGAGCGAGATATCGAGGATGTTGCCGATGCGCGACGGCAGGCTCTTCAGAAACCAGATGTGGGCCACCGGGGTGGCCAGCGAGATATGCCCGAGCCGCTCGCGGCGGACCTTGGAGGGAATCACCTCCACGCCGCATTTCTCGCACACGATCCCACGGTGCTTCATGCGCTTGTACTTGCCGCAGTTGCACTCGTAGTCCTTGACCGGTCCGAAGATCTTGGCGCAGAACAGCCCGTCGCGCTCCGGCTTGAAGGTCCGGTAGTTGATGGTCTCCGGCTTCTTCACCTCGCCGT
>CAYTYV010000114.1:0-14945 GCA_964441055.1 uncultured Polyangiaceae bacterium | reverse complement strand
AGAAGAAGGTCGCCAAGAAGAAGGTTGCCAAGAAGAAGGTCGCCAAGAAGAAGGTCGCCAAGAAGAAGACCACCAAGAAGCGCACGGCGAAGAAAAAAGGTCCATTAGCCAAGGCTGCAGCCGGTCAACTAGCAGGCCTCTCAGGTCGTCCAGCACCTGAGCTTCCGCCGCTGCCCCCGAACTTCGGGCCATTCGGCGACGAGTCGGAGTAGCCGCTTCTTCGGAAGGGCTGCCGCGGCTCACCGGTTGCAGTCAGAATCTACGGGCCTTCTGTTCTCCCCTAGAACCTACGATCCGCTTCGCTCTTTCCGCTTCGCTGGTGCGCCAGCGGCGTCGGATCGCCTTGGGGGAAGAGCTGTCCTAGGCGGCAGCTAGGACCGCAGGGCGTCCGCCCAGTGGGGTGGTCCTCCGCTGGGCGGAGCGATGCGGCTCCGCTTCGAGAACCGCCGCGCGCAATCGTTGGCCGAGCCTGCATCGCGCAGGGCTCGCGCTAGCCGCCCGAGTTCTCGAAACATGCCTAGCATTCTTGCGGCCTTGCCTTGTGGGCTAGGCCAAGTCCCAGCACGGTCGCGGGACGACTACGGTTGCGCGGGCCCCCGGCCCGAATGATTCACCGCGTCGCACTCGGGCACTTGTTGCTCCTTAGGGAATCATTCGGGCTCGTCGGTCTGTCCCGTCACCCGAAACGGGTACTCGATCCAGGTAACCCTTCCCGTGGGAGAGGCGGGGTAGCGGATGCCGCGAGCGACGTCGAGCACGCAGGCTCGGGCCTCGAGGTGGTCGACTGTGGTGCGCTCGTCGTCGACGCGTGCGGCGCGGAGCTGCCCATCCGGCGCGAGCTCCAGTAGCAGCATCAGCTCCCCGCGCTCGCCCGGGCGCCCGCGGCCCCACAGGTCGAAGCAGCAGCGGAAGCGCTGCGACTCGCCGACTAGGGCGTCGATGGTTGCCTGTGTGCGATCGATGAACCCGGCATCCGCCGAGGTCATCGCGTTGTTGAACACCACGCCGCCGTCGCCGTGATGGACGATGGCGGTGCGCGGCTCGTCGCACTGCGCGGCAGCCGCGAGCCCGGGGGCGAGCGCATCGGGGGTGCCGCCTGCGCCAGCGTCGAGCTCACCCTGCGGCCCGGGGGCCGTCCTGCCGCGGTCCGAGGGCGAGGGGCCCGACGGCGCTCCGACGGGTGCGGAGGGCGCGCGCGCCTCGTCAAAGGGCCGCGGTTGCGGCGTTGGCGACAGCCCGCTACAGGCTGAAAAGGAGGCCGCCGTGGCGAGCCCGAGGGCGCCAAGGGCGGACCAGAGCATCCAAGCGCGCATCGACCCCATCGTACCGTGATGCGAAGGCTGTTCCCACCAGTTGTTGGCGGATGGCGACGAGACGACGGTCCGTCGTTGCCGTTGCCGTTGCCGCGGCGCGGGCGGTCGACCGAGCGTAGTGCCTGGTTGGGGTTGCTGATGGCGGTCGCGGTGGTAGCGGCCGCTGTGGCGGCCTGCTCGGACCGCATTCGCCCCCAGTCGTGCGGCCCGATCCCCACCGATGGCTGCCCCGTCGTTGGCGGTGGAACCTGCCGAGATCCGCTGTGCGCTGCCATCTACGAGTGCGTCGACGGAGGCTGGCGCCTCGTTCAGCCGTGCTCGGGAAACTCGCTCGGCGGCGGGGGCGGCCATGCTGGCGGAGGTCCTGCTGGGGCGGGTGGCCAGGGTGGCTTCGGGCTCGGCGGCCTCGGCGGACAAGGGGCGTGCGAGGGCGGGCCGATCGACCGAACCGACGAGGTGACCGGGTGCACGCCCGATCTGCAGGTGCCCGACTGCGCCGCCGCGTTGGCCGAGATCTGCCACCCCTGTCTCACCGAGTGCCTCGACTTCTTCTTGTGCACGGTCGAGGGATGGACTCTCGTGGCCTACTGCGACGAGGACGGGGGCCTGACCGTGGTGGATCGGTAGCGGCGCTGGCCGGTAGCCCCTTGGCGCCAATCGCCTCGCCCCGGACAGCTCGGCATCGCGATCCTCCCTCGACCCCTCGGGTGTTCTCGGCTATCTGCTGTTTTCGCGGGCCCTGACGAGCGTAGTGCGGATCGCAAGATCGCGGTCGAGCCGTGGAAGCTTTGGTGACGAGCCCGCGGGAGCGTTGGGTCGGTGCAGGCAAGAACAGTCGTCCAAGACCACCACCAGGGCCTGTGGCTGCTGATCGCCGCCGTCTGCGCCCTGGTCGGGCTGGGCTGTCCCACGGCCGCGTCGCCGGATAGCAGCCGGCCTGCCAAGGCGGACAAGTGGTATCGCCGGGCCCAGCAGGAGTACCGCCTGGCCCAGATGGAGGCCGCTCACGACTCCGCTCGGCATGCCCTGGACATCGTGCCTGCGGACGAGCAGGTGCGCCTTTTGGCGGCCCGCGTGGCCTTGGCGCGCCTGGAGTTCGCCGAGGCGGTGCGGCTGCTGCGTGGCATCCCGGGCAGCGAGGCCCGCGGGCTGCGCGGTCGAGCCCACTGGTACCAGGGTGAGCTGGAGCTGGCAGCCGACGAGCTCGAGGCCATGCTCGCCGACCCGGACGTGGTCGACCCCTGGGGCAAGGGCGTGGCCAAGCTCGCGCGCCACGGCATTGGACGCAAGCCCTACGCGCTGAGCGGCGGGCTGCTGGCGGTCGAGGAGCTGGTGCAGCTGGGGCCGAGCGCGCCGTTTTTCGTCGTGCCCGTGGAGATCGACGGCGCCGAGGCGCTCGCCCTGGTGGCCACGGGCAACGCCGAGGTCGTGCTCGACAGCGCCACGCGCCAGGAGCCCAGCTGGGTGTCGCTGCGCCTCGGCAAGCGACTCGAGATCCAGGACGTGCCAGCCCTGACCCAGGATCTCTCGGGGCTGTCCGCTCAGTTCGGCGTCCCGATCAAGGCCTTGCTCGGCGCCCATTTTCTGCGGCGCCTCAACGCCACGGTAGACCTGCTCGGTCGGCAGTTCGTGGCGCGGTCCTTCGTTCCACCTCCTCCTCCGGTCGCCAGCCGCGTCGACCTGTACCACCTGCGCGGCGGCGGAATGGTCATGAGCACCACGCTGGGCAAGGGCGATCGCGCCGCGCTGTTCGTCGACTCCACCGTCGGCTACCCCGTGGCCCTGGATCGGGAGGGCTGGGGCAAGCTGGGCGTCGACGCCCAGTCGCTGCCCGCGGTGCCCAACGAGGCGAACGACAAGCTTCGCCAGGGCTCGATTCCGCTGCTTCACTTCGGCGCCTTCGAGCTTCCGCAGGTCTCCGCCATGTACGGCGTGCCCACCCTGGACCAGCTCGAGCAGCAGCTGGGCATCGACGTCGATGGCGTGCTCGGTGCTGGGCTGCTGTCCCGCTTCCGTTTGACTTTCTCGGACGGAGGCCGCGTGCTGTGGGTAGAGCAGCACGATCCTGTGACCGCGCCGCCGTCAGTCCCCGGGGCCCCGGCTGGGAATCTCCCCGGTTGGTCCACGCCTGGGCCTATCGACCCGAACGCGCCCGCGCCGATGCTGCCAGCTCCGACGAGCTCGGCCCTGCCAGCTCCGCCCTCGGCGCCGAGCCCCACTCAACCCGCTCCAACGAGCACTTCCGGCAATCTGGGATGGTAATGGACACACCCGTCGCGGGCACGCTAGCCGTGTACGCGGGCAGCTTCGACCCGGTCACCTTCGGTCACCTCGACCTCATCGTGCGGGCGGCCAAGCTGTTCGATCAGGTGGTGGTGGCGGTTGGGGTGCACCCTACCCGCAGCCCCTTGTTCTCGGTCGAGGAGCGGGTGGGGCTGCTCGAGCGGGTGACGGGCGAGCTGTCGAACGTGGAGGTCGATTCCTTCGAGGGCCTGCTGGTCGAGTACTGCAAGCGCCGTGAGGCACGGGTGGTGGTGCGGGGGCTGCGGGTCTCGATGGACTTCGAGTACGAGCTGCAGATCGCTCACGCCAACGCCGACATGGCCCCGGAGATCGACACCGTCTTTCTGCCCACCCGATCCAACTACGGCTTCATCACGGCCTCGATGGTCCGCGAGATCGCCAGCCACCACGGCGATGTGAGCAGCTACGCGCCGCCCGTGGTCTGCCAAGCGCTGGCCGCTCGCTTCGGCAAGGGCTAGCGGCGTTCGCCAGCGCCTTGGGCCGCTTCAGCTCGGCGGCAGGTGCTGCTCGATCAGCGGCATCCAGGGCTCGAGCTGCAGCGGATCCGGTCCGCGCATGGGCGTGGGCATGAACAGCAGCACGAACAGCAGCAGGCAGAGCGCGCCCACCAGGCGGCGGCCCGCCGTGAGCGCGCCCGGGTCGGTAGGCGGGTGCTTCTTTCCGGAGGCTCGCCTGATGAGCATGAGCAGAAAGAACCACACCAACCAGACCATCCCCGGCTCTCCCCGCTCGTACAGCAGCAGGTTGTAGAGGAAGAGCAGCGGCAGGCTGGCGTGCAGCACCCTGGCCAGGCGATCTTGGCGGGGACCCAGCAGCGCGTAGGCGATGTGGCCTCCGTCGAGCTGACCCACCGGAAGCAGGTTGACCACCGTCACCAGCAGCCCGGCCCAGCCCGCAAAGGCGGTGGAGGTCAGAAACACGTCATGTCCTGGGGGGATGGCTCCCACCACCAATCGCTTGATGGCCAGGTACAGCAGGCTCTGCCCCTCGAGCAGGCCGCCGCCCGTCAACGGATGCACCTCGGACTGCGCGAGGCCGATCACCAGCACGGGGATCGCTACCACCATGCCCGCCAGCGGTCCGGCTGCGCCGATGTCCAGCAAGGCGTTGCGCGAGCGAATGCGCTCGCGCATGGCGATGACCGCACCCATGGTGCCAAAGGGGCTCAGGAAGGGCAGCGGCAGGAAGTACGGCAGCGAGGCCCGCACTCCGTGGTAGCGGGCGGCGATGTAGTGGCCCAGCTCGTGCGCCAGCAAGATGGCCATCAGCGGGACGGCGAAGGGCCAGCCGCGGTAGAGGTGCACCAGCACGCCGAGCAAGCTGAAGGCCTCGGCCTCGGGGTACTCGTACATGGCACCCGCCATGAACACCGACACCAGCGTGGCCAGCAGCAAGACGAGCTGCGTGCGATAGGCGTCGGTGCGACCGGATCGGGTCGGCGGCGGAGGCGATTCGCGGAAGGCCTCGTCGCCCTGCCGAGGCATCAGCCGTTCGTGGGGATCGCCGCTCGCGGGCATGGTCAGGCACTACTAACACGCCCCCGGTCTGGGGAGGCTTGTGCACATGGCCCTCAGCCGGTGTGCTATCGTGATGGCGATGCATTCTACCCGTTTTCTGTTCATCATCGGTCTCGCCATCGCCCTCGGGCTAACAGCTCGCCCGGTCGCCGCCCAGCCCAGCGGCCCGGCTGCGGGTCCGCCCATCAGCGAGCAAGACCGCGCCACTGGCAAGGCCCTGTTCGACAAGGGGCTGGAGGACATGCTGGCCGGCCGCTACGAGACCGGCTGCCCCACCCTGGCCGAGAGCTATCGGATCGCGCCGCTGCCCGGCGCGCTGTTCACGCTGGCCGAGTGCGAGAACAAGTGGGGCAAGTACGCCTCAGCCCGAACGCACTACCGCGACTACCTCGATCGCGTCTCGCGGATGACCGCGCAGGAGCGCCGCAAGCAGAAGGCGCGCGAGGATCTCGCCAAGGCCCAGGTCATCGCGCTCGAGGCCGTGGTGCCCACCCTGACGATCGAGCTGCCGTCGGATGCGCCGCCAGACACGGTGGTCAAGCGCAACGGCGAGCGCGTGCTGCCCGCCCTGCTGGGGATGCCCATGCCGCTGGAGCTGGGCGAGTACGTCGTCGTCGTCGAGACGCAGGACGGGCGGCGCGAGCAGAGCGTCGTTCTCAAGGCGGCCGACCGGGTCACGCTCAAGCTGGAGCTGCCCGGGGGCACGCCCGTGTCCGCACCAGATGGCGCAGACGGAGAGGCTGGCGAGGAGGAGGCTGGCGACTCCGAGCCGTTTCCATGGCCCTGGAACGTGGGGCTGAGCCGCCAGATCGCCTGGGGCGCAGCGGGCGTGGGCGTGGTGAGCCTGCTGGTGGCCACCATCACCGGGGCGGCCGCCATCGGGGAGTCCGACACCGTGGACGAGCACTGCAACGACCAGAAGATCTGCGACGCCGAGGGCATGGACGCCGTGGAAAGCGGCCAGGCGCTCGCGACGGCCAGCACCGTGACCTTCGTGGTGGGCGTTGCGGCCTTGGCTGGCGCTGGGGTGCTCTGGTTCCTCGAGCCCTTTGACGAGGCCGAGCCAGCCGACGAAGCGGTCGAGGCGGGGGTACACCCACTGGTAACGAGCGTGGCGGGCGATCCGGCTTCGGCCGTGCTCGGCATTCGAGGAGCGTGGTAGCCATGACGAAGAGGATCCGCACGTTGCTGTGGTTGTCGCTCGGCGCCTTGGGCGCGGCGAGCTGCTCGTCCATCCTGGGGATCGACGGAGACTACAGCGAGGGCCAGGAAGCTGCGGGCGGCGAGGGCGCGGCCACCACTTCCAGCTCTGGCAACAGCGGCGGGGGAGGCACGGCGTCTGGTGGCAACGGGGGCACGGGCACGGGTACTGGCACGGGCACAGGCACAGGTACAGGCACGGGCACAGGTACGGGCACGGGCACAGGTGCGGGAACGGGCACGGGTACTGGCACAGGCACGGGCGGCACGGGCGGCACGGCGGGCTCGGGCGGAGGCGATGCGGGCGCTGGCGGAGGCGAGCAGGGGCTGCCCTGTGGCGTGGGGCTGACCTGCACGGGTGGGGACATCTGCTGTGTCGAGCACGGCGATCCCGAGGGCACCTCCTGCCATCCGCCAGGCGAGTGCCCGGACGACACGACGCCCATCTCGTGCTACCAGCCGTCCGACTGTCCAGGGCAGCACTGCTGCGCGCTGTGGAATCCGGGCGGAGGAGGCCACTACCAGTGGGTGCAGTGCACGGACAACTGCGGCATGTACAATTTCCTGGTGATCTGCTCCGAGGAACCCAGCGTGTGCGAGCCGGGGGGGACCTGCACGGACAGCGAGTCGCTGCCCGAGGGTTACTCCTACTGCGACTGATTTCTACTGGTCGCGCCCCTGCGGCAGATCGGGCCCGCAGCTCGGGTGTCGAGACGGTTCTGCGCTTCGGCCCGCATCGATGAGCCGCGCCACCGGGCGCCAGCGGTGCTAACCTGGGGAGACTTATGGCTATCGGTAAGCAAAGCTCGGACGCCACCGTCCAGCGCAGGGTCGGCGGGTTCGCCCTGCTCAGCGAGATCGCCCGAGGCGGATTCGGCACGGTCTACCTCGGCCGCCCGACAGACCCCGCGGGGCCCCAGACGATCGTGTCGGTCAAGCACTTGGACCCCCAGTACATCGCGGCTCCGGAGGTCAAGGAGCTCGTCCTGGACGAGGCTCGCGCGGTGGCGCGCATCCGCCATCCGAACTTGGTGCCCACGATCGACGTCATCGACCACGACGGCGAGCTGTACGTCGCCATGGAGCACGTCGACGGCGTCACGCTCGCCTACGTGCTGCGTACCGGGCTGCGACCGGGTCAGCGCATTCCCGTGGACATCGCGCTGGGCGTTGCGTGCGGCGCGCTCCAAGGCCTTCACGCGGCCCACCAGACCAAGGGCGAGGGCGGCGCGCCGCGTTGCGTGGTGCACGGAAACGTGTCTCCCGACAACATCTTGGTCGGCACGGATGGACGGGCCCGCCTGCTGGACTTCGGCGTGGCGCGGGCCCTGAGCGGCTACAACTCGACGCGGGACGGTCGCCTCGAGGGCAAGCTGCCGTACCTGACGCCAGAGCAGGTTCGCGGCGAGGAGCTGACCTGCCAGACGGACGTCTTCGCGGTCGCGAACGTGCTGTGGCAGGTGCTGACCGGGCGGCGGCTGTTCGAGGCCCTGCAGTTCCCCAAGCTGGCCGAAAAGGTGCTGAGCCAGCGCATCAAAGCCCCCAGTGACGTGGTCAAGGACCTGCCCGACACCTACGACTCCATCGTGCTACGCGGCTTGGAGCGGGATCCGGCGGAGCGGTGGGAGTCCGCGCAGCAGATGGCCGAGGCGCTCGAGGCGGCTGGATCGCCTGCCTCACCGAGCCAGATCGGCGACTGGGTCCGCGAGGTGGCGAACAAGCGGCTGGGGCTGTTGTCCCGCCAAGTGACCATGGCGGAGCAGGCGGAGATCGGCGACGGCTCCGCGGCACCAAGGCCTGCCCCGCCAGCCAAACGCAGCGCACCGGGCAGGCCACTGCCACCACCCAGGCCTGGCGTGGCCAGCTCGCCCGGGAGCCCAACGGCGAGCCAGCCGAGCGCGTCAACACCCGCGAGCTTGTCCAGCCCCTCCACGCAGCGCAGCCCCAAAAGCCGCAGACCGATTGGGCGCAGGAAGTCCGCGGGCGCGATCTCCGTACCGTCCGCGCCCGCCTTGCCATCCGACTCGGATCCCTTTGCGGGACTGACGGCCATAGAGCCGAGCTCAGGCGCGGGCGACGACTCGACGCTCGGCCAGCCTTCGGGCCCTGGCTTGCCGACCAACGGACAGGAGCAAGCCAGCGGGCCGGGACGCGGAATGCAGGAGGATGAGGGGTCGTCGGCTGGGCCTGAGCACGTGCCCTTGCCAGCCGAGGGCGAGAGGACCATCCCCATCAGCGAGCCCTCGTCCGCCTCCGATTTACCAGCGTGGGAGGACGATGCCCTGCCGACCATTCCCGTGAGCGCTCCTTCTTCCGCCTCCGATTTGCCGTCGTGGGATGACCTCGGCGACGTGGCGGACCCCGCCGACGCGCCGCCCGTGCCTGCGGAGGACGATGCCGAGGGGACGAGCCCCTTGGAGGTACCGCCCATTCCCTCGGAGCTGGCGGTCTCCGACGACGACGCCGAGGAACCGGGCTCTGCCGCCGTGCCGCCGATCCCCTCGGGGCTAGCGCCTTCGGAGGACGAGCGCCCTCCCGAGGGCATGCCCTCTGCTCCAGGCTCGGAGCCTGGTGAGGATGGGTTGGCAGCAGCAGCGGCGGCGCACGACGTGCCTCCGCCGCCTCGCTCGGAGCCGGGCGAGGTCGGCGTGGCAGCGGCTTCGGAAGCCGCGCGCCCACCAGTCGATGCGCAGAGGCCCGCCGCCGAAGAAGAGGAGCCGCGGCGTGGGGGCTATCTGGCGGTGGGCGTGCTGGTCGCCTTGCTGGTACTGGTCGTGGGCGTGGTGCTCGTCGTCTCCTCGCCTGAGGAGACTGCTCCGGCTGGCGAGGCTGGCCGCTCCACCCGTTCCGCCGCCCTGGCAGGGACTGCCGAGAGCCCGTCGTCGACCACGGTCGAGGCGGCTTCGAGCACGCCAACGGCCGCGGAGGAGCCTTCCGCCGAACCAGAGGAGGAGGAGCCGACCGCCGAGCCCGAGGAAGAGCCATCGGTCGAACCGGAGGAGCAGCCGACCGCAGAGCCCGAGGTGGCCGAGCTCGCGCCGCCGACCGCGGCGCCGAGCCCCTACTACCCGCCAGCAACGCCTAGCCGCGCGCCGCAGACCGCCCCCAAGGCTACCTCCTGGCCTCCCCAGCCAAGCAGCCGACCGCGCACCACCCGCCCCTCGCTCTACGGTCAGGAGTAACGGGTCGGACTGGGCAGCCCGCCATCGCTAGCCCAGCTGTCCAGCACGCTGCGCGCACAGATGGCGCGTTCGAAGCCAGCGTTCGGATCTCTAGGCCCGCTCGGTCGGTTGCTCGTCCTTGGGGCTGGACTGCAGATAGCCAGACACCTGCTCTGCCACCGCTGCAAACGCCGCCGACTGTGGGCTTTCCGGGGCCGTGGCCACGACCGGCTTGCCCTGGTCCAGGCCGCGACCGATCTTGGGGTCTAGCGGGATCTCGCCCAGGAAGGGAACGCCCATCTCCTCGGCGGTCTTGCGTCCGCCGCCGCGGGAGAACACGTCGGTGTGCTCGCCGCAGTGGGGGCAGACGAAGTGGCTCATGTTGTCGGTGACCCCAATGACCGGCACGCCCACGCGGTCGAACATGGAGACCGCCCGTCTGGCGTCGAGCAGCGCCACGTCCGAGGGCGTGGTCACCACCACCACGCCCGTGACCGACACCGACTGCACCAGCGTGAGCTGCGCGTCGCCCGTGCCGGGCGGCAGATCCACCACCAGGCAATCGAGCTCGCCCCAATGCACGTCTAGCAGCAGCTGTCCCAGCGCCTTCATGACCATGGGACCGCGCCAGATCACGGGGGTGCTCTGGTCGAGGTAGAAGCCGATCGACATCACCTTGATGCCGTGCTTTTCGACCGGATGCACCCCTTGCTCGTCGGCCTTGGGATGGCTGTGGATGCCCAGCATGGTGGGGATGGACGGCCCGTAGACGTCGGCGTCGAGCACGCCCGTGCGCAGGCCCTGGCGAGCGAGCGACAGAGCGAGGTTCACTGCCACGGTGGACTTGCCCACGCCGCCCTTGCCCGAGGCCACGGCAACGATGCTCGCCACGCCCTTGATGGGCGTGGGCCCGTGCAGCTGGCCCCCTTCCGCGCCGCTGGCCTGGGCCGACTCGTGGTCGGTGACGTCGCGCACCCGCTCGATCTCGGGGCACATCTCCTTGATCTTGTCCGCGACCACGTTGCGAACGGTGGCGGTGGCCGAGGGGCAGCCTGCGCACGCTCCCTTCAGGCGCACTTCCACGGTGGTTCCCTGCAGCGAGACCAGCTCGACGTCGCCCCCGTCGGCTTGCAGGACCGTTCGGATTTCGCTCAGCGCTTGCTCGACCTTGTCTTTGAGGCTCATACGGCGGGGCTCCTTGGGCCTGCAATCTGGGGGCGGCCGCCGACCTTGTCAAGGCGGCCTACCGCGGGGCGCCAAGCGAGGGCTCGCGCTACTCGGCGAGCTGCACCGCTCTGGCGTGGCCTTCGGAGCCGAGATGCACTGCCCGCACCTGGCCTTCGCGGTCTCTGACGAGCAGCATCGCCACTCGGTGCTGGGCCACTAGGCCGAGCTCGGCGACCGGGCGATCGGCGGTGACCAGCGGGACCTCTGCCGCCTCGTGCAGCGACTCCGCGCCTGCCGCGCGCATCCGCAGGCTGCCCGCATCGTTCCACACCACCAGCGCCTTGGGGCCGAGCGCACCCAGAGCCACCATGGCCTGGGGCAGCTCGAGCGCGCCGAGCGGCTTGCTCGCGGACCGATGGCAGCCAGCGCTGCTGCAGCGGTGCTGAACGACGATGCCGTCGGCCCCGCGGTGAACCAGGACGGCCTCGTTGCCGTTGCAGTGAAGCGTGGGCTGGGCGTGCAAGCTGCCCACGGGAACGGGGGGCAGGACAACCCCGCGCTCGCGGAGCACCAGCGCGTAGCGTGGCTCGGGCTCTGGGCTCGCCACCAGCACAGCCAAGACATCCTCGCTGGCGCAATCGGCCAGGAAGGTCGATCGCGGGGGCAGCGTTCCAGCCGGTTGGGGCTTGCCGATCGGGGGATCGGCATCGATGAGCGCCTGGGCGAACAGGGCATCGGCCTGCTCGGTCGGCTTCCACCACAGCAACATGGAGGACAGCAACAGCGTCTGAGCGTCTTTGGCCAGCTTGAGCCGCTGATGGCTGGGTGTCTGGCCAGGACGCAGTCGCACCAGCCGGTAGTGATCGGTTTCGGCATGGGCGGAGCGCCGCGGCAGGGCGAACACCATGGTGGTCTGGCCGCTCGGGCGAACGACCGCCTGGGCGCCTTCGCTGCGCGGTCGCCAGATGCGCTGGCCCGAGGAGGGCTCGTAGAAGCCATCCTCGGCCGAGGCCGTGCGGGCGTAGACCAGATCCACCGCGCCAGGCTCGGCGTGGGCCAGGCGCCAGCGGACCGCCTTGGGCGGGATGCTCGCCGCAAGCGCGCGACACTCGCCATGGGCCCAGAGGGGCTGGCCTGCGATGGGATCGAAGCGGCACAGTCGCGGGGGGCTTCCGTCGCCGCTTGGCAGCAGCAGGCGAAGGGCGCGACCCCGGTTTCGATCGGTGCTCACCACCAGGTCGGCCAGCCGTTCTAGCCGGGCGAGCGGCTCGATCGCGGAAAGCCGCAGCAGCGGAGCAGGCGCAGCCTCGGACGGAGTGCGCGTCACGGGCTCGGCGGCGGTCAAGCTCTCGGGCTGGGCCAAGGGCAGGTCGGCCGCGCGAAGCCGAGCCCACAGGGCGTCGAGCTGAGCGCCCCGTCGCGCGCGGTCGCGTTCGTGTACGATGCTCGCCGCCGAGGGCTGCGGCCCGAGCTCGTCTCGTAGGGCTGCGGACGCCAGGGCCTGGTCCAGCGCGCGCGCATGCGGCAGGCAGCGCTCGGGCCAGCGGTGCTCTGGCGCGTCGCTGGTGGGCTGCTCGATTTGGGCGACATCGAGGGCTGCCAGCCGAACGCTGGGCCGCTGCCCCGGCTCGAGCCCGCTGCCGAGCAGACAGCGCTCCAGGTTGGCCCAGTGGTTGGCTGTCTCCTGACGGTCCTGAGCGGCGAAGACGGCGCCCGCTCCGTGCCAGGCGCCAACCCCCAGCAGGGTGGCCGCGAGCAGCGATACCCCGAGCTGGCGGCGTGGCTGGCGGAACGGAGCCCCAAGTCGAGCGGTCCAGCTCGTGGCAGAGCCGTCGTTCGTGGCCTCGTTCGACGGGGGCGTGGCCTGCGGCGCGGCGCGCTCGGCATCGCGGCCGGAGCTCGACCCCACAGCCGCATCAGGCGGGTGACGAAAAAAGCGGAGCCAAACCATGTGGGCAGGGGATGAGGGCGATCCGATTCGGCCGATCCGATGGAGCAAGACCGCGAGCCTTTTGTAGCCGCTAGCCCTCGGACGGGCCAAGCAACTGCCCGCCTCGCGACCGCCCACTCCGCGCCCCCACTCGGCACCGCGACGTTCGGCCGCGCCGATGGTAGCATCGGCGCATGTTGCAGGCCGACCAGGAGCTGATGGACCACGCGGTAGTGCTGTGCCAACGCCTGCTGCGCATCGACACGACCAACCCGCCCGGCAACGAGCAGCAGGCCGCCGAGCTGGTCGCTGCCGAGCTGTCCGCCGCCGGGTTGGATCCAGCAGTGCTCGAGAGCGCGCCGAAGCGAGCCAACGTGGTGGCGCGGCTGCGCGGCACGGGCGCGGCCCCACCGCTGCTACTGACGGCTCACCTCGACGTGGTTGCGGCGGACGCCTCCTGTTGGAGCCACCCTCCCTTCGGAGGCGAGATCGCCGACGGCTGCTTGTGGGGGCGGGGGGCCATCGACATGAAGAACATGGCGGCCATGAGCGTGGCCCTGCTCTGCCGCCTGGCCAAGGAGGGGAGGCGCTACGCGCGCGACATCATCTTCGCGGCAGTGGCCGACGAGGAGACCGGCTGCCAGCACGGCTCGGGGTGGCTGTGCGACGAGCACCCCGATCTCGTGCGGGCCGAGTACGCCATCGGCGAGGGCGGCGGCTTCAACATCCGGCTGGGACCGCGCACCGTGTTCACGGTGCAGGTCGCCGAAAAGGGCACCTGCTGGGTGCGCGGGCGGGTGCGGGGCGAGTCCGGCCATGCCTCCATGCCGCGGGCCGACTCGGCGGTGGTGCGCCTTTCCGAGGCCGTGGCGCGGCTCGGCAAGACCAACCTGCCCCCGCACCGCACGGCGGCGGTCGACGCATTTCTCGAGGGGATCGCCTCCATCCAGCCGCTGCTGCTCAAGCCCTTGCTCGGCGGGCTCAACGCCAGCGGCATGCTGCCGCGCCTGGTGCGACGGCTGCCCGATCCCTCGGTGGCTCGAGGCATGGCGGCGATGCTGTCCAACACGGCCTGTCCGACCGTGCTGCGAGCGGGGCAGGCGACCAACGTCATCCCAGATGTCGCCGAGGTGGAGATCGACGGCCGGCTTCTTCCCGGTCAGAGCGACGCCGATTTCCTGCGCGAGCTAGGCGAGGTGCTCGGAGCCGAGGTGGAGCTGGAGGTCCTGAGTTCGGCCGCGCCGGTCGAGACCCGCCCGATCCGGTCGTCGCTATACGACACCATCGTGCAGGTCTTGGGCGAGCGCGAGCCCGAGGCCCTGGTCGTGCCCTATCTCCTTCCCGGTTTCACCGACGCCAAGTCCTTCACGCGGCTCGGCGCCCGCTGGTACGGCTTCTCGCCCGTCAAGCTGCCGCCAGGGCTGCGATTTGCCGAGCTGTTCCACGGGCGGGACGAGCGCGTGCCCATCGAGGGCTTGCGCTGGGGTACCGAGGTGCTGGCCCAGGTGGTGACCCGCTTTGCCGACGCTCCAGGTTGACTCGGCGCACGGACTCGGCGCGCAGGGGCATCCGCCCCGGTCGCGGTCCGATGGCCCAAGGAAAGTTCTCACCCGCGCGCGAATGGACTTAAGCTATCCTAGGCAACTAGCAGGCCTGGCAGGGTTGTGGCGTGTGGGACTTAGGTGATCCCAAACCGGGCGACGTCATCGATAGCCGTTACCGGCTCGATCACGAGATCGGGCGCGGTGGTCACGGCCTGGTCTTCTGCGCCGTCGACCTGAAGAAGGGCCTGTCGGTTGCGCTCAAGATCCTCAACCAGCGGGTGGCTGACGATCCCCAGTACACCGTGCGGCTCTGGCGCGAGGCCCAGTCGCTCGCGGCGCTGTGGGACTCGAGCGTGGTGCGGGTCTACGGTTTCGGCACGGACGCCCACGGCTTCGTCTACATGGTCATGGAGCTGCTCCAGGGCGAGACCCTGCAGGAGCACTTCAACGACCTCGAGCTGTTCGGCGATCGCATGAGCGCCTACAGCGTGCTCGAGCACCTCGATCCCGTCGCTCGGGCGCTGCACACCGCGCACTCCAAGGGCATCATCCATCGGGACATCAAGCCGTCCAACATCATCTTGCTCCACCCCGAGCTGGGCGGCGGCACGCGGTTGATGGACTTCGGCCTGGCCAAGATCCACGGCTCGATGGCCCTGACCCAGGCGGGCATGGTGGCCGGCTCGCCCGCGTACATCTCTCCCGAGCTGTGGCGGGCGCAACCCTTCGACCACCGCATCGACGTCTACTCCTTTGCGGCCGTCATCTTCCGCGCGCTCTCTGGCCACCCCCCCTTCCAAGGCGAGTCG
>CAYTYV010000113.1:0-15074 GCA_964441055.1 uncultured Polyangiaceae bacterium | reverse complement strand
CCGTGCTCAAGCACAGTCGCGAAATTTCTCGTCGAGCAGATCGCTTCGAGCGACCCCCCTTGCCACATAGTGTGCCGACCTGTGCCACTGCTCGATCCAGGCCAGCGACTTCGACGTAGCAGTTCCCGTAGGTTACACTTGGCACGCCCCATGCAACGGCGCTGTCCACCAACTCAACGTCCGCCTTGGCGCAGAGCCGGCTCGAAGGAGATCGCAATGGCACGGAAAACTTGGCTGGGAGCACTGGGCACCGCGATGGCAGGCACGATCGTGCTGGCGGCTTGCAGCTCGACCACGGACTTGCAGAGCGAGCCAGCCCAGGAGGCCATCAACCAGCAGGCGCACAGCAGCGAGTGCGGCGGCTTTCCCGAGCCGCTGTCTGGCGGCATGGGCGACAGCGGTGAGGGGCTCGAGTACTGCGACGCCGAGGTCCTGCATTGGAGCTACGACGCGCAGAGCCAGGAGCTTTCCCTGAGCGACGAGCGCATCGAGCTCAACTGCTGCGGGCTGCACGACATGGTCATCGAGCAGCAGGGCGGGGTGTACGTGGTGACCGAGACCGACCAGCCCGACGGCTACGGCCGCTGCTCGTGCATGTGCGTGTTCGACTTTGCGCTGGTGGCCGATCCCATCCCCGAGGAGGTCATCTCGATCGAGATCGTCCGCGACGTCTCGGACGACGGCTCCGATCCGCAGGTGGTCTTTTCGGGCGAGCTGGATCTGCGCAAGGGCAGCGGCTCGGAGGTCATCGACGACACGCCCTCGATGTGGTGCGAGCCGCTAGCGTCTTGAGCGGCGAGGCGATCGAGCTATCGCCCTAGTAGCGCGATGAAGATGTCGTTGTTGGCGTCGGCGACGAGCTCGGTGCTGCCGAAGCTGATGTCGTCCTCGAAGTGCCCGACCAACAGGGCGCGGCAGGCGTCCACGGCCACGGCGTGAGCCTGCTGGTCGTTGCCGCCGCCCGAGTATCCCCGGCTCCACTGGATGTCGCCGCTCGTTTCGAACAGAGCCAGGAAGACGTCGCTCCCGACCGAGCTAGGCAGGTTGCCATCGCCCAGGTTGGGCGCGCCCGCGTATCGGCCAGCGAGCGCCACGCGCCCAGAAGGATCGGCGCCCACCGCGTCGAGCAGCTCGGTGTCGTGGCCGCCGAGGGCCTTGCTCCACTGGTGATCGCCACTGCCGTCGAAGTACGCCACGAAGGCGTCCGATGTGCCGCCGACCTCGGTGGTGGGCACCTCGCCGCCGCCGAAGTCGATGGGCACTGCCAGGTTGCCTGCCAGGATGACGGCATTCGGGTAGGAGGCGGCGAGCTCGGCCTGGACGCTTCCCCCGCCGCTGTCGAAGCCCGCCGACCACAGCTCCTGACCGTCGTTGCCGAGTCGCGCCAAGAACAGCGATCGGTAGCTCAGGCTGGGCTGCACACCTGCCAAGGCCATCTCGTCTTGGTAGGCTCCAGCCACGATGACCTCTCCGTCGGGCCACGCCACGACCCTGGCGCCGTCGTTGGACAGGTTGCCGCCGAGCTGCGTGGCCCACAGCGGGTTGCCCGACGAGTCGTAGGTGGCGACGTTGTGCTCGTAGTGTAGCGGGTCGAGCGACGCGGAGAGCTCGTCTGAGCCGAACTGCAGCGTGCCGAGGTACTAACCCCCCATGGCGAGGTAACCGTCCGCGTGAGCCGAGAGCGACTGGACGCTGCCCAAGAAGTCGTCCGAGCCGAAGACCGCCGCCCAGCCGCACTCGCCATCCGCGTCGTACCGCGTCAGGAAGATGTTCATGGCGCTTCCCACGCCCACGTACGTGCCGTCGCACATATCGATGGAGTCGCCCACGAAGGTGCCCGCCAGGTAGACGTTGCCCGCGCCGTCGGACGCCACGCGCGCATCGAGCAGGTTCGAGTCCGCCGAGGCGACGACCTTGGACCACAGGTAGCTGCCATCGGACGACCACTTGGCCGCAAAGGCTTGGCGGTGGACGTGATCCGGAAGGGTGTGTCCGTCCAGGTTGAGCGTGTCGTCGAAGACCCCGGCCACCACCAGGTTGCCACTGGGGTCGAGGGCCGCAGCCCTGGCCTCTTGGACGCCGTCGGCACCGTAGCTCCGCGCCAGCAGGACGTCGGACGGGGCCGCCCCACAGCCCAGCCCGCCGCTGCCCGCCTCGCCGCCGAGCCCGCCCGCGGCGCCGCCCTGGCCGCCGCCGCCGTCGCTCGTCGTGCCTCCGGTCGATGAGCTCGTGGTGATGGGCGGCTGCTCGGGCTCGAGATCGGAGAAGCCTGCCGCGATGTGGCAGCCATAGCCACAGGCCGCCACCGCCGCCGCCAGCACCGCCCAAGCGATCGATGACGGGCTTTCCAGAAGGCGTGTTGTCGGCTGCATTGTCAATCCCCCGCGCTGGCTCAAAATGTCCCTTCGATGCCCCACCGGTTCGGGCCGATCCAAGGCCGAAGCCGCGCCGTGCCAGCGGACGGCGCGCTGCTCTCATGGGCCAGGATCGCTACCAGAGCGGTCACCGCTCCCACCGCACCCACGACGAAGCCCGCCGTGGATACGTGGGCGATTGCGGTGCCCGCATCGATTTCTTCTTGGGTGCAGCCACTCTGGCTACACTGCTCTTCCAGGCTCGAGCCTTCGGCCATGGCCACGCCGCCCGTGACGGCCCCGAGCACCAGGCCTGCTCCGCCGACGCCGACGCCCACCCATGCCAGCGTCGGCAGGCCTGCGGCCGCGCGAGCGCTGGCGGCGTCGCCACGTCCGACAGGGTCGCTAGCGCCGCCCGCGCTGCTGGGCTGCAACGCGCCGCCAGGTCCTTGGGGCTGCTCGGGCGCGACGCTGACGTGGATCTCGCGACCCCGCTGTCCCTTGTTGAGCACCAGCTGCTGCTCGACCGAGCCGCCATCGGCGAAGTCGAAGCGGAATCGATGGGCGCCTGGCTCGAGCTCGATGGGCAAGCCGTCGAGCCTGTCGCGCACCAGCCGCTCGTTGACGAACACCCGCACCTCGGCGGTTTCCCGTCCGTCCGAGCCGCGGGCGCGGATGAGCACCTCGGGGATCTCGGACGCCCATTCGGATAGCCACTCGGTGCACTTCTGGCGGACGACCGTGGGACAGGTCGGTTGGGCACAGCGCGCAAGCTCGGCGCGCGCGGCCAGCGGTCGATCCTGGTTGTGTTGCTCCTGCGCGCCTTCGAAGGCCGCCACGCAGGCTGCGCGGACGGCGGCTCCTGGTGCGCCCGGGCCCGGCTGCGCGAGCGCCGAGCTGGAGCAGAGCACGGCCAGCGCCGAGCCGACGGCGATGAGTGTGAGGCGAGCGCGAGCGGTCATCGACATTGGGGTTTCAATTTTACCATCATCTTGCCGTCCGACCCGACGACCTTTTCAAAGGCGCGGTTCGGATCCTCGCACCAAGCGGGCCGTCCTGGCGATCCCGATGGCGCAGGAGCGCGGGTCGACGCGCGAGTCGACGCGGCCGAAGCGGCTCGATCCGATGTGGTCGACGGGCTTGGTGGGCTGCTGCTGGACGTCGCTGCATCGGCTAGCGGCTCGGCTGCCGAGCCCGCGGAAGCGCTGGATCCCGTCGAATCGACGAGGCTTGGCGCTGCCGTCTCGGTCGCGCTCGAAGCCGTCTCGGTCGCGCTCGAATCCGTTGTGGCGGCCGCGCGGTGGCTGGGCTCGGGCGGTCGTGCGCGGCCGAGCGCCCAGTAGCCCGCCCCAGCCAGCAGCAGCACCGCTGCTGCGCCTGCCAAGGCTCCGAGCAGGCTTGCCCCCGCGCGCGAGCGGGCCGGGCGGCGCGCGGAGGCGTGGTCGGGCTCGGCCGAGGCGACGGGCCGAGAGGCTACGGTGCCTTTCGAGCCGGGCGAGCCCGCACCTGGGCCTGGAGCAGCCCTCGGTGCGGGATGGGGCTCGGCGCGATGACCGGCCGCGCGGACCCCCGAGGAAGCCGGCCCCATCTGCGGCAGATGGCTCCCCGCTTCACCCAGCGCATCGGCGAGCGTTGCCGCCATGATCTCCGCGCTCGGAAAGCGCCTTTCGACCTCGGGATGCAGCGCGGTCTCGAACCACGCATCCACCGCCGTCGGCAGCTCGGCCGCGAGCTGGCAAGGGGCGGGGTAGCTACCCTCCATGATGCTGTGGATCACCGCGCCCACGGTCTCGCCGTCAAACGGTACCCGCCCGGTCAGCGCCTCGTAGGCCACCACTGCCAAGGACCACAGATCCGCGGTGCGATCGACCTCGGCGCTCATGACGTGCTCGGGGCTCATGTACACGGGGGTCCCCAACATGGCTCCAGTATCGGTCAGGTACTTGCCCACGCCCGCGTGAAGCTGTCGGGCGATGCCGAAGTCCAAGACCTTGACGAACAGCTCCTGGCGCGTCTGCATCAGGAACAGATTGCCCGGCTTGATGTCGCGGTGGACGATGCCGATGCCGTGTGCGGTGTCGAGCACCTCGGCCGTTTGCCGCATCAGCAGGGCGAGCTTGCGCCGCTCGAGCACGCCGTCGCGGTCCAAGCGATGTCTCAGGTCCTCGCCCTCGAGCAGCTCCATGACGATGTACGGCACACCGTCGGGGCTCACCCCGTGGTCGAGCATCTGCACCACGTGGGGGCTGCGAATCTTGGCCGCGGCAGCGGCCTCCCGCTTGAACCGCTTGAGCAGCGTAGAGTCGTGCGCCCAGGAGTCCCCGATGAACTTGACCGCCACCTCCACGTCCAGCCCTTGGTGGTAGGCCGTCCACACGCTGCCCATGCCCCCGCGATCGAGCGGCGAGCGAAGCCGCACGTTGTGCGTGACCATGGCGCCAGCTTGAGGATCCATTGCGTCGCGAGATCCTAGCCCGGATGACCTGCTGCGTCGCCCCAAGCGATCGGGCGGCTGAGGCGACGCCGTGAATCATCCGCGCTACGATCCAGCGTTGGTGCTATCCGCGGCAAAAGGGCTGCTGGTCCTGGCTGGGCTGGTCGCGCTTTGCGCGGGCTGCGCGCCTGGGCGTGCCGCCACCGCGTCGCCAACGGCATCGGCGCCAGCCATCGCCGTCTCGCAGACCTCGGGCAAGCCCGACGCCGCAGCCGTGCCCGAAGCGACAGGGGCACCGAGCGCAGCCCTCGTGGAGCTTCCCGTGCCCGGGCATCTGCCTGCGGTCGCCTCGGTGCCTGCCGATTTGTCCCGCCCCCATCCCGTGCTGGTGGCGGCCCACGGCGCGGGCGGTCGGCCCGAGTGGACGTGCGCGCTGTGGAGCAGCATCGTCCAAGGGCGGGCCTTTGTGTTGTGCTTGACCGGATCGGCCATCTACCCCTACGCGCCGCGCGAGCAGACGGGTTACTACTACCGTCACCACCTGGCTCTAGGAGACGAGATCACCGCGGCTCTGGCCGCACTGGCAGAGCGCTTTGCGGGACGGGTCGACCTCGAGGCGCCCGCGTTTGCGGGCTTCTCACAGGGCGCCATCATGGGCGCGCTGCTGCTGCCGCATCACGAGGCGCGCTTCGCGCGGGCAGCGCTCGTCGAAGGCGGCTACGGCCTGTTCCAGGAGTGGTACGTCGCCGTGGCGCAACGCTTCCACGAGCGGGGCGGAAAGCGCGTGCTGCTCGCCTGCGGCCGCATCGAGTGTGCGCTCGAGGCCCGCAACACGGCTTGGCAGCTGGTCCGTGGCGGTCTGGAGGCCAGGGTGGTGTATGCACGCGGCGCTGGACACAGCGTTCAGGAGCCCATGGCCACCGAGCTGCAACGCGCCTTTGCGTGGCTGACCGCGGGCGACAGCCGCTGGTAGGCCGCGCGTCTCTTGAGGCGCTATGCGAGCTGCCTGCCGGGAGCCGCTGAGGCCCTCGCGGTGCTCACCCATCGACGGGCCCGCTACGCTCTTGCCGCTCGTTCGGGGTAGGATGGGCGAGTAGGGCTGGGCGAGGGCATGACGGAAGATAGCTCGCTGGGTGTGGTGGATCGGCGCGTGCCGCTTCGGGGGCGCGTGCCGCTAGCATCGGGGCAAAAGGCGCAGGCTGAGCTGTGTCTGTCGGACACGGGCCTGTGGCTGGTGGCCGAGGGCAAAAAGGGCGCGCGGCTCTTGGTCGATGTGCTGGCCGCCGACCCGCTCCGCTACCTGCCCGGAAGGCTGGGCGACCGCCTCCAGGTGGGCGAGCATCAGCTCGGCATTCCCACGGGCAAGGGCGCCGCCGTGCAGCAGGCCATTGCGCTGGCGCGCCTACGGGGCACGCAGGCGGCGAGCTGGCCCGAGGTCGCGGCCTTTGCCGAGGAGCGCACGCCGCTCGACGAGGCCTGGGCGAGCGGCTGGCTGCGCGAGGGCGAGCGGATCCTGGCTTGGCTGGAAACGGGCTCCAGCGTCCAGGTCGACTCTTGGCTCGGCGCTGCGAGCAAGGAGGAGCAGCGCTTCGTGCTGACGACCGAGCGCGCGGCCCTGGTGGCCATAGGCCCGCTAGGCGACGCGCAAGTGGCAGAGCTCGAGCGCCGCCCGCTCGAGGTCAAGGCGCAGCTCGGGCGCGACCTCGTGTGCTCGGGCGAGCTTCGCTGGCGGACCACGCGTCGCAACGACGCGGCCTTCAGGGAGCTGGCCGAGCTGCCGGGCTGTGCGCGCTCGGAGCGGGTTTTGCGCGGCGCCGCCCGGCTCTGGGCGCGGCAACAGCGCGACGCAGAAGCTGCGGCCGAGGCGCGGCGCTGGCTGGGCTGGCTGGTCGAGGACGGAGATCCGTGGGGCGCGCTCACCATCGCGACCATCCGTCCGTCTGCCGAGGGCCTGGGCGAGGTGGACGCCAGCCTGCGGGCCATCGCCGTCGTCGCGGACCCCGCTCGTCGATTGGTCGACTGGGTTGACGATTGGACCGTGCCCTTCGAGCGGGCCATCGAGCTAGGCGATCGCCTGGCCGCGCTCGGGTTGGCGGGCGAGGCCAGCGTGGCCCTGTACCAGGCGGCCTTGTCTTCGCTGCCCGCCGACGACGAGGACCCTGCCGCGCGGGTCGAGCGCGAGCTCGGCTATGCCCGACACTTGCTCGAGGCTCGGCGAGCGGCCGATGCCGTGACCGTGTTGGAGACGACGCTGGCAACGTTGCCCGAGGCCGAGCTGCTCGATCTGTTGCCGCCGCCCGAGACCGAGCCCGACGCTGGCGCACAGGCCCTGCGGCTGCGCGTGCTCGACGAGCTCGCCGTGCTGCGCGGCGGCGAGGACGGCCGCGACGCGGACACGCTGCTGGAGCTGGCCAAGCTGCAGCCCTTGGCGGACGAACGCGTGACCGCCCTCGCCCAGGTCGCGGACGAGGCCCTGGCACCGCGAGTGGCCGAGCTCGCCGCTATGCTGGCGCCAGGCGGCTTGAACTCGGCTGACGGGATGGAGGGCCATCGCGTGGTGCGGCCCACCCGGGCGTGGAGCGAGGAGCAGCTTTTCGAGCAGGTCCAGCATCCCGCGGCGCGCAAGGGCGGCGCCCTTGGAAAGCTGCAGGCCTTTCTGGCCACGGTGGAGGTGCCCGACCGCAGCGCGCTCAAGAGCTACTGCCAGCACTTGCAGCCGAGCATCAGCGAGGCCGCCCACCAGGCGCTGACCGACGCGGCCCTGGCCCTGGGCACGCGCAGCGTCGAGGCGTACGTCTCGCGGGGCGAGCGGTCCATCGGGTTGCGCGCTCACGAGGGCACGCCGTCGTTCGTGCTCATCGGCGGCGAGCACCTCGATCCCGACTCGCCCTTTTTCCTGGGGCCTGTCGAGCTGCGTTTTGCCATCGGCGCCGAGATGGCCCACCTGCGCCTTGGCCACGCCCGGGTGACCTCGAGCGAGGTGTGGGCGGGCGCCTACGAAAAGAGCGTGGAGACCGCCTCGCTCTTGCTCAGCGTGCTGCCCGCGCTCCGGGTGTTCCGCTTTGGCAGCAAGATCGCCACCGTGGCCGACAAGCTGCCCGAAGGCGCAGTGGGCGCGGTGATCGACACGGCGGGAAAATGGGTGGGCTCGGGCGCCAAGGCCGAGGGGCGCACGCTGGGCAACGCCCCGGACGAGGTGGTCGCAGCCCATCGCGTCACCCAGCTCACCGCCGACCGAGCGGGCTTGGTGCTGGCCGCCGATCTCGCCGCCGCCATTCGCGCCATGTTCCTGACCCGGCCCGAGTACCAGCCCGAGCTCGCCGTGGTGGAGCGGACCGGCCTCAGCGCCGCGGTGAGCCGCCGCGACCAGCAGCACGAGCTTCTCTACCCCGACCTAGCCGTGCGCGTGGGCGCCCTGCTGGCCTTTTACTTGAGCGCCGACTACCCCGCCGCGAGCGCGGCCATCCGCGGATGATGCCGCTTCCTACTCCGGCGTATTGACGAAGGGCTCGTATTCGCGGCAGGGCTGCCCGCGCAAGGCGTGGCACTCGGGCAGCTCGGTGGAAATGGTCAGCCCGGGAACCGCGGACAGCACCACGCTAGACGGATGGGCGGCGTGGTGGCCGATGCTATGGGCGGGAAGGGGGTCCGGCTCCAGCACCAAGAAGGTCCACGATGCGCGGCTGTCACCCGGGGTGTCCACGGATAGGCGAATGCGCGAGCCCGCGCGGAAGATATGGGCCACGGGCATCAGCTCCACCCGCACCTCGGTCCATTCGCTCGGCTCGAGCGGCTCGACGTCCTCTTCGTAGTGCGATTTCACGGGCCGAAGCTCGGTGGCGTCGCTGCGCAAGGCGCGGTGACTGGCGCGCAGCCAGCCGCTTTGCACGTAGGACTCCATGCCATCGGGCCGCACCTCGGTCAGGTTGACCTCCAGATCGGCGTCCGTGGCCGTAGAGCGCAGCCATAGATCGACGCTGCCGTGCCCCAGCACCACTAGATCCTCCTCCAGGGGATCGCTGATGAAGGCGACGGCCTTGCCGTCGACGAGCTGCCGATAGTCGTAGTCCGGCTGGAGGTCGCGAACGGCTCCACTGGCCAGATAGGTTCGCTGGCCCGCTTCCGGCTCGGGCTCGAAGGCGCTGGCGCCGCCGTCCTCTTCCGGGGCCTCCGCCGCGAGGCTGCCGTCCGGCTGGAAGTACCAGCGGCGCGCCTCGGTCTCGGGGACGGGCCAGCCGCCGAAATGGGCCTCGAAGGTCCCCTGGGGCGCGCCCGGCTCCACCCCGTCGGCCGCTCCCGTCTCGAAGATGACGCGCAGCGGCTCTTCCGCCTCGTAGTCGTCGAGCGCCTGCTGGTAGTCGGTGTAGTCGGCGAAGCGCTCCGGGGGCAGGTCCAGCGTGGAGCCGAACACGTCAGCCATGAACGTCGGCGCGAGGTCGCGCACGACCTCGTCCATCACAGGCACCTGTTGGGCCACGTACAGCGACAGGAAGTTGAACCACTCGCCGAGCATCTGCGGGGCGAAGCCATCGTCGTGCACGCCATTGGTCACGCCGAAGCGGGTGACGGGCGCGCCCGTGAACTTGTCGAAAAGGGCGGGGAAGTGGGGACCGGTCTGCTCGTCCTGCCATTGCCCGGTCATGAAGACGGGCACGTCGATCACGTCGACGAAGCTGCTCGGATCGAGGGGCTTGGCCACCTCGTCGGTGTAGTAGGGGTTATCGTAAGCCTTGGCCACGCAGTCCACCACCTGGCTGTGCAGAAGCTGGTTGTCCTCGCAGATGCGGTCGCCAGCCTCGACCACGTCCTCGATCCACCCGTGCCCATACGGCTCGGCCTTGCTCAACACGTGCTCGATCCACGCCAGGGCAAAGCCGTTGTTGTAAATGCCGCCCGGTACCAGCGTGGAGGTCGCCGTATCGGCGAGAACGGACATGGGGGCGATAGCTATCAAGCTCGGCGGCCGCGTGGAGGCCACGAACAGCTGCGAGATACCGGGGTACGACAGCCCCACCATGCCGACCTCGTTGCGGAGCACCCAGTCCTGGGCGGCGACGGTCTCGATGACGTCGTAGCCGTCGAGCAGCTGCAGCGTCTCGAAGTAGTCGTAGGCCCCGCCCGAGCAGCCCGTGCCGCGCATGTTCACGCCCACCACGGCAAAGCCCATCAGCCCAGCGATGATGCCCGTGGGAAACGACGGCGCATCGCACAGGATGGGGTAGTCGTCGCAGAACAGCTCGGCCAGGCCGCCCAGGGACTGGCCCGGCCGCGAGGGGCTGTAGCCCGAGTAGTTGACCAGCGTGGGATAGGGGCCGTCCTCGACAGGCCCAGGCAGCGAGACGAATACCGAGAGCTTGGTGCCGTCGCGCGTCGTCAAGTAGCCGAAGCCCGGCTCCAGGGTTTGGCTGGCGTAGAAGGATGGCTCGGGCTGGCTGCTGTCGACCGAGAGCACCGTGAGCGGACCGACGGCCTCGTCGGGAGTCTCCACCGAGCGCAGGGTGTAGCCGTCGCCGGGCTCGAGCTCGCGGAAGATCAGGCTCCCCTGGTAGTCGGTCACGCGTTCGGCGACCGGTTGGCCGTCGGCATCGACGACCTCGAAGGCCGTCTCTGGCGAAGCCTTCCACAGGTGAATCTGCTCCACGCTGGCGCGAACCGCCAAGCCCTGCCCGCCGATGGGCAGCGGCTCGTCGTCGCTAGCGCCGCAACCGGTCGCGGCGAGCAGCACGGCTGCGGCAAGCCCACCCGTGGCGGCACGACTGCGGTGATGACGAGGAGAGGCCTTGGCGTTCATGGGATGCTCCAGACCCCCCGTGAGTTCGACCCCGCTCTAGAGATCCCCTAGCACGGCTCGAGGCGAGGGGGCCAGGGTGGGCCGGGTTTGGCGCGAGGTCCAAGCGGCGAGCTCGCAGGTGGCCTCGCCGAGCGACGGGCTCGAGTTGTCGATGCTATGCTCGCTTCCAGCTGCCGCTCATCTTGGCAACAAGCCCCTTGCTCGAGAGCTCGGTCGATGCGCTTTCCGCTGCCTGTCTCGCTTCTCGTTCCGATGGTGGCCACCGGGGCTCTCGTCGCCTGCGGGACCTCGGATCAGGCTCCGCCGTGGCCGCCGCTCGAGCCCATCGTGCGCCCCGAGCATCCGCGGCCCGACTTCCGCCGCGAGTCCTTCGTCAACCTCAACACCCGCTGGGAGTTCGCCTACGACCCGGACGACGTCGGCTTGGCGCAAGGCTGGCAAGCGCGCGACGATGTTTGGACGGATCGGATTCAGGTCCCCTACGCCTGGGAGTCGCCGCTGTCGGGGCTGGTGCCGCCGCACGAGGGCGACTACTCGCTGACCGAGACGCTGAAGGCCACCACCTACCGCGGGGTAGCCTGGTACCGACTCCGACTGCCCGACCCGCTGCCCCACGATGATGGGCTCGGCTGGCACCTGGTGTTCGGCGCGGTGGACTTTCACGCCACGGTCTGGGTGGGCGGGCAGCACAAGCTCGAGCACGTTGGTGGCTACGCGCCCTTTTCCGTCGACCTCGGCGAGGCCGCCGAGGCAGGCCGCTTCAGCATCGTCGTGCGCGTCGAGGACCTTACCGAGCTCAGCGGTCGGGTCCAGCCGGTCGGCAAGCAGGGAGGCACCTGGTACACCCGGACGAGCGGCATCTGGCAGACCGTGTACCTGGAGCAACGCCCGGAGGTCCATTTGCAGTCCATTCGCCTGACGGCCGACCTCGACGCGGGTGAGCTCGAGGTGCTCCCGAAGCTCAATGAGCCGGTCGAGGCGTCCATCCGCCTCGCCGCAACGGTGCAAGGCCAGGACGCGGGCCTCGTCGAGCAGCCCTTCGCGGCGGGCTCGAGCGAGGTCATCCGGCTGCCCCTAGACCCGCTCAAGCTGTGGGACCACGGCTCGCCCACCCTGTACGACCTGGACGTGGAGGTCCGCGCGGCCGAGGGCCCGAGCGACCTCGTCCACACCTACTTCGGCATGGTCGAGACCTCCACCCAATGGCTGCCCGGCCACGGCCCGACCGAGACACCCGATCCGGCCGACCAATACCAGGCCTTCCACGTCAACGGCCGGCCGCGCTACCTGCGCTGCGTCCTCGACCAGTCCTACCACCCGGACGGCGTGTACACCGCGCCCGATCTGGAGGCCATCCGAGCCGACCTAGAGCTGGCGCGTTCCTTCGGCTTCAATTGCATTCGACTCCACATCAAGGCCGACGAGCCCGTGAAGTACCGCCTGCTCGACGAGCTGGGCTTCTACGTGGTCTACGACATCCCCTCGCTCGAGCTGCAGGCCAAGAACACCGAGGGGTTCGCGGGGCGAGCCCATTTCGAGCAGGGGCTGCGCGCGGCCATCGCGCGCGACGCCAACCACCCGAGCGTGATCGCCTGGGTGGTGTTCAACGAGAACTGGGGCCTGGTCGAGAACGGCTCGGCGCTCGCTCCGACGCCGCTCGCCGACAGCCCTGGATTGCAGCAATGGGTGCGCGACATGGTGGGCGTGGCGCGCGCCCTCGATCCCACCCGGCCGGTCGAGGACAACAGCGCGGGAGGCATCGTCGGGCGCTTCGAGCACATCGACACGGACTCGAACTCCTTCCATTACTATGGCGAGGACGCCGCCGACTATCGCGCCTTCCTCGAGCAGCAGGCCGCAGCGACCTACCCGGGCAGCACCGAGAGCTTCGTGGGCGACGCGACCCAGGACGGAGACCCGTGGTGGAACTCGGAGTTCGCCAGCTTCAGCACCCTGGGCGAGCCCGCGGGAGCGGACATCTTCTGCGACCTGTTCGGCCTGCTCAACGAGATGCGGCGGCAGCCCAAGCTGGTGGGCTGGGTGCTCACCCAGCTGAGCGACGTGGAGTACGAAAGAAACGGGCTGGTGACCTACCAGCGCGAGGCCAAGCCCGATCTCTGCGAGCGCTACGGGGTGGGGCTAGCGGACGTTCTGGGCGACGACTTCATCGCCTTCGACTGGCTGCCAGGCGAGACCCTGGCGGCGGGCGCTACCGTCGACGTGCCGCTCGGCTTCTCCCACTGGTCGTCCGCCTCGCCCGCCGCGCGCCGCTTGCTGCTCCGCTGGGGCGATGGTCCCGCCACCACGCTGGACTTCCAAGCGGAGCCCTTCGAGATCGTGCCCCTGACGCTCACCCTGACCGCGCCTGCCCAAGCCGGGCCTTCGACCCTGGTGGCCGAGGTTCAGGACGAGCAGGGTAGTCGGCTGTGCGCCAATCGCTTGGACGTCGTGGTGGAGTAGAGCCCATCTCAAAAATCCGGACCGAGGATCGCGGAGCGCGGCGGGCGCGGCTGCCAGGCGCGGAGACGAAGGAATAGTAGGACTATTTCGAGGAGCCGCAACGCCGCAGACGCGTCCGCCCCGCCCGCGAGTCGACGGGAGGGTTTCTGAGATGGGCTCTAGAGAGCCGCACGGGCGACGGGCTGGCGCTACTGCGCGGGCAGCCCCCAGGCGACGATGATGTTCTCCGCCTCGTCGAGGCCGCTACCCATCTTGAGGTGCGGGGTCTGCTTGCGATTGGCCTCTTTGGCGCGGCGCTTGACCCGCGGACCGACCCATTCGCTGAGCTCCTCGAGCGAGATCTGGCCATCGCCATCAGCGTCTGCTGCGCCCGTGCCCAGGCCTTCGGCCACGTAGTGCGAGAACAGTCCCCCCTCGCCGCCAGGTACGGGCCCCGAGATCTCCGCGCCGCTCGACGAGCTGAACAGCGCCACGTTCTGGCGGACCTCCTGCTTCTGCACGCGTACCAGCGGCCGGGCGCCCTTGGGCAGAACCGAGCGTCCACCCGCACCCGAGAAGCAGGCATCGACAAAGGCCAGCGTCTCCTTGGCCTTGCTCTTGCCCAGCTCGGCGAGCAGCGTCTGCATGGCCAGGCCGGTCCGCTCCACGTGCTCGGGATCGCCGTCATAGGGCAATAGGTAGGGCGTGCCGCTCGAGGCCTCGGGCGCGCCGTGCCCGCTGAAGTAGAAGTAGACCCGGCTGCCGTCCCGCGCGTTGGTCCGCAGCCAATCGAGGTGCTTTTCGAGGTCCACCCGGGTTGCCCGATCGTCGAGGGCCACGCGGATGTGGTCCGACGGGACGTTGAGGGTCTTGCGCACCACGTCGGCAAAGCGCTCGGCGTCCTGGCGGGCGCCCGTGGCCGCGGGCGCATCGCGATAGCGCTCGATGCCGACCACCAGCGCGTAGGCCGTGGGCTGTGGTGAGCCTGTGACCAGCCCTCCGGCTGCGGGCTCTTCGCTCGGCTCTCCCGCGCTGGGCTCGTCGCCGCTGTCCTTGTCCGGGCCCTTCGCCACAGCCGTGCCACCCTGCAGGGCGGCGACCGCCTTTTCCCGCTTGTCCGCTAGTCCCTCGCGGATCTGCTCGGCGAGATCTTCAGCCGCGCCTTCGTAGGTCACGGTGTGGTTGTAGTAGGCGCCGCTGTAGGTGCTGTCGTCCGCCTCGGCCAGCACGTCGACGATCACGTTGCCGTTCGCATCCTCCAGCGTGGCCTTGGCATTGATCACGACGTCGGTGCGCTCGTAAGGCACGCCGACGAGCGGCAGTATGTATAGGATCCACAAGAGATAGCCCGCTCCGCCAGGCTCATCCACCTCGAGCCGCGTCAGGCGCACCCGCAGGATCCCATTGGGCGAGTTCTGATCGATGCGAAACGGACCATTGGCATCGAGGTCGGCTCGGAGGGCGTCGCGAAAGCTCTCGAGCGCACCTTCTCCCATGGCGGCCTTGACCTCGTCGGTGGCCTCGACCACCACGTCGACCGCGATCGGAGCCTCGGGAACGCTCAGATCGGAGCTGTAGTCCATCCAGGGCTTGACGCTGGCGCAACCGCCCATAGCAAGGGCGAGCGCTACAGCGCCGCAGAGCACCAGGGTTCGCAATGCGGACTGTCGGAGCTGTGCATTCATGGCTACTCTGATTTGGGCTCGATGACGTAATGGATCTTGGCGCGGGTCCAGCGGCTGAGCGGAAGCTGCTCCACCGTCTTCGTCAGCTCTGCGGCGAGCCAGCCGCCCCGGTCGCTGGCCGCACCAGCTTCCGGCTTGGCTCGATCGTAGTCCGCCTTTTCCGCGAACGCGTAGCTGACCAGCGTCTCGAAGGCTGGCACTCCTGGCTCGGCCAGTTGGGCCTCGATCGCGATGCCCGCCTGGCGCTCGGCCGCCGAGGGGAGCACGGCCGGCTTGGCAGGAGTGGCCTGTGGCTCGGGCTCCTCGGGCGAGGGCCTAGGGCCGGCGCATCTAAATCTCCCGTCGGTCGCCCATGACGGGCGTGGACCCAG
>CAYTYV010000112.1:11336-15182 GCA_964441055.1 uncultured Polyangiaceae bacterium | reverse complement strand
CACGGGCGGCACGGGCGGCACGGGCGGCACGGGCGGCACGGGCGGCACGGGCGGCACGGGGGGTTCCGGTGGCAGCTCGCCGATGGATTGCATCGATTGCCTCGAAGCCAATTGTCCCGCCATGATCGAATGCATCAACGACCCGGTATGCCTGACGGGCAGCGTGTGCACGCTGGCCAACTGCCTCAACGGCGGCCCTCCGGATTGGATGTGCATCTACGACTGCTTCGACGGCGATATGGACGCGATGTGGCTTGCCTGGCAGGGGATCACGTGCATGTACCAGCAATGCGGCGACGAGTGCGCCGAAGCCTTTCCGTAGGCGCCGCTTTGGTGGCGACCGAGGGCGGAGCAAGCCACATGACGACCATTCGACGCCGAGGTTTCACCAGGCGGGCTCGTCGGCTCGTTCTGGGCATTGCTGTGCTGGCCTTTGGCTTGCTGGGCGCTAGGCCATCCCAGGCCCAGACGATCTACGACGTGGAGATGCGGGACGGCGTGCATCTCAAGACCACCGTCTACTTGCCGAGCGGTGAGGGCCCTTGGCCCGTGCTGCTGCTTCGCACGCCCTACGGGCGAGCGGCCATCACGTGGCTTGCCGCCTTGGCGTACAACCCCCATGGCGTGGCCGTGGTGGGTCAAGATCTGCGCGGCTATCACGACTCCGAAGGCGAGAAGATGGTGTTTCTCTGCGACGGAGACGGCGAGCTCAAGGACGGCTACGACACGCTCGAGTGGCTCGTCGACCAGTCGTGGTGCAACGGACGGGTGGCCACCTCGGGAGGCTCGGCCTTGGGCATCGTGCAGTATCTGGCCGCCAGCGCCGATCCGCCAGGCCTGGTGCTCGTCAACCCGATAGTCGCAACGCCCAACTTTTTCCAGGACGGCATCTTCAACGGCGGGGTGTTCCGCGATCACATGATCACCCATTGGCTGAACGGCACGGGAGCGAGCCACTTCCTCGACGATATCGCGGCCCATCCCTACGAAGACGACTTCTGGCAATGGATGCAGACCGCCGACCAATACAATGCCGTCGTGGTGCCGGGCCTGCACGATGGCGGCTGGTACGACATCTTCGTCCAGGGCAACATCGACGGCTTCGTGGGCTATCAGCACCAGGGAGGCACCGGAGCGGCGGGCCAGCAGAAGCTGATCATCGGTCCCTGGACCCACGGTGGCAGGACCGAGGTGCAGGGCGAGCTCACCTATCCGGAAAACGTCACTAGACCGCTCGTGCCCGATTCGGGCACGGCGTTCAACGTGATGCTCGAAGCCGCCCTCGAGGTGGAGCTGCCCGACGTCGATATCAGCCCGGACGACATGCCGACGGTGCAGTACTACGTGATGGGCGAGGCGGGCATCGACGGCGCCCAGCCCGATCCGTACGCGCCGGGCAACGAGTGGCGCGCCGCCGACGACTGGCCTCCCGAGGCGGCCCCGGTGCGGCTGCACCTGCAGCCAGGCGGCCTGCTCGTCGAGGACTGTCCCAGCGAGGACAGCAGCACCACGAGCTACGTCTACGATCCCAGTCATCCGTCGCCCACCATCTGCGGCCGCAACCTGAGCCTGCCCGCGGGCCCCTGTGACCAGCGCTCGATCGAGGAGCGGGACGACGTGCTCGTCTTCTCCACGCCCGTGCTGGCCGAGCCGATGGAGGTGACGGGCCGGGTGCGGGCGCACCTGTACGTGGACATCGACCAGCCCGACACCGACCTGATGGTGCGCCTGACCGACGTCTATCCCAGCGGGCACTCGATGCTCATCGCCGATGGCGCCGCGCGGCTGGCGGCGCGCGGGACCACAACGGGCATCTCGCCCCTATCCCAGGGTGAGGTGGTCGAGGCCGTGGTGGACCTGTGGTCGACCAGCATCATCTTGAACGCGGGCCATCGCTTGCGCATCTCGGTCAGCTCGTCCAACTACCCCCGCTTTGCCGCCAGCCTGAACAACGGTCTGGACTTCCCCGAGTCGGTGCGGCCGCTCGGCGGCGATCCGCTGCCTACGGGCGGCGGTGGCGCGGGCGGCGGCTCAGCAGGCGCGGGCGGCGGCTATGGCACGCCCGTGACCGTGAACCTTCACCATTCGGCGCAGTATCCGTCCTATCTCGAGGTGCCAGATCCCAGCCGCGAGCCGGATGACTACAACGACTGCAGCTCGGCGGCGGGCGGCGGTGGCGCGGGCGGCAACGGTGGTGCGGGTGGCGCTGGTGCTGCAGCGGGCGGTGCAGGCGCCCAGGGCGGAGCGGCGGGAGCGGGCGGCAGTACGGCCGCGGGCGGCACCTGCCCCTGCCAACAACCCGCCCCCGACGGCGACGACGGCTGCTCGTGCAGGCTGCGGCCCTCGAGCGGTGCGATTCCCCATGCGGCGCTGCTGCTCGCGGCGCTCGCCCTGGGCCTGGCTCGACGCCGCCGCCAGCGCCGCAGCTGATCTTTTTCGGAAGGCCCGCTCAAGCGCGCCAAGGGAAACGGAGGAGCGCTCATGCGCGTGGTAATGCTCGGCGGCGGCTATGTCGGTACGCATGCAATGCGGACGCTGCTTCGGCTGCGTCCCGAGCTGGAGGTCGTGGTCGCCGATCGCGATGGCGCGGCAGCAAAGCGGCTGGCAACACCGTACCAAGGCGCGAGCGCGGTCGCGATCGACGTGACCGACCGCGAGGCGCTACGATCGCTGCTGCGCGACGCCCAGCTGGTGGTGAGCACCGTCGGGCCGTACTTCCGCTTCGGGCTTGGCGTGCTGCGCGCGGCTCTTGACGCTGGCTGCCACTACCTCGACGTGTGCGACGACTGGGAGCCGACCGAGCAGATGCTGGCGCTCGACGAGCAGGCCCGCGAGCGCGGGCTGACGGCGGTCATCGGCTTGGGCATCACCCCTGGCGTGTCGAATCTGCTGGCCGCGCGCGCCATCGCCGAGCTCGACGTGGCACGCGAGGTGGTCACGGGCTGGTCTCTACACCGCGCCCGACCCGAGACCATTCGCGCCGACCCGAGCGCGGCCACCATCCACGGCATCGAGCAGCTCAGCGGAACCATCCGGCTGTTTCGAGACGGCTCCTTCGTCGACGAGCGCCCCGTGCAAAAGGTGTGGATCGACTACCCCGGCCTAGGACGGCGCTTTGCCTGGACCATCGGCCACCCCGAGCCCGTGACGCTGCCGCGCACCTACCCCGAGCTGCGCCGAGCGGTCAACGCCACCACCGTGGGTCGCCTGCCCGCGCTGGCCATCCTAGCTGCGGCGCGGCTCATCGATCGGGGCCTGGTGCGCAAGGAGACGGTGGGGCGCTGGGCAGAGCGCATCGAAGGGCCCGAGTCGGGCGAGCTGGATCGAGAGGCGCTGGTGGCCGATGTCGTGCGCGGCCGCGAGCAGCTGCCGCCCATCTACGCCTGGGCGCGGGGAGAGCGCGCAGGCGCCGAGGCCAGGGTAGGCGTCACCCTGACGGCCGCACCGCCGGGGGGCATGGGCGGAGCGACGGGCGTCCCGTTGGGCCTTGGCGCCGCAATGCTGCTCGGCGGCGAGATCGACCGGCCACGCCTGGGCGGTCCCGAGGCGGCTATCGATCCCGATGCGTTCTTTCGCTCCTTCGCGCCGCTGTGTGTGCCCGAGAGCTCCCCGAGCGGTCTGCTGCTGGTGACGCGCTCTTGGCAAGCGCGCTCGTACCGCGCCGCGTGGGATGCCGCCACGTCCCCCCGCTCCAGCGACTCGTCCAGGGCTTGAGCCAGCAAAGCTCAACCGCATCATTCGGCACACCTCCACCCACGGGCCGTTGGTCGAAGGCAAATACTTGCACTGGGATGAGCTCAGGCGTCGCCAACCGCCCGAGGGGCTTGCTCACGAGGAGTGGTGGTG
>CAYTYV010000112.1:0-11236 GCA_964441055.1 uncultured Polyangiaceae bacterium | reverse complement strand
CCAGATGTGTGCCTTCGCCAACGCCGAGCGCTCCGAGTTCGTCCATCCCGCCGTACGAGCCGCAATCCTCCACTTCTGGTTGGCCTATGACCACCCCTTCGTCGACGGCAACGGCCGCACGGCTCGAGCGCTCTTCTACTGGTCCATGCTGCACGCGGAGTACTGGCTGTGCGAGTTCGTGTCGATCTCGCAGATCATTCTGAAAGCTCCCCGCCGATACGCGCGAGCTTTACTCCACACGGAGACGGATTCAGCGGACCTCACCTATTTCGTCCTCTACCACCTGGAAGTGCTGGACCGGGCGATCGGCGAGCTCGAGGACTACATCAAGCGCAAGTCCGAGGAGCTACGCATGGGCGCCCAGCAGCTTCGCGGCATGCAGGAGCTCAACCATCGCCAGAAAGCCCTGGTGATGCACGCTCTGAGAAACCCCGGTTGGAGATACTCGATCAACGCCCATCGCCGAAGCCACGGCGTGGCGTACCAAACCGCGCGCACGGACCTGATGGGCCTGGAAGAGCGCGGCCTTGTCCGAAGCGAGAAGGTAGGAAAACGGCTGCTGTACGCCCCTGTCCAGGACCTGGCGGACCGGTTGCGAGACGGTGTGGCCCGCCAGCCTCGGGGCTGAACAAACCGAAAGAGCCTGCAGCTCGCGAGGTGAGGCGACGGGCAGGAGCCGTCGTCTCGCTCTGCTGGCACGCGTCCAAAGCTGATACGCTGCGGCAAATGCCCCTACCTCCGTTGCGAGATCCCACCGACCGCCGCCAGCGCGCGCGCGCGCTCGCCAAGACGGCTCCCGTCGTGGGCTTTCTGTCGAGCACGCTGCTGCTGGCGAACGGCATCCAGACGCTGAGCACCGCCCTGCTGCCCTTCTCACCGCGCTCGTTCCGAGCGTTCAATCGCTGGGCCGCGAACACGTGGTGGGGATGGTGCGTCACCGCGGGGAAGCAGCTCCACGGCGCGCACCTCGTGCTGACCGGTGACGACGTACCCCCACGCGAAAACGCCATCGTGGTGCTCAATCACCAGAACATGCCGGACATCACCTTCCTGATGGACTTCGCTCGCTCCAAGGACCGGCTGGGCGATCTGAAGTGGGTGGTCAAGGATCCCATCAAGTACGTTCCGGGCGTGGGCTGGGGCATGCTGTTCATCGACTGCGTGTTCGTGAAGCGCAACTGGGCTGCCGACGTCCAATCCATTGCCCAGACCTTTGCCAAGCTACGAGACCACGACATTCCGGTGTGGCTCATCTCGTTTTCCGAGGGCACGCGACTGACCGCCGAGAAGCTCGCGCGCAGCCAAGCGTATGCGCGCGAGCACGGGCTCCCCGTGCTCCGACACGTGCTGGTACCGCGGACCAAAGGCTTCGTCGCCACCGTGCAAGGGCTGCGCTCTCACGTAGATGCCGTCTACGATCTCACCCTCGGCTACGAGCGGGGCGTGCCCACGCTCTGGCAGTTCGTCAAAGGCTACGCGCCTCGCGCGCACTTGCACGTCAAGCGCCACCCGATCGCCACCCTACCCACCGAGGCCGAAGACCTGGCTGGCTGGCTACACGATCGCTTCCGCGAGAAGGACGAGCTGCTCGAGCATTATTATCGCCAAGGAAGCTTCCCCAACAACCACATGCAGCTCTTCACGGCCACCGACTTCGACGGGCGGACATAGCCCCATGGGCAAGGCGTCGACGCCGCTGGACTTCCGCGACTTCGCGGGCTTCTACGACTGGCTGCAGAAACACCACGCTGCGGTCCCGGGCGCGCGGCTGCTCATCTACAAGAAGGGCTCTCGCCACCTGGGCATCGGCTACGAGCCGGCCGTGCGCGCGGCCTTGTGCTGGGGGTGGATCGACTCGACCACGTGGCGCCACGACGAGCGGTGTTTCATCCAGCGCTTCTCGCCGCGCAAGCCCACCAGCAATTGGTCGGCGTCGAACATACGGCGCATGAAGGAGCTCTTGGCGGAGGGACAGGTGGCCGAAGCCGGGCTGGCGGTGTTCGACCTCGGCCTGGTCGATCGGCTTGCCGCCGTGGAGCGGGCAGAGAAGAAGCGCCGCCTGGCCCCCGCGGTGCTGCCCGAGGCGGCAGCGACGATCCTCGCCGAAGACCGCGAGGCGGCCGCGCTGTTCGCGAAGCTGCCGCCCTCGTACCGCCGCCAGTACTGCCAGTGGATCGCCGACGCCAAGCGCGAGCCGACCAAGGTCCGCCGCGCGCGCAAGATGGTCCAGATGCTGCGCGAGGGTCGCAAGCTCTCCGAGCTGTAGGGTGGCCGCAACGTGCGCGACTTCCGAGGGTTCCGATGCTTGACGGTGCACGACCCTGCGAGCTGAGATCGGCGTCGCCAGCTCCGCCGCTCTGAGCCCTTACCGGGCCGTTCAGGCCCTGATGTAGAGAAAGGCCAGGAGCGCCGTCAGCGGGGCTTGGGATTTCCTGGCGATCTCGGTACCATCATGGCTGTACCCGGGGCGAGCGCCCCGGATAGGCGCAAAGGGGAAGTCATGGCTCGAACGCTGTTCATCGTTGGCGCCCTCGGCGCCCTGCTGTTTTCGATTCCCGCCGAGGCGCAGCCCGACGAGGCGGAGCCGGCTACCGAGGGTGCAGAGCAAGGGGCCTCAGAGAGCGGCCCGAGCGCCGAAGGTGAAGCGACTGCCGTCGAGGAGGGGTCTGGCGACAAGGAAGACGGCGCCGAACAGGACAAGCTCACCCTGGTCTGGAAGGACAACTTCGACATGGGTGAGGACCACGAGCAGTTCTACCTGCTCGACTTCATGACCATCGGCGTCGGCTTCATGGGCCTAGCCGGTGCCAGCTTCCTGGACAAGCCCGATGACCAGACCGTGCAAGGGCAGGAAATCCCCGCTAGCTCCAAGTACCCCGGCTTCTCAGGCCTGAGCACAGGCTACGGTCCCAGCTTCGAGCTACGCTTTCTCGGCTACGTGGGCGTGGAGCTCGACGTCTTGTTTCAGACCGACCGGGGCACTGCCGACATCGACTTCACGCAGCGCGATGCCAGCGGCAGCGTGGTCTCCCAGCAGACCTACACCATCGAGATCCGCCACAAGGCCCTGCACCTGCCGTTGCTGCTCAAAGGCGCGATCCCGAACCGCTGGGTCACCCCCGTGATCTTTCTGGGGCCGGAGTTCGTCATGCCCAGCGACCCGGAGTGCACGCGGTCCTGCTTGGACAACCCCGCAGGGGTGACCTACAGCGCCTATACGGATGACTACATCGCCTTCACCTTCGGTCTCGGCTTCGAGGTCAACCTGCCGATTCCGGTGGTCGATGTGCGCATTCCCATCTCGCTGCGCGGCAACTACAACCCCGGCGTGACGGAGAAGCGGGACGACCGCGGGACCTACGTCATAGGCACCGACGCTGCGGGCGATGCCGCCGTCGTCTCGGCGAGCTACTCCACGGAGTGGAAGTTCCAGGCCGTCGGCCAGTGGGGCATCGCCGCGCACTTCTGAGCCCGCGCCGAACGCAGTACGACGGCTCACAGCCGCTGCTTCACGCATTCGACCAGCTTGGGAAGGCTCTCCGAGGCGTTGGCGTGCACGGCCACGTCGCAGAGCGCGGTGAGCTCGGTGGCTTCTACGTTGAGCTCGACGAGCAAGGCGCCCCGTCGCTGTGCGGCCATGGGCAGCAGCGAGGCGGGCACCACCGTGGCAGAGGTGCCTACCACCAGCATGACCTCGCACTGCTCGATCATCTGGGCCGAGAGTTGCAGGCAGTCGGGGGGAATGGGCTCGCCAAAGAGGACCACGTCGGGCTTGAGCACTTGACCGCAGCCGCAGCGCGGCGGCAGCTCGTCGCCGCGGCGCTCGTCCGCCCCTTCGATGTGGTCGCAGCTCAGGCAGCGCAGCCGACTGCCGTTGCCGTGAAACTCCACCACGCGCTCCGAGCCGGCCTTCTGGTGCAGGTTGTCCACGTTCTGCGTGATGATCCCGCCGAGCACCCCGAGCCGCTCGAGCTCCGCCAGGGCGAGGTGCCCGGGGTTGGGCTGGGCGGCCTCGAGCAGCCCGTCGAGCTCGGCCAGCATGGTCCACACCCGCTCGGGGTCGCTTCGGAAGGCCTCGATGGTGCCGTACTCCATGGGGTCGAAGCGCTCCCAGAGGCCCCCTGGTGACCGGAAGTCGGGGATGCCCGAGTCCACGCTGATGCCCGCTCCGGTGAGCGCGACCCCGCCGCGCTTTTCCACCAAGGCATCGGCCAGCCGACCAAGCTTTTGCTCTGCGGATGCGACCATGACTCCACGATAGCGCGCCTCGGCCCCGAGGGGTGCTCCGATGCGCTACCGGGTGGATCGGCAAGCTCGGGGTTGACGCGCCGAGGCATCTGGACCACGCCTTGGCGCCATGCGTCCGTGCGCCCGAGGCATGCTGGTCGGGTTGCTGGCGGCGGGCTGTACCCTCGTCCAGAGCGGGACGGGTGCGCCTGCGCACGCCCAGCCGGCCGCGGATCTCCGCGGCAACGGCGCCTTGTCGGTGGCCGCAACCGAGTCGGATGCAGCCCTGGCCGCCTGGACGAGCCAATCGCTCCGTCACGAGTCCGGGGCCGCGGATGCGGGCGCCGAGCAGGGCGAGGACCTGTCCGATGCCGAGCTTCGCCGCCTGCTGATCGAGGACTGGCCCGCGGTGGGCTCGCTGTCGCTGGGTCGGCCCAACGCCGGGGCCCTACTCAACGGCGTGCAGATGCCCGAGGGCGAGCTCTGGGAGCTCATCGATCCGCGCCGAGCCTGGGGCACCGAGGAGACCGTCGACTTCCTGGTTCGGGCCATCATCAAGGTCAACGAGCAGTTCCCCGAAAAGACCCACCCGCTGTACATCGGCCACCTGAGCTGGCCGCACGGCGGGCCGCTGCGACCGCATCGCAGCCACCAGTCGGGCCGCGACGTGGATCTGAGCTACTACTACCTGCCCGACCGCAACCCCGGCTGGTACCAGAAAGCCTCGCACATCACCTTGGACAAGCCGCGCACCTGGGCCTTCATTCGCGCGATGCTGACCGAGGCCGACGTGGAGTACATCTTCATCAATCGCTCGGTGCAGAAGCTTCTCAAGGAGCACGCCCTGGCTATCGGCGAGGACCCGGACTGGCTGGACACGATCTTCCAGTACCGCTCCTGCCATCCCGAGCCGATCGTGCGTCACGCCTGGGGGCACGCTACCCACATGCACGTGCGCTTCTTCAACCCGCGGGCCCAGTGGATGGGGGCTCGGGCCTACGACGTGCTGGTCGAGCGCAAGATCGTCGCACCGCGCTACGGCCGCATTCGCTTTCGGGCGCGCGAGGGCGACGATCTGGAGTCGCTGGCGTTTCGATTTGCCACGACTCCCGAGCGGATCCGAAAGCTCAACGGTCCGCACGCCGCCCACATTCGCGCGGGACGACTGTATTCCTTGCCGACGCGCGGCAACGTCCGTCGAATCGCTCTCGACCGGCTGGACTTTCCCCCGAGGCGCCTGCCACCGCCAGCGGCGGGAAGCGGGCTAGGGCGCCGCGCAGTCACGGCCTCGAAGTAGGGGCTCGGTCGCGCAGGAGCGGCCGGTCGCGTCCCGTTCCGTGGCTACTCCAGATCCGTTCGGATCTTGCGCCCGTGCACAGTGGAGCGGCCCGTGCCCTTGGTCGCGGAGGGGGTCGTAGAAGGAGGGCGCGTCGTGGGCGCGGCCGGAGCGCTGGTGCTCGCGCCTGTGGCAGAGGCGCTCGCGCTCGGTGTCGCTGGGCTGGCCGAGGCCGCGCTGGTGGAGGGCTCGGCGGTCGTGGCCGCGGCGGTCGGCTGCGAGTCGGCCGCCGCCGTCGTCGTATCCGATGCTGGGGGCGCTTGTTCCGATCCGTGCGTCCTTGGCTCCACCGCAGACGTCGAGCTCGACGCGCCCGCGCCCGAGGCCGTCTCGCCTCGCTCGCCAAAGGGGCCCAAGCGCAGCACGAGCACCGCGACCAGGACCGCGCCCACCAGACCGATGCCCGCCGCGGCTGCGAGCAGGTGCACGGGGCTAGGGCGCGCAGCAGAGCCCGACCGATGCACGTCGAGTGCGCTCGGCGATGCCGTGGTAGCGGCGGGCATCTGGGGCTGCGGCGCGGCCGCATCGAGTGCCACGGCGGGCGGGGCCCTCTGGACCGTGGCTGCGGCAGGCTGCTGCGGAGGGCTGGGCTGGGCTGCCGCGGTCGGTAGCGGTCGGGTGGCCACCGCGGGAACGCGTGCGGCCTTGGACTCCAGCCAGTCGCGCAGCGCCGCGGCGAACTGCTCGGCGCTCTGGTAGCGCTCGTTGCGGTCGCGGGCCACGGCGGTGCGCACGATGCTCGCCACCTCGGGGTCGGCGTTTTCGACGAACTGGTCGATGCCGGGCGCATCGTTCAGCGCGATCTGGAACATCAGCTCGTTGAAGCTCTTTGCCTCGAAGGGGATCCGACCGGTCAGCGCCCGATAGAGGATGATGCCGATCGAGAACAAGTCGGAGCGGTGGTCGATCTCGCCCGCACCCTGAACCTGCTCGGGTGACATGTAGTACGGCGTGCCCAGCACCACGCCCGTGCGGGTCATGTTGCACTCCTCGCCGCCGAGCTGGTGGAACTTGGACACGCCGAAGTCGAGGATCTTGACGAAGACCCCGTCCCCTCTCTTGTCGGGGACCAGGAACACGTTTTCCGGCTTGAGGTCGCGATGGATGATGCCCGCGGTGTGGGCTTCGCCGAGGCCGTCGAGGAGCTGGATCAGGATGGGGAAGATGTCCTCGGGCGGCAGCGACCCCTGCAGCCGGTCGTGCAGGCTCTGCCCCTCGAGGTACTCCATGACCATGTAGGTGGAGCCATCGGACAGCTCGCCGAGGTCGAGCACGTCGACGATGTGCTCCGAGCCGATGCGCCCAGCCGCTCGAGCCTCCCGCTCGAAGCGCAGCCGCATGGTGGCATCGGTGGCCACGTCCGGGTGCAGCACCTTGATGGCCACGCGCCGGTCGATGCGCAGGTTCTCGCCTTCGTAGACGGCGCCCATGCCGCCTTCTCCGAGCAGCCGGAGGATCCGGTACTTGTCGTCGACGACGTCTCCGATTTGCACCGTCATGGCATGGCCCCGCTGGGCAGAGCACCGCTCGCACGCAGGCCAGCGGGAGCGGCCGCACGCTCTGTTCCTAGCGTACCGTCGGAGCGGAGCCCAGGACAACCGCGGGTCACTAGAACGCGCCGCTAAGCCGCAGGGCGCCACCGCTAGGCCCAGCCAAGGGCTCGAGGCGAAGGTCGGCAGAAGGCTCCGCGGCTGCTCGCGCCACCTCGGGGCGGGTGAAGTACAGGATGGCGGTTACGCCCGCCGCCGCCACCGTGCAGCCGAGCAGCACGTCGGTGGCGATGTTCAGCCCGATCCCCGTCTCGCGAAGCTCGGTGGCGCGGTCGGTCTCGCCCGCCTCGATCGCGTCGTCGAACTCGCCCTTGTTGGCGAGCGACAGCCCTCCGAGCACGCCAGCGGCGACGCCCAGCGCGGCGGTGCTCGCCAGCCCGATGTAGACCCCGGTCGGCACGGGCCGCTCGAGCGCCCCGGGCTGCGCGGCCATGGACGGGTCGGCCTCGCCCTCGCCCAGCTTGCTCAGGGTGATGGACTTGCTAAGGGGCGTTCCGTAGACCGCCTCGAGCTCCCAGGTGGCGCTGTGGTAGCCGGGATGCTCGACCCGGATGCGATGATGCCCAGCGCGGATGCCGATGGCCAGCCGGCCTTGCGCCGCGCTGTAGCGGTTCGTCACCCGCTCGCCCCGCGCGGGAATGCGCTCGTCGATCACCGTCGCTTGCGGAGGGGCCACGGCGAGCTCGATCGGAACGACGCTGCCGCGCAGCACCTGCAGATCCCGCTCGATCTGGGCGCGCTCCTCGGCATCGATGTCCGCGACCTCGGCGAGATAGCGTTGGTAGGCGTCGATGGCCTCGCTGTCCCGCTCCAGGTTCATGGCGCACAGCGCCAGGTTGCCCAGGATCTTGGGCGAGGGCGAATCGGCATAGGCCGCTTGGAAGGCGCGGTAGGCCTCCTCGTAGCGCGGACCGGCTGGATCCTGCAGCAGGGCCACGCCGACGCGGAAATGCTCGCGCGCCTGCTCGCTGATGGGCACGGGGGCGGCGGCCGCGCTTCGGGCCAGCCATCCCAGCCCGACGACGACCAGCAGCCCGATCCAATAGCGATGTCGCAACCGCACCGTGACCCCCTGCTCAGCGCTTGACCCGCTCCAGGTACTGCCCCGTGCGGGTGTCGATCTTGATCCACTCGCCCTCGTTGATGAACAGCGGGACCTGCACCACCGCGCCCGTCGACAGCGTGGCGGGCTTGGTCGCGCCGCCCGAAGTGTCTCCCTTCACCCCGGGATCGCTCTGGGTGATCTGCAGCTCAACGTGCGCGGGCAGCGTGATGCCGATGGGCTTGCCCTGGAGCAAGGTCACCTCGACCTCCATGCCGTCCGCCAGCCACTTGGCCTCCTCGGCCATGCTCTCGCCTGGCACCACGAGCTGGTCGCCCGTATCCATGCTCATGAACACGTAGCTGTCGCCGTCCGGGTAGATGTACTGCAGCACCTGCTGCTCGACCTCGGCGGGCTCGAGCTTCTCGCCCGAGCGGAAGGTCCGCTCGAGCACCGCGCCGGTCTCGATGTTTCTCAGCTTGCAGCGCGTGAAGGCCTGGCCCTTGCCGGGCTTGACGAACTGGAACTCGACCACCACGTAGGGCTGGCCACTGAGCATGATCTTGAGGTTTTTGCGGATGTCGCTGGTGTCCATCGTCGGCTCTACATCGGTGGCGAACCTATGCGTACGGCGATGATCTCACAAGCCCCCGAGCCTCGAAAGTCGAAACGGCCCGGGCTATGCCCTGCTCGCCCTGGCCCTTGCTGCCGCGGCAGGTGCGGGCTAGCTCTTGGGTGGGGCTGGATGGACGAGGTCGACGAGGAACTGCGGGATATCAAGCGCGAGATCATCGAGTCCCGCGGGTTGATCATCAAGACCAACAACCTCACGAACGCGCTGGCCGCCGATATCAAGAGCATCGGCAAGCGGCAGCTGGCCTTCGAGCGTCGCGCCTTCTGGAACAGCGCGGCGGCCAACGCGCTGGTCGTGCTGGTGGTCATCGGCGTGGTCAAGCTCGCCTGGGACTCCCGGGTGGAGTCGGTAGAGCGCGAGACCCGGCGGGCCAAGGCTCGGGTTGCGGCGCTGGGCGAGGAGCTCAAGGCGCTACGCCAGCAGAACGATGTCCGCGTTCAGGCCGAGACCGCGGCGGCGGCTTTCTACGAGCTACTGCGCGCGGGCAAGAAGAAGGAGCTGGTCGACGCCTGGAACCAGCTGCCGCAAGAGCAGCTCAGCCGGGCCGAGCGGGCCTTTTTCCGCGATGCGGTGGCGCGCACGGCCAGCCGGCTGTCCATCGATGCCTATCACGCGGGGCTGGAGCACATGCGCGCCGCGCGCTGGCACGAGGCCGTGCTCAGCCTCGAGGAAGCGCTGCGCTACGACGACACGGCCAGCCACGCGCCCTCGGCTCAGCTCGAGCTGGCGCGCGGCTACCGCCAGCTCAACCGCCAGCGCGAGGCGATTCCGATCCTGCTCAAGCTCTCCGAGGCCTCGGCCGACCCCGAGGTGCTCGACGACGCCATGTTCCTGTTGGCCGAGTGCCTTGTCGACATCCAGGCGTGGAACGACGCCAAGACCACCCTGCGCGCTTTCATCCGCCGCTACCCGAACAGCCCCTATCGGAACGACGCCAAGATGACGCTCGCCGATCTGACGCTGCGGCACTGACGAGGGCCTCTGGCTGCCATGCGCTTCGAGTTCATCCTGACCGACCGCGAGTTCGTTCGCGCCTGGCTGGCCGAGTACTACCTCGGCAGCAAACGCGCGGTGCTGCGCATCTTCGGCGGCCCAGCCCTGGCCTTGTTCGGCTGGCGGCTGCACGTGCTCTACCGCGGAAGCCCGCTGGCCATCGTGGGCGTGCTCGGCATCGGCTACGGCATCTACTTCGCGCTCAAGCCGCTGTTGCAGGTGGCGCTCGAGCTGCGCAAGCGCCGTCGGCTGGGCGCGGGGAGCATCGCCACCGTCGTGGAGCTGGACGACGACGGCATCCACATCCAGTCGGGTGCGGCCACCGCCGACTTCGCCTGGGAGCGCATCGCGCGGGCCGGTCAGCGCCTGGACTACCTGTGGTTCGAGACTCATCAGGGCACCAAGGGCACCATCCCGCTGCGCGCGGTGAGCGACCAGCAGGCGCTCGAGCAACGCTTTCGCGAGCAGGGGAAATGGGGCTGAGGCGGCTCGACGGGATCGCCGATAGTGCGGTGCCGCCAGCGCACGGCTCTTGACCGGGGAGGACGGTGCCAATAGCGGATCATCATGCGTTTTCGCTGGTTACTGCTTGCGGCCCTGCTGGTGCTCAGCTGCGGGGAGCAGGACACGTCCACGGTCGGCTCGGAGCTGCCGCCCGTGTCTTCCGAGCCCCCGGCGTCTCCACCGTCTGGCAACGATCCTGCCTTCGTCGTCTCCGGCTTGCGGAGCTGGTACCTGGTGGGCAACGACCTCGACCCGGGCCACGACTCGCTCTGGCTCGAGGTCGAAGCGCCTGCCGACGTGCAGTTCGTCGACCTGTGGATCGACGAGGGGCCTGGCGTGCGGCTGAACGTTGCTGGCGGGCTGTTTACCCTCGACCATCCGCTCGGCGAGCTGGCGACTGGCGAGCACCGCATCCTCATGGCGGCCGACGGCCAAGACACCGCCTTTGCCGAGCTAGGCTTTACCCGCTCCCATCCGCTTTACGTGGTGGTGTCCACCGACTGGGACGATGCCGATAACCCCGACAGCCACCTCGACCGCCACGATGAGCTACACGTCCTGCACCCGGAGCTGCTGATCACCCACTTCGTCGGTCCCTACACTTTCACCGATCCCACGGTGAGCGCCGAGCGCCGCGCCGAGCTGGTCCAATGGGTTACCACCATGCGCGATAGCTACGGCGACGAGATCGGCGTTCATATCCATCCCTACTGCAACTTCGTGGAGACCACCTCGGTGCCTTGCCGACACGAGCCCTCGGTGGCCTACCCGAACGGCGACTCAAGCGGCTACACCGTGGTGCTCGGCGCCTACAGCCAGGCCGAGACCGAGGAGCTATTCAACGCGGCCACGGCGCTGTTTGAGCAAAACGGTCTGGGCACGCCCACCTCCTTCCGCGCGGGCGCCTGGACCGCCGAGATCCACACCCTGCGCGCCATGGAGGCGACGGG
>CAYTYV010000111.1:0-15210 GCA_964441055.1 uncultured Polyangiaceae bacterium | reverse complement strand
GGTTTAGAACAGCGCCGTGTCCGCCGAGAGAAAATCCCCGCCCAGGCCGTCGATGGGCTCGCCCGGAGCCTCGATGCTGAGCGCGTACTCGATCCCCAGCTTCTGTCGGGCGCTGGTCAGGGTCACCGTGCGCGTCGCCGGGTCGTACTCGGCCTGCTCCAGGTCCAGAGGACCGACCTCGGAGCTTATCGAGTAGCTGGCGGGGTAGGCTATCGACGGGGCCGCCGGGTCGACGTTGAAGCCGATTTTTACCGTGTACTCGTCAGGGGCCGCGAGGGTCAGGATGGCGGGCTCGGGCGGCTCGGTGCCGCCGCTCGCCCCCGCCCCGCCCGAGCCCGCCACGCCGCCCGTGCCGGCCTCGCCGCCCGAAGGGCTCTGGTGATGCGTGACGGTGTTGCTGCAGCCCGCGCTCCAAACCGCCGCGCCGATGGCCAGGCTCGAGAGTATTCGCCGATGAGCTTCGATCATGATTTCATCCGCACGCGACGACGCTGGATCCCGCAGCATCGCGGAATCACGATAGCACCCCGCAACCCTACGTCAGGGAGCTAACGCCCTGCGGGCGCCGCAGCCCACCGTGCTGCAAACGGGGTGCCACGCGCTCTCCGAGCGCGCGCAGCTCGAGCTCGACGGCTCTGGCGCTGCTACTTGCAGCCCTTCATGCCTTTGTTGTGCTGGCAGACGTTGCGCTTGATGGTGGCGGGGTCGACGCCGGAGAACTTGTAGCGGCCGTTGGTGATCCAGGTGGGGCTGGCCCCGATGCCGAAGCCGTTGGCGAGCTTGATGTCCTCCTCGAGCAGCTTCTTGCCTTCGTCGCCCTCGAAGCAGGCCTTGATGGTCTGGGTGGCGATGCCGTTATCGCCCGTACACGACTCCCACTCGCTGCTGCGGATGTTCTTGTTCCGGCACAGCACGTAGTCCATGTACTTGTAGCCTTTGCCATAGTGCGTGATGGCACATAGCTCGCGGATGTTCTCGTCCACTTCGGGCTGGCCGTGCAGCGCTTTGAAGCCCCTGTCCGCGGTGCCGTTGGCAATGAAGTGGACCCGGAAGTCGAGCTCGCTGCCCAGCTCCTCGAGCACCTTCTCCATGGCGTTCAGGGCGCGGACGCCGTAGGGGCACTGGGACATGACGAACACCTCGAGGGTCTTGGGCATCTCCTCGCGGCAGTAGAGCGTCTTCTTGCACTCGTCGCGCTCGCAGCCCCCGTCGTTCGCACACTCGGGCAACCAGCTCGCGCGCATGGACAGCTTCTTGTGCTTGTCCCCGGCCGGCTTCAGGCCGCGGAGCCCGCGCTTGGCCTCCTTGTCCTTTTCCAGGGTCTCGTCGAATATCGCCATGGGCAGCGGGCCGCCGCCGACCTGCTCGTAAAGCTTCTTGCCTTCGGGATCGCTGTAGTCGACCCGCTTGATGACCGGCTTGACCACGGCTCGCTTCACCGTCGACATGAGCCGCTTGTCCGAGCAGTCGGCGCAGCGCTTGTCGCTGAGCACCGTGACGTTCACCGGGACGGCTTCTGGCACGTCGCTGCAAACCTTGGGCTTGTTGCCCGAGTAGGCGTTGCAGATGGCGCGCATGAAATCGGTGGTGCCTCGTCGCCCCTGGTAGCGCTCACCGTTGATGAAGATGCTGGGGCTGCCGCGGGCGCCCTTCTTCTTCGCCTCCTCGAACGAGGCCTTGAGCAGCTCTTGGCCTTCCTTGCCGTTGTAGCACTTGCCGATGGCTTCCACGGGCAGGCCGGCCTTGCGGGCGCAGTCCTCCCAGTTGGTGTCGACCTTGCGATAGTTCTTGTTTTGGCAGGCGATCATCTCGAGGTAGCCCCCGGGCGCGTGCTTGGCCGCGCAGGCTTGGACCATGTCGCCCTTGACCTCGCTTTCGCCGTGCATGGAGGTGAGCTCGTTGCCCTTGACCTTGCCGATGAAGCCCAGCCGAAGGTCGAGATCGGGCCCCAGCTTGTCCGCCACCTCCTTGATGGTGTCGACGGCCCGGACCCCGTAGGGGCACTGGGACATCACGTACAGCTCCAGCGTTACCGCCCCGGGATTCGTCTTTTTCTTTGCGACAGAGCCGCGGGTTCCTTCGCTGGCCCCCTCGATGTCGGCGGCCTCGGGCGCCTTTGCCCGCTGGATGGACCACATCAGCAGCATGCCTGCCAAGAACGACAGGACGAAGCCAACGATTGCAGTTCCCTTGTTCACCATGATCGACTCCTTAGCAGACCGAGATCTGACATGGATCGCAGTCCTGCGCCAGCGCGTCAGGCTCTCGGTGGCCTTGCCTGGGTCAGGTGGCGGCTCGCAGTCGCTACGGCGCGACGGGCACACCCCATCCGCCACCCATGAAGGCCTTGGCGTAGGCCGACGCCCCCTCAAAGGCCCCACCGAGGCCCGAAGCCATGTGCCTCGGGCCTCGGCTCCCGAATGCTCTCGCCCGCCGATTGGCGGCGCGCGGCCGTGCCGAGCGCGCTAGGCGTTCAAGACAACCGAGATGATGTTCAAAATGACGGCGAGGCCGAACATCACGTAGCCGACGATGCACAGGATCTTGGCGATCCCGACCTTCTTTTCGGCCGTGGCGTAGTCACCGGCAGCGTAAGCTTGCTTGGCCTGGTGTGCGAAGAAGATGTTGATGATGCCGAGCAGCCCGCAGCCGCAGAAGATGGACACGATCGACAGGATGAACCACAGATCGGTCTTCTTCTTCAGCGCCTCTGCGTCACCGCCGGGTGCACCCATGCCAGGCATGCCGCCTGGCGGAGCCCCGTAGCCACCCGGCGCACCCGCGGGGACGCCGCCTGGAGGGGCACCGAAGCCGGCAGGAGCTCCGGGTGCGCCCGGAGCAGGAGCGCCTGGAGCGCCGTAGCCACCTGGCGCACCAGCCGGAGGAGCTCCGCCAGCAGGAGGAGCGCCATAGCCACCTGGCGCGCCAGCAGGAGGAGCACCACCAGGAGGAGCGCCACCAGGAGGAGCCCCGCCAGCGGGCGGAGCGCCATAGCCGCCCGGAGCGCCAGCCGGGGGAGCGCCACCAGGAGGAGCGCCACCAGGGGGTGCGCCGAAGCCGCCGGGCGGAGGACCACCGGCTGCCATCAGGTTGCCATCAACTTGGTTCGACAGGCTTGGATTCATCGAAGGACCTTTCTTCCAACTTGCTCGGTGTTGTCTCCCTTAACCCGAACGGGGGCGAGACCAAAGCCCGAAGTTACGGGCGAACCATATCCCGATCCGTCGTCCAGAGATACCCGCAAATCGCCTCTGGATGCCGGTCGTGCGCGAGCAGGGGGAAGCGCGGCGATGCCTCGGGGCCGAGCTCGTTCGATCATTGTGCATCCGCCTGTCGAGCCCGCCGTTGGTCTGGCGAAAAATGCTATGCAAAATCAAGTGGTTACAACGGATTTTGGGCCCGCAGATCGCGACCCGCGTCGCCCCTTCGGGCAGCGAACCCTAGCCGTGTCGAAGATGACGGGTTGGCTCCGGGACAGGACAGCTTCTGGCCTCGCTGGGCTGGCCGTGGTGCAATGAGTCTCAGCGATGCGTCTTCTGCACCTCAGCGACCTACATCTGTCGCGCTACGGCGAGAGCCTCACGTGGACTCAGCGATCGCAGGACGAGGTTGGCTGGCAGCCCGTGCTGACGTGGAAGCGCTGGCAGGTCGAAGGGCAGCTCGATCGCAAGGGGCGGCGTCGGCGGATCCGCCTGGTCGATCCCGGGGGAGTGGTCCATTGGAGCCGGAGCTGGCCGCGCAGCGGCGGCGACAAGGTCGTCTCCGCGATGCTGTCCCGCGCGCTCAAGCGGCACTCGACTTCGGCTGCGGCGCTGGTCGCGGACCGGCCAGACGACGAGGACCTGGGCGCCCTTTTGCGCGTGGACGGCCAGAACACCAACCTGCGCTTTTTGCAGGTCGTCGATTTCGTTCGGGAGCTCGAGCCGGAGCTGATCGCGATCACCGGTGATCTGACCGAGAACGGCTTCGGCTATCCGCTCATCGGGCACTACCTAGGTCCGTGGATCGAGCGGGGACGCCTGCTGGTGGTTCCGGGTAACCACGATACCTACGACATGGTCCCGCTCCGCGGGCGCAGGGCGCGCGCCGCGGCCAAGGGTGGGCAGTATCGGGCCTTCGCCCGCAGGGTCGGCATGGCTGGCGGACGGGCTGGAGCCTGGTTCCGACGCATCGACGACCTGGCCGTGGTGGGCGTCAACTCGTGCACGCCGCCAGGCGGCGTGATGAGCGCCACGGGCGAGGTGGACAAGGCCCAGCTCGAGTGGCTCGCTCGGGTGGCTCGGCTGCGGGCATTCCGCCATGCCCGGCTTCGGCTGGCCCTGGTACACCACCACCTGTTGCGCATGCCCTTCGAGTTCGGCAAGCGGTCCCCCATCGAGCTGGGCTTGCGCCTGCGCAACGCAGCCGAGGTCATGCAAGCCTGCACGCAGGTCGGCTTCGACATCGTGCTCAACGGTCATCGGCACCACGGCTACACGGTCAAGCTGCCCGGATTTCCCTCGGTGGTCTCGGCTCCTTCGTCGACCCTGGGCTGCGAGTCGAGCGGCAAGCGCTACGGTTGGCTGCTGGATCTGGCCGCGCCGGGCCGCATGGCCGAGGCCGTGGACCTGCCCGCCGTCGAGGTGACGCCGCAGCCCGAAGCCTGATGCCCGAAGCTCGCTCTGGGTCGACGATCGGGCTTTCGCGAGAGGACAAGTTGGCGTATAGGGACCGCGGCTTCGGCGATGGCCCAGAGGCCGGTCGCGGCGCGCATGGGCGAGCTCGACCTCCGAGGCAAACGAGGAGACGGAAGAGAAGGTGGACGCCGACGAGCCAAGTAGCGACGCCCATCACATGGGGACGGCCCGACGAGGCCTCGGTTTCCCCCGTGGCAACTCCTCCTAGGCGTTGATTCGGTCACCGCCCGGGAGACAGCGCCCCCGGGATGGACCGCGGCCGTCTACGACGCGAGGAGGAGCTCATGGAATACGCTGCACAGGCCCGCGTCTTGGACACCTTTCGGCGGCTCATCCGCCGCAACGCCAATCATCACCTCGAGCGGATGATCGCCAAGACCCAGCCGGCGGACATCGCCAGCTTGCTGCCTAAGCTCAGCGAGCACGATGCCAAGCTGCTGCTCAAGGTGCTGTGCGCCGACGAGGAGAGGGCTGCCGAGGTCGTATCCAACTTGGAGGAGAACGCCGCCGTTGCGCTGCTGCCGCTGGTCTCGCTCGAGTCGCTGGTGGTGGTGTTCATGAACCTGCACTCGGACGATGCCGCCGATCTGTTGCGCGCGCTGCCGAGCGAGCTGTCCGAGCAGATCCTCCAGCGGATGAAAGGCGAAGAGGCCGCCGACGTCGAGGAGCTGCTGCGCTACGAGCCCAAGACGGCGGGCGGCATCATGGGCACCGACTTCTTCAGCCTCAACCGCAACCTGAGCGCCCGCGAGGCCATCGCCTCGATGCAGGAGGCCGAGGATGCCGAGATGGTGTTCTACCTGTACTGCGTCAACGACGAGGGCCACCTGGTGGGCGTGCTGTCGTTGCGCGATCTGCTGACCCATCCCGCCGATACCCCACTGCAAGGGATCATGAACCCCGACGTCATCAAGGTGACGCCGGACACCGATCAGGAGGTGGTGGCTCGGCTGGTGGCGCGTTACGACCTGCTGGCCATCCCCGTGGTGGACGAGTTCAACAAGCTGCTCGGCATCATCACCGTCGACGACGTCATCGACGTCGTTCGCGACGAGGCGACCGAGGACTTTCTGAAGATGGCGGGCGCGGGCCAGGAGGACGTGCTCGAGACCTCGACCGTTCGGTCGGCCGCCCTGCGCGCGCCGTGGATGCTCTTGGCGGCCGCGGGCGGTATCGGCGGGGCGGTGCTGATCACGGGCTTCAAGACGCGCCTGCAAGAAGTGGTTCTGCTGGCGGCCTTCATCCCGGTGGTCATGGGCATGGGCGGCAACGTAGGCATCCAGTCCGCTACCATCATGGTGCGCGGGCTGGCCACGGGCCGCGTGGACCTACACGGACAGTGGAAGATCCTGGCCAAGGAGCTGCGCACGGGCCTTTTGTTGGCGATAGTCGGCGGCGTGGTCGTGGGCGCGGCCGCCTATCTGCTCGGCAGCTTCGACCCCATGCTGGGGGTAGTGGTGGGCGCCGCGATTCTGATCAACATGGTGGCCGCCGCGCTGCTCGGCAGTTTGGTCCCGCTGCTATTTCGCAAGATCCACGTGGATCCGGCCATCGCCACGGGCCCCATCATGACCACCTTCATGGATGTGGCGGGCATCCTGGTCTACTTCCTCATCGCCGCCAGCGTGCTGGCCCTGTAGCCCGAATAGCTCAGCGGCCTACCAGCGCTCGAGGCGTTGCCCGTCGGCGTCGCGGAAGATGCCGATCGCAATGACGATGAAGTCGTAGAGCAGCCCGAGCCCCACCAGCCCGCCCGTGAGCAGCCAGATGATGCCCGTGACCCACTTGCCCACGTAGAAGCGGTGGATGCCGAGGTAGCCGAGAAAGAAGCACAGCAGAAGTGCGGCCAGGCGGCTTCGTTCGGATGGCACGGTGGAGCCTCCCTTTGGCAGGCAGGCCGGACGAGCCCTTGCGGCATCGTCCAGGCCGTCAAGGATCACAACATATCGCCTCTGCTCGTGTCGGTCCAACCACGGCGCGCTGCCTGGACGCGGTGCCTCGTGTGAAGTAAGCAGCACGCGCGTGGACCGTGGCCCCTCGACCGGGCCATCGCAGGCCCGCAGGGAGCGTGTCGCATGACCCAACGGAAGTTCAAGGACGAGCTCGGACGTATCGCCTACAGCGTCAGCGTGGTCACCGTAGGGCACGGTGGGCTGGAGAACGGGCTGACCGTGTCGTGGCTGAGCCAGGTGTCCTTTGATCCGCCGATGATCATGTTCGCCATCGATGCCAACCACTACTCCGCCGAGCTGATCGAGGACATGCCCAGCTTCGTCGTCAACCTGCTCGGGCAAGGGCAGCGCGAGCTGGCGGCTCATTTCGCCAGGCGATCGATGACCGACCAGCCCAAGATCGACGCGTTTCCGACGCGACAGAGCGCGGGCGGTTTGGCCATTCTGACCGACGCGGTGGCCTACTACGAGTGCGATGTGGTCGAGCGACATCGGGCGGGCGATCACTGGATCGTGGTGGGTCAGGTCACCGGGGCGGACATCCTGAACGACGACGCCCCGATGACCAGCCTCGAAGGGATGCGCTACACCAAGTAGCGCGCCCGCGCGGGCAAGGAGCGCGGGCAAGGAGCGGGGGCAAGGAGCGGGCCGCGCGCTCGGTCATGGTGTACCCTGGGGCGATGGAGCGCGCGATCGAGCAGCTGCGGCGCTGCGTCAGCCCGGCAGGCTTCGTGGCCGCGCCCCAGCCGCAGGCCAACTACCGTCGGATCTGGAGCCGCGACGGCTGCGTGTGCGGCCTGGCCGCGCTGCTGAGCGGAGAGCCCGAGCTGGTGGCTGCCTTCCGCCGCACGCTAGAGACGCTGGCTGCCCAGCAGGGGCCCAGTGGTCAGCTTCCGAGCAACGTTGCCTCCGACGGCTCGTCGGTGAGCTACGGCGGCAAGGCGGGCCGCGTCGACGCCACCATTTGGTACCTCTTGGGCACCTGCCTGTACGGCAGGCTGAGCGGCGACGATGCGTTGGTGGAGACGCACTGGGGCGGCCTCATGCGCGCCCAGGTCTTGCTTCGCGCCTGGGAGTACAACGACGGTGGCCTTTTGTACGTGCCCCAGGGAGGGGACTGGGCTGATGAGTACGTGCTGAGCGGCTACCTGCTCTACGACCAGGTGCTGCGCTGGTGGGCGCAGCGCGAGCTCGAGGCGGCCGGACGGCGGCTGTCGCGGTCCGTGGACCATGGCCGCGACGAGCTTCCGGCCCTCATCGAACGGCACTACGCATCGGACCGCGACGTGGGCTCGACCGCGCGCCGCGCCGCCTTTTTCCTGGCCGGCTTCCGCGCAGGCGGCGTCTTCGAGCAGTTCGATGCTTGGGGCAATGCCCTGTGCTGCCTTTTGGGCGTGGGCAGCGAGGGGCTGCGCCGCCGCAGTAGCGAGCACGCCGCCGGGCTCTCGCGCTTTGATCTGGTGCCAGCCTTCGACCCGCCCATCACGCCCGACGATGCGGCCTATGCCGAGCTCTGCCACGCGGCCGGTGAGCGCTTTCGCAATCGGCCAGGCCGCTACCACAACGGCGGCTTGTGGCCGCTGGTCACCGGCTTCTGGGCGCTGGCGGCGCGACGGCTGGGCCTAGCCGAGCAGGCGGCGCGCTGGGCAGGCGGCATCGCGCGGGCCAACCGGCTCGGCGAGCAGGGGTTTCCCGAGTACCTGGACGCGCAGACTGGCGAGCCGGGCGGCGTATCGGGACTCGGCTGGAGCGCGGCTGCCGAGGTGTTGGCCGCCACCGACCCGGCCGTTTTTCTACTGGAGGAGGTCGTTCATCGATGAGCACGCCGAAGCGGAGCATGGGTGGATGGTGCTGGCCCGCGATGCTGGTCGGCAGCTTGGCGCTGGTACAGGTGGCAGGGTGCCGCCGTGCTCCCAAGCCCGGTCCTGCCGAGGACGCCGCGGCCCGCTCTGCTGCATCGGCGGCGCCGTCAGCGGTGGAGAGTCTCGGCGCCGCCTCCCGCTTCGGCATCGATTACGTCTTTCCGCTGCAAGCGGAGTTCCGTCGCAGCGCGTGGGCCAGGACGCTGGCGGCTACTGGGGCCGGTTGGGCCAACCTCGCCGACGTGCGCTGGGAGCGCATCGAGCCCAAGCCTCCCCGCGGCTCCCGACACCGCTACCACTGGTCCGAGCTCGACGAGGCCGTGCGCATCTGGCAGGGGGCCGGCTTCAGCGTGGTGTTCTCGCTGCGCATGGGCAACGGCTGGTTCGCCGGACCGATTCGCTATCGGCCTGTTGTCAAGACTCCCTTGGTGGGGCTTTTCGTGCGCAACTCCGACCGGCTCCCCGCCCCCGAGCACCAGCCGTCCTATCGCGCATGGATCCAAGCGCTGGTGGAGCGCTACGACGGCGACGGCCAGCACGACATGCCGGAGCTAGCCTCGCCCATATTGCACTACCAGGTGGGCAACGAGTTTGCCAATCCCATGTACTGGACGGGGACCTTGCAGGACTACGAGACCCTACTCAAGGAGACGCGCAGTGCGGCTCGAAAAGCCCACTCCGATGTGCGCATCATTTCCAATGGAATTCGCTGGAACGACCTCTTTCACGGCGACCCGGGAGCGGTGCATTTCGACCAGCGTTTCGCGGCCTTTCTCGCGCGGCTGCCGTCCGACGACTGGCGCTCCGAGTGGCGCCGCGTCCGCAAAATCACTGAGGGCACCGTGGCGCTGGCGCCCCATTACGACATTTTCGATGCTGGTGGCAACGGCCCCTATCCGACGATGTCGCAGGGGTACATGACCTGGGTGCGGCGCGAGCTGGCGCAGACGGGCGCGTCGCCGACCATCTGGGACATGGAGGCGCGCTCCGAGCCGTATCTGGTGGCCGAGCCCAACCTGCGCTTCCACGCGAGCTTGCACATCCCGGGCGGCGAGCGACTATTGCGGATCCTCAAGAATCGATCCCATCCGCAGCACGAGCGCATCCAGGTTTGGTACCGCGCCGAGCAGGCGCGCATCCTGGTGAAGGTGTTCGCCACGCGCTTTGCCGCGGGCTTCGAGAAGGTGTTCATGGGTATGCCCTCGGACTGGGACGGCACCGTGGCGACGCTGAGCACGCCCAACCCGTTCATCGGCCTTATGGATCGCAAGGGCCGACCCTGGCCCGCGCTGCGCGCCCTGGGCGAGCTGGTCCCGGCCATCGACGGTTTCCGCGCCGCCCAGAAGCGACCCGCGCCCGCGGGGGTCGAGCTCTACCGCTTTTCGTTCGCCCGAGGGCGCCAGCCCGTGTGGCTGGCATGGCTAGAGCCGGCCGAGACCCTCGGTCCAGACGATGCGCTTCCGCAACAACGGGTGCGCTTGGAGGCGATTGCCACGCCTGCCGTGGCTCAGCGCATCCCCACGGCCGACGAAGAGCCGACACCGGTGCGATTCGCAGACGGCCAACCGCTGGTGCTCGACCTGGACCCAACGCCGGTCATCGTGGTCGAGCAGAGTCGCTGAACCGCAGGACGAGGTGGGCGCGCGCCCGATCGGCCTGGACGAGGCGGTGCTCGATGGCGAGAATGGCCGGGGTACGCTCGTCGATGAGATCGCGAGCACGCTGGCGGCGCGCCACCTCGGTCTGCCGGTAGGTGCCGTCTATGAACACGCGCACATCGACCGGCTCGAGCCGGGTGACATAGGTGCCTTCGACGATGAGCACGCGGGCATCGCCGAGCTCGAGGCGCTCTTCGGCGAAGCGATCCTCGGCTCGGCGCAGCACGGGGCGCAGGATGGAGCTCCGCCCCTCGACAAAGGCCCGCAAGTGCTCGGCCAGCCGATCCAGCCGGACCTCCGCGGGGCCCACCTGGGATAGGTCCTGCAGGCGCCGAGCGTGGTTTTGTCGCGGCGGAAGCCGGAAGTAGTCATCCTGGTGCAGCACCACCGCTCGGAGGCCCTGTCGGTCGAGCTGCGCGGCGGTCTCGAGCGCCAGGGTCGTCTTGCCCGTGCCGGACTCGCCCGCGATGGTGCAGCAGAGGCGATCGCTCGGGTGGCGGCGGCGGGCCAACAGCGCTTGGGCGACCGCCTCAGCGCTCATTCGGCAGCGGAGGCCTTTTCAGCCTTGGCGCCGTCTGGCGCCGCAGCGCCTTCGGCCCCGCGTTCGCCCTCGGGTTTAGCTGCCGGCTTGGCGGGCTCGAGGTTGCGATACCAGAAGAAGTAGAGCCCGACGGCGCAGAAGGCCGCGGCGGCCACGCAGAAGGCGAACTTGCGCCAGTCGTGAAAGATGAAGCTCATGGCGCCGAGCAGCAGGCACAGCTGGAAGGGCACGGCAAAGCACAGCGCCACCCAGTCGTTGAGGTTCTCGATGATCCGCCGCAAGCCTCGCTCGCGGGTCATGTGATGCTGCTCGCGGGCCTTTTTCGCCACCTTGCCCCACAGACCCCAGGGATTGATGCGCATCCAGAAGGAGACCAGCACCTGCTCGTCCACCGGCGGCGTGGCCACGGTCACGACGACGGCGGCGAGCAAGGCGCTGCCCACGACCAGCGGAAAGGAGTGATAGAGCGGCAGGCCGAGCGTGGCGTTGAACAGCAGGGCGGCCACGATGCCGGACGCCGTGCCCGCAGCAAAGCCGTAGCCGTTGAAGCGCGGCCAGTACCAGCGCAGGAACAGCGGCACGAACATGCCCGCACCGATGCCCATGGTGACAAGCCCCCAGATCAGGTTGATGTTGGGCACGATGGCGGCGAAGGCGATGCCCGCCACGCACAGGCCCACCGTGGCGTAGCGGGACATGCGCATCAGCTGGCGGCCGTCGGCGTCGGGTCGGATGTACGATTGATAGACGTCCTTGACGATGTACGAGGCGCCCGCGTTCAGCGTGGAGTCGAAGGTGGACATGGCAGCGGCGATGAGCCCGGCGATGACCACCCCGCGGATCCCGGCTGGCAACAGCTGGCCGAGCACGACCGGCAGCACGTGCTCGGGGTCCTGGCTGATGGCCTCAGCGCCTGGGCCCTGCGTCTGCAGAATGTGATAGCCCATGACCACCAGGCCGGCGACCATGCCCCAGCGGAACAGCGACAGGATGATGCTCTCCAGGGTGAGCAGGCCTGCCTCGCGCTCGCTGCGGGCGGCGAAGAAGCGCTGGTCGGTGTAGCCGCCCACTCCGCCCATGCCTTCCAGCACGGTGCGAAATAACCACATCACCACGCAGATACCGAACATGCTCAGGATGGGCTCCCAGCCGGCCGGATCCTTGGCCAGCAGCGACTGCCCCAGCCCGGTGGGCACGTCGAGATCGAGCGCCAGCATGCCAGCTGGCAGTACGACGTCGGGACGCAGGGCAAAGGCGTGCACCGAGACGAAGATGGCTGTGAAGATGAGCAGGATCATCTGCACCACATCGGTGAACACCACGCCGTACAGGCCCGACATCAGCGTGTAGGCCAGGCCGACGGCGACCATCACGGCCGTACAGGCGATCTCGGGGTAGGGCAGGAAGTAGGCGAGGAATTTCCCAGCGCCCTTGGCGAAGTAGACGATCATCCCCAACGAGAGCACGATGTTCGCGAGCGCGCTGATGACGTGCGCCGAGCGCCCTGGCCGGTCGGTGCCGAAGCGGATCTTCATCCACTCGGCCGAGGTCATGACCTCGCTGCGGCGCAGCCACTTACCCAGAAACACCATCAAAAAGGCCAGGCTCAGGCCGACCCCGCCACGGATCTCGACCAGAAAGCCCTTGAAGCCCAGGGCGAAGACCACCGCCACGATGATCATGGTGCCAGCCATGTCGAAGTTTGACGTGGCGGTCGAGGCGCCCAGCACCCACCAGGGGATGCGATTGCCGCCCAGGAAGTAGTCGTTCAGGCCCCCGGCCGCGACCTTGGACATCACCACGCCGACGATGGTCACCAGCACGAGAAAGCCGAGGATGATGACGATGTCGACCGTGGCCAGTGCGGCAGCGGCGCTCTGAGATTCACTGGGCATCTGCACCCCCGTTGCAAGATTGGCGGAGCGCGGCGGCGCCTGGCCTGCCGCGAGCCTCCCCAGACAACACCTGCGGCGAGAAGACGTCAAGCCAGCCGGCCGCGCAGCATCTCGGCGCCATCAACGGGGGCGCGCCAAAACGCCGCACGGGCTCGCGCGTCTAGCTCGGTGGACCGGCGGCGACGGTCTGGGGAGTCGCGGGGCCGTCTCGCTGCCACTGGAAGGCGTCGACCCACGCCGTGGAGTCCACGTTGACGTCGCCCACGTCGAATACCGTCAAGCGCAGAGTGAACGGATCATCCGGGTTGACCGCCACCGTGGTCTCGAGCCAACCGGTGGACCCCGAGCCGAAACCGGCTGCTCCCCAGCTGTTGAAGCCGGTGCCGTCGAGCAGCGTCGTGCCCGCGGCGCAATACGGATCGGGCGGCATCGGGCAGTCGATGGGGCAGTTGCACGCGTACTGGCCCGCCTGCGTCGGATCGCAGTGGTCGAAGATCTCGAAGAGCACGCTCGGCGGCGTGGTCGACGAATCGAAGGCCACGTTGCCATTGACCGCGTTTGCAGGCGCCGGGCTCATCAGCGCCACGAACTGGTCGTTGTACTGAGTGCACACGAACTCGGGAAACTCGAAGGACGCGAAGGCATGGCGCAGGCTGAAGCCGAAGGCGTTGCTCGGGACTCTCAGGGTCACCTCCAGCGCGATGTCGTCGTGGATGGTGGTTCCGGTCGCACAGCTACCAAAGACCTGCGGAAAGCCGCCAGGACTGACCCCTTCGCCCAGCAAGGTGCAGGAGTCCGCGCCGCATGGGTCGGGATCGTCATCGGCATCGCGCGCGTGCCCCGTCGACAGCACCAGCATACGGCTGCCCAACTGAGGCAGGATGTTGGTCCCGAACGCGTCGGACAGACCCACGGTGAACGATGGGCTTGGCACCGCGGTTCCATCGGCGCGCGTCCACGCGACGCTCACGATACCCCAGTCGTCGGCGCCCTGGGATTGCCTGCACAGATCGATGGCGCGCGCGCCATCCAGGGGATCGGTCGAGCCGAGCTGCAGCGTGGAGTCGCAGGTCTCTGGCGGCTCATCGGTGTCGGCGTCGCAATCCTCGTTGACCGGGGTATCCCCCTGCGGAGTCGGCATCTCGACCGCCTGAGGATTGGCGTCGGGGTTGCAGTCGTCGCAGTCACCTTGGTTGTTGGTGAACCCGTCGAGGTCGTCATCGGTGTCCGGGCCGGTGTCGCAGGGCGCGCCACCCGCGCCACCCGCGCCACCTGAGCCCGCGACCAGTCCACCCGCGCCCGCCACGCCGCCGCTCGCACCGCCGCCGCCGCTTCCGCCCGTCGTGTCGGTTCCGGCCGAGCCGCCGCTGCTGGAGCCAGCGCTGGCGTCGGAGACCTGGACGCGAGGCGCTGGACCAGGGCAGCGAAAGCCCGTCACGGTCAGCAGCATGCTGCCGCCCAGCAGCGCGGCGACCAAGGTACGAACCGGCGTAGACCGAGAACGCCGCTGTCGGATCATCGTAGCGTGTAACGGTACCCCATTCGGCGTCAGAAGGCAGCCCGCAGGCTCAAGCCACCGCCTTCCGCGGCAATCTGTGGAACGGCCGTCCAGCGCGGCACGGCGGCTGCGGCCTCGGCGCCTCGGTCCGCGCGATCCCAGATCATGCCACCAGCGGCCACGGCGACGGCAGCGAGCCCTGCGGCGCCCAGACCCACGAACAAGCCGAAGCTCCTCGTTTCGGTGTCGCGGTCTCCGTCGAAGTCGTAATCGGCTGGACAAGTGGTTCGCTCCGCGCCGCAATGCTCGTCCAGCCGGTCGCCAGCTTGGCTGCTGTGCAGCCCGTACACCACCGATCCGGCCAGCGCCACCAGTCCGCTGCCGCCCACGATCCACGTCCAGGTTGGCAGCCCGCCATCGGCCGATTGCGGCGCGGGCTCGGGCGGGTGGGGAGCGGGCCTGGGCTCGGGCGCAGCGGCAGCGGCGAGCGGCGCGAACACCACCACCACGCGCTGCGAGTCCGCCTCCGCATCGAGCTCCACCGCAGTGTGAAACGGCACCCGATCGGCAGCATTGGCGGTGACGACGTGGCGACCAGGATCGAGCGCAACGGGCTTGCCCCATTGGCTCGGCTCGAGTGGCTGAGCGTCGAGCCGAACCGACAGCATCTTCAGTGCGGCGGTTTCGGCGGGCACCTCGACGATCAGCTTGGAGAGCGCAGCGCCGAGCTGATCTCGCAGCTGCTTGGCGACCTCGATGGCCTCGGCGTAGGCGACGTCCTCGGCGTGGCGAATGGCCTTGTCGAACTCTCGCCAGGCTGTGGCCGTTTTTCCCTGACGCCGATGGCACTCGGCCAGGTTCATCAGGGTGTCTCCCCGCTCCATCAACGCGTAGCTCTTCTCGAAGGTCTCGCAGGCTTCGTCCAGCCTCTCCGGCTGCGTCATGAGCTGGCGCGCTTCGTCGAATAGCTTTTCGGCCTGGGCCTTGCGCTCGGACGAGGCGGTTGGTGTGGCCGACTGCGCCGCGGCGATGGCCTGGCCGAGCATGAGCCAGGCGCCGAAAAGCAGGATAGCGAGCCGTGCGGTCATGGTCCCCTGCCTTTCTTGCCGTCCTGGTCGTACTGCTTCC
>CAYTYV010000110.1:0-15215 GCA_964441055.1 uncultured Polyangiaceae bacterium | reverse complement strand
GGTTGATGGGAATGGCGTCGATCTGCTCGCCCCGTAGCTGCTCGATCACCGTCCAGGAACCGCGGACCCGAACGCTGATGGAGTTGGGGATTTGCGTCATCAGCTGCCAGCGCTGATCCTTGGTCGGCGGCATGTAGGTGATCAGGCTCACCGACACCGTCCGGTCGACGTTCCGCTGGCCGTGAATGAAGCCGTAGAAGCCGAGCGCCACCAGCAGCGACAGCAGCTTGAGCCAGAGGTTGCGCAGTAGCAGCCCGCGCACGAAGGCGCCTACTCGCCGACGCTTGCTCACGGCTCATCCCCTCCGGAGCTCGCCGACGAGCCCTTGCTCTTGGCGCCGCTGGACATCGGACGGGAAACCGAACGCGCCGCGGAGCCGGTTCGGGGCATGCGGGTCGAGGCGGGCGGGCGTGAGTCGGCTTGCTCCTCCTCGGGCCGCTCCTGGTCGGACCGGCCGGGAGCGGTCTCGGACGGGCTCTTGCGATCCTTGGCAGACGGCATCGGGACGGAGACGCGTGACGGCGGCGGGGTCGACGAGAGCGTCCGCGTCTCGGTGCGGTCCGTCAGTCGAGCCAAGGCCGTCGAGGGCATGGGCGTCGACGAGTCCGTAGACGACTTGCCCGCCCCCGCCGAGACCGAGACGCCGCGTACGGAGCGAGGTCCCGTGCTGGCAGCCTTGGGCGCCGTCGCAGTCTTGCTCGAGGCAGCTGCAGCCGCCGTGGCGCCCGCCTTCTTGGCCGCGGTGGACTTGACCGTGACGGGCGCCGCGGCGGCGGCCCGCTTGGTCTCCGGCTCGGCCGCGGATTTTTCCGCCCGACGCCAGCCAAAGCCCATGCGCTGGATCAGCCGCTTTTCCTTCTTCTTGTCGCGATGGCCCAGCTGGTCGAGCAAGGTGTTGCGCAGGTTGGCCCCATCGACGTTGGGCACGTGGCCGCCCTTGAAGCACAGCGTGATGGTGCCCCGCTCCTCGCTGACCACCACCACCACGGCGTCGGTCTCCTCGGCGATCCCGATGGCGGCGCGGTGCCGCGAGCCATAGGACGGGTCCACGCTCTTCAGGTCGGGCATGGGAAAGAACACCCCCGCTCGGACGATGCGCAAATCGCGGATGATCACCGCGCCGTCGTGAGTCTTGTTGGCCGCCTCGGGAATGAACAGCGAAACCAAGAGCTCGCGCGAGACCAGCGAGTCCATGGGGATGCCCTCGCTGCGCACGAACTCCATCAAGTTCGCGTCTCGCTCGAAGGCCACGATGGCGCCCATGCGGTGTCGGGCCAGGTCGGTCACGGCGCCTACCACTTCGTCGACCACCCGAGTGCGCTGCTCGCGGCCCCGCGAGAGCCAGGCCCGGGCCCCCATGCGGATGAGGGCGCGGCGGATGTCGTTCTGGAAGACCACCACCACGATGAGAATGAGCGAGGAGGCCAACCAGGACAGCACGTTGAGCAGCGTGGCGAGCTCGGCGTGCTTGGCCAGCAAGTACAGAAGGCCGAAGATGACGAAGCCGACGCCCATCTGCATGGCGCGGGTGCCGCGCAGCACCAGAAGCGCGCGGTAGAAGATGTAGGCGACGATGATGATGTCGGCGAAGTCGCGCACCACCTCCCAGAAGGAGCGATCGGAAAACGAAAAGAGCTGGCGCAGGCCCTCAAGCACGCTGGCCTCCCCCCCGAACGCAGGCGCCTTTGCCGAGCGCGGTGCGACGTTGATTCGCTTCGAGCGCGGCGGCGTAGGCCAATGCCTGCCGCACCGCGGCGACGTCGTGCACGCGCACGATGTCCGCTCCCTGGGCCACGCAGCCGAGCACGGCCGCTACCGTCCCCCCAAGCCGCTCGGCTGGCTCGGCCAGCGGCGCGTCGAGCTCGGCTGCCGCCACGTGGGCCAGGTAGGACTTGCGGCTCGGTCCCACCAAAATGGGGTGGCCTAGCTGCCTGAACTCGGCAAGGCGCGCACACAGCTCGAGCGATTGCGCCGCGTTCTTGGCAAAGCCCAAGCCGGGATCGAAGATGAGCTCGTCGCGGCCAAGGCCCTGCTCGAGGGCTTGCTGGGCCGCCCGCCTCCACTCGCGCGCCACGTCGGCCACGACGTCGTCGTAGCCCTCGTCGCGGTAGACCGAAAAGCCCGCCATGTCGGCCATGGCGCCGCGACAGTGCGCCAGCACCAGTCGGGCGCCCTGGCGCGCGCAAAGGGCCCCCAAGGCCGCTGCTGGCGCGAGCGACACGCTGTTGATCATGCGGGCGCCGCGCTCTAATGCCCAGGCGGCCACCTCGGCACTGGTGGTGTCCACCGACACCACCGCACCTTGATCTACCGCGTACTCGACCAGATCGCCGAGGCGCCGAATCTGCTCGTCGGCGCTCACCGCCGCGGCGCCAGGGCGCGTGGACTCCGCACCGATATCGACGATGTCGGCTTGCTCTGCGCAGAGCTGCCGCAGCCGTGCACGCGCCTGCTCGTCGGCTAAGTGGGCGCCCCCGTCGTAAAAGGAGTCGGGCGTGCGGTTGACGATGCCCATGATTTGCACGCGCTGTTTGTGTCGCTCTGGCGCATGCACATGGCTCACAGTATTTTTGCTAGCAAGTTTTGAGCCGAGACGCAATACCTGAATCGATACGCGCACTTGTCGTCGAATCGCCGCAATTCGACGAGAGGCCTTTCCCGCGAGGCGCGGCGCCCCGATAGACGGGCGCGCACGCCGTCTGCTAGCGTCGTCCTCCGCGCTATGCTCCGCACGCGGGTTCGAGCAGGGCCGGTCTCCGGCATCATCATCAGCGTCGTCCTCGCGGCGCTGCTCACTGCGATGGGAACCGTGGAGCTGTTCCTGCCCGCGCTCACACCTGCATTCGGCGAGCCCGCACCCGTGGCCCTGCGCGTGCCCTACAGCGCCTGGCTGGTACGGGACAGCGCGGGTGACGTCTGGACCATTCGCTATGAGCACAGCCGCATCGTGGTGCCGCGCCGCACCCTCCAGCGGCAGGACGACGAGCAGCATCGCGCGGCGGTCAAGTACCACGCCCTGCGGCGCCCGCCGAGCTTCGTCCGGGTGGCCAGCTTGTTCGTTCTGACGCTGTTTTCCTGCTTGGTCTTGACCAACTACTTCCAGCGCTTCAGCCACAGCCGGGTACGGCTGCTGCGCTCGCAGGTCGGCATCTTCGGTCTGATGCTCTTGGTCATCGCCGTGGGCAAGGGCGTCATGCTGCTGACCGCGCTGCCCGAGTGCTGGATGCCGCTCGCCGCGCTGGCGCTGTGGGTGGCGGTGGGATTCGATCGGCGCACGGCCATGCTCGTCCATGCGGCCGCCAGCTTCATGGTGGCCTCGCTGCTCGGGCTGGACTTCATCCTGCTGGCGGCCTTCGTCGTTCAGGGCATCACCGCCACCTTGCTGTTCTTCGACCGCAAGCGTTCGCGCCAGATGCTCTTGGCGGGCGCCCTCGGCGGCGTGGCCGCCGCCATGACCCACACCAGCCTGATCGTGCTGATGGAGGGCAAGCTCTCGCCGATCGCCGATTTGGCGCAGGGCTTCGGCTCGAACATCGTGGCGTGCCTGGGCGGCGGGCTGCTCAGCGGCGTGCTCGGCCACCTGCTGCAGGAGCCGGCCGAGTTCGTCATGGGCCACGTCTCCCGCGACAAGCTGCTCGACCTGACCGACATCGAAAGCCCGCTGCTGCAGAGGATGGCCCAGCAGGCGCCAGGAAGCTGGGAGCACTCTCGCGCCATGGCCAACCTGGCCGAGGCGGCCGCCGCCGCCATTGGCGCCGACTCGCTGCTCACGCGGGTGGGCGCCTACTATCACGACGTGGGTAAGACCGTGCAGCCCAAGTACTTCATCGAGAACTTGGCGCCCGGGGAGGGCTCACCGCACGATGCCCTCGCACCCGAGGTGTCGGCGGACGCCATCATGGCCCACGTGGTGCTCGGGACCAAGCTGCTGCGGGACGAGGGCGTGCCCGAGCCCGTGGTCGAGTTCGCCTACACCCACCACGGCACGCAGCTCGTGCAGTACTTCTGGCAGCGCTACCAGCAGCAGCCGCCGCCCGACGATACCGCCGTCGAGCCGCGCCTGGACGAGAGCCACTTCCGCTACCCGGGCATGCCGCCGATGAGCAAGGAGACCGCCATCCTGATGCTGGTCGACGCAGTCGAGGCCGCGTCTCGCACCATCGTGCCGCCCGACGAGCAGCGCTTCCACGAGATGATCCGGCAGGTGGTGTTCGGCAAGCTCGCCGCTGGCCAGCTCGACGACTCGGGGCTGAGCATCACCGACTTGCGCGTGCTGTCGGCGCGGCTGGCGGCCACGCTGGTCAACATGTACCACGGCCGCATCAAGTACCCCTGGCAGTTCGAGGTGGAGGACACCGCATCGGAAGGGCACACCCCGGTCGGCCTGCCTGCCCCCCCCGCGGAACGGGGAGACGAGGCCGAGAGCGACTCGACGGTCGAGGATGAGCCCAGCGGGCCGAGCGGCGCGGCTCGCGACAGCTTCGCCTAGGGGCTCGCGCCACCGACCCAACCCAACGGAGCCTGGCATGGCAGAGCAAAGCTTCATGAAGGCGATGTTCCACGGGGTGATCTCCGAGGAGCTGGTGTTTCCCTTCCCCGAGATGGAATCGCACGAGGCCGAGAACGTCGGCATCATCGTCGACTCCGTGCGGCGCTTCATGCACGACAAGGTCGACAGCGCGGCCATCGACCGCAACGGCCAGATCCCCGACGAGGTCTTGGGCGAGGCCAAGGCGCTGGGCCTGTTCGGGCTGCAGATCCCCACCGAGCACGAAGGCATCGGCCTGAGCGCCATGGCCTACAGCCGCGTCATCCAGGCAGTCGCCGCCTTTGACGCCTCGCTGGCGGTGACCCTGGCGGCCCACCAGGCCATCGGCCTCAAAGCCCTGCTGCTGTTCGGCACGCCGACGCAGAAGGAGCGCTACTTTCCCGCGCTGGCGACCGGTGAGAAGGTGGCGGCCTTCGCCCTGGTCGAGTCGCATGCGGGCTCGGACGTGGCCGCCATCCGCACGCGCGCCACGCTCTCGGAGGACGGCTCGCACTACCTGCTGCGTGGCACCAAGAGCTGGGTCACCAACGGTGGCATCGCCGACGTGTTCACCGTCTTCGCTCGGACGACCCAAGCCGAGGAGCAGCGCAAGCCGCGCATCACCGCCTTCTGGGTAGAGCGAGGGCCCGGGCTCAGCGTGGGGCCCAACGAGGACAAGCTCGGCATTCGCGGCGCCACCACCACCTCGGTCACCTTCCACGAGATGCGGGTTCCCAAGGAAAACGTCATCGGCCAGGTCGGCCAGGGGGTCAAGGTGGCCATGGAGGTGCTCAACTCCAGCCGCTTCGGCATCGCGGCTTCCTGTGTGGGCTCCTGCCGAGCGCTGGTCAAGATGGCCATCGAGCGCGCCGAGGAGCGGCGGGCCTTCGGCCAGGCCATCGGCCAGTTCGGCATCATCAAAGACAAGATCGCCACGATGCTGGCGCAGAGCTACGCGCTGGAGTCGATGACCTATCTGACCAGCGGCCTGGTCGACGCCAAGACGCCGGACTACTCGCTGGAAAGCGCCATCTGCAAGGTGTTCGGCTCTGAGACGCTATGGTGGGCGGTCAACGAGACGCTCCAGATCGCCGCGGGCATCGGCTACATGCGGGGCTATCCCTACGAGCGCATGCTGCGCGATGCCCGCATCAACCTCATCTTCCAGGGCACCAATGAGATCCTGCGCTGCTTCATCGCCCTGGCGGGCATGGCCGGGGTGAGCGCGGGCGCGCCCGAGTCCGCCCAACGGATGCGCGAGCCCATCAAGGCCATCGGCCTATTGCGAGACTTCGCCCTGCGCAAGGCGCGCAGCATGTTGGCGCCTGAGCGCGTCACCCGCGTGCATCCGATCTTGAGCCGCGAAGCCGTGCTGCTCGAGGAGAGCACGCTGCAGCTCGCCCGCCACGTGGAAAACGTGCTGCGCAAGCACGGCCCCGAGATCACGCAGATGCAGTTCATCCAGCAGCGCGTGGCCAACATCGCCATCGACCTGTATGCGCTGACCGCCTGCCTTTCGCGGACGACCGCCGCCATCGAGCGCTCGGGCGAGCAGGGAGCCCATCGCGAGATCGCCTGGACCCGCGTGTTCGCAGGCCTGGCCAGCGCCCGGCTTCGCCAGAGCATCGCCGAGTTCGAGGCCAACGACGACGAGCTTCGCAAGGAGTGCGCCCAGCGAGCCTACGCCGATGGCCGCTACGCGCTCGACACGCTTTGAATCGGCGCCCGCCGTGCCGCTGCCGCTGGCATCGCCCCCAAGGGGGTGAGGGCGATGCCAGCGGCAGCGTAGCGGACGTGTGGGCGCGATACGGGATTGAGTCTACGTGGAGCGGCTTCGCCCCTCCCCCGCCTGCGGCGGGACCCCCTCCCCTGTCGTGTCATGGATGCCTTTTCGCGCATGGGTTTCCTAGAATCTCGAACCGTCATGCGGGCTACTCGACTCGCACGAAGCGGCGGATGACGGTGCTGCCGCCGCGCTGATCGCGAGCCACCACCCACAGGCTGACGATGCCCGGCTCGGCGGGCGGGGTCCATTCGCTATGGTGCTCGCCCAAGTAGCCTTGGGTGGGATCGCTGACCAGGCTCAGGTACTGGCTCAAGTCCCCGCCATCGGCGAAGTAGTCCAGCCACACGATCTCGCGCATGGGGTTGCCCTGCGGATCGGCCGACTCGGGATCGATCTCGGCCACGTCGCCGACCAGCGCCTCGACGCGGTAGCCCGTGCAGTCGGGGCCCGTGTCGGCCAAACAGCCCGAGGAGCGCCGCTCGGCGTCGGTCTTGCCGCAGGGCGGCACCGTGGGAATGCCATCCAGCCCGTCGGGGATCGCGACGCCGTCGAAGGTCATCCCGTCGATGGGCGGCGGGGCGTTGCGTCGCCCGTCGCCGAAGACCCACACCTGGGTGTAGCCGGGCACGAAGCTGTCCGCGCCCTGCTCGCGGCCGAGCCGGTCGAGGCAGCGCAGCGGCAGCTCTGGGGTGCCCTCACCGGTCCAGCTCTCGATCGCGGCCGGCTCGCCCGGAGCCAGCGTGCCCGCGCAGGCGGCGAAGAAGACGAAGGCGATGCCGTAGTGCAAGCCGTCGGCCGGGTCCTCGCGACCGACCAGAATGTCCTCGGGGATGGTGAAGGAAAACTCGTCGACGTCTGGCTCGCCGCTTTGCTCGCCCGAGACCAGGCCGAGCTGTGTCCACGACTCGAAGGCCTCGAGCGAGCCCGCGCCCAGCGCCCCGAGCTGCTCGGCCATCTGCTCGAAGCACAGATAGTACTGGTCGCCGTCCGGGTTGAAGCAGCCGGCCAGCCACAGCACCTCGACGTCGCGAGGCGCGCCCTGCTCGTCGCCCAAGCCGTCGGCCACGGTCATGCGCAGGGTCACCTCTTCGCCTGGCAGGGCATAGGGGCTGTCGGTGGTGACGGCGAGCACCCGCAGGGTGGAGACCTGGCTGGGAGGGGCAAAGCCCGCGCCGCAGCTAAGCGGCTGCAGCACCAGCAGCACCATTACGGTGAGCCAGCAGCCGAGGCCGCAGCATCGTCGCGTCATCACAGCTCTCCTCGCAGGCCGACGCTGGGCAGGATGGGTATGCCCGCGATGTACTGCCGACTGGTGAAGTCGTAGTTGTACACGATGCCCTCGACGTTCTGCTGATTGTAGACGTTCTGCACATCGAGGTAGCCGGACAGCGTCCAGTCGTCGAAACGCCAGTGTTTGTCGACCCGCAGATCGAGCGCGTGGAACACGGGGAGCCGCTCGCTGTTGGTGGCGCCGAAGGCAATGGACGAGTACGCCCCGCTGGCCGCGTGGAAGACGGCGTTCAGCCGCTGCGGATCGCAGGCCCCGCTGGTGAAGTCGCACACCCTAGGAGTGACCAGATTGCCCGAGACGAGCCGAAAGCGCGCGCCGAACTCCCAGCCGCCGCCTAGCCTATAGCTGCCCAGCGCCGTGAGGATGTGCGTCTGGTCGAAGGGGGTCAGGTGCGTGGGCTCGTCAGGGGCATCCCGCTCGAGGCTGCGCGAGAGCGTGTAGGCTAGCCAGCCGAAGAAGCGGTCGTCCGGCTTGTACTTGGCCAAGAGCTCGGCCCCCACCACGGTCCCCTGCCCCTGGTTCGAGTACTCGAGGCTGGCACCCGTGGTCGAGGGAGTGGGCACCACCAGCCGATCGAGCTGCTTGAAGAAGCCCTCCAGGCCGATCTCGATCTGGCGGCTGAGCTCCTGCTCGAGCCCGAGCGCGTAGTGAAGGGCGCGGTTCGAGCGGATGCCAGGCGTGCCCAATGGCTCGACCGCTTCGATGTAGCTCGGCGGCTGATGGAACAGGCCGACCCCCGCCTTGACGGTAGTGCTTGGGAAGGCGTCGATGATGCGGTAGCGCGCGCTTAGACGCGGGCTCAGATCCAGGCCTTCGGAGAAGCTGGAGTAGTCGAGCCGGAGCCCTGGCACGATGCGGGTGCGCGAGTCGGGGGTGAGCTCGAGCTCTAGGTAGCCCGCGGGCTGTACGCCCACGCCGTGGTCGGAGTCCTGCACCACCGAGCGCGTGACATAGGGCTGGGTGGCGGGCTGGCCGCGGATGGGGGGAGCCGGCCCCCGAAACGAGATGTCGTAGAGCCCGCTCATGACGTCCAGCCCCAGGTTGAGCTCGGCCATGGGGCCCAGCCGATGGGCGTACTCGAGCCGGCCGATCAGCGAAAAGCTCTCCAGCATCAAGTAGTACTGGTTGAGGCCGAACTCGACGGCATCGCGCCCTACCGACACGGTGGTGCGGAGCTCGCCGTCGCGGCCAAGCCGCAGCTCGCTCTGCGAGGCCAGCCGCCAAAAGGCCGTGCTGAAGCCGACGTCGCCCGCCATCACGGGCGTGGTGCCGGGCGGCTCGTCGACCAGCATCTCCAGGCTGTCGTCCGAGCCGTAGAACGACAGGCGCACCTCGGAGTCGTCGGTGGCCTTGCGCTCCAGCACGAACTGCCAGTCCCAGTAGCGAGGGGCCTGGCTGACGCCCGCCCCGGCCTCCTCCAGCACGGGGCCCAGCCAAGCGTCGAACCAGCTCCGTCGACCCGCCGCGGCAAAGCTCCAGCCGTCGAGCAACGGGACGGGCCCCTCGATCATCAGCCGTACGTCGATCATGTCGAGCTGGGCCAGGCCGTGGTAGCCGTCGCGCCTGGGCGAGCGCATGCCCGCGTCCACGATGCCCCCCATCACGCGCCCGTACTGGGCGCTGAAGTTGCCCGGGTAGAAGTCGATCTTGCTCAACAGCTCGGTAGGCACCACCGAGGACAGCCCGCCGAAGTGGTAGATCATCGGCACGAAGACGCCGTCGACGAAGGTCTGCGTGTCGGCCGGTCCCGAGCCGCGCACCAGCAGCATGCCAGCGATGGCGGGCGGCCGGGCCACGCCGGGCAGGTTCTGGATGGATCGCAGCGCATCGCCTTGGGTTCCGGGGATGCGGGCGATCTCGCGCTGCTCAAGCGTGCGACGGGTGACCTCGCGCGGCGGGCGCTCGCCCTCGACCACCACCTCGATGGCGCCAGTCCCACTCTGGGCCTGCACGCGGTAGACCACGGCCGTCTCCTGCCCGAGCGCGACCTCCTCGGCAGCCTGCAAGCCGGAATAGCCCGACGCTGAAACGCTCACTCGGTAGTGGCCCGGCTCGAGCCCGACGAAGCGAAACGATCCCTTCGCGTCGGTCGATATCCGCAGCTCGCGTCCGTCCGAGCTGGTCAGCGCAACGGTTGCGCCCACCAACGGCACCTCGCCTTGCCGTATGCGCACCACCCCGCTCAGGACGCCACGGCCCGAGGCGCCCGCGGCGGGCTCGTCTTCGGCCGCGGGTGCCTCGGGCCGCGGCCCGGTCGCGGCGGTCAGCTTGAACTCGTAGCGATACAGGATGCGGGCGGCCACGGGCGTTCCGTCCTCGCGCCTGGCCGGCTCGAAGCGGAGCCCCCAGGCCGCGGCCACGGCCGCCTCGTCGAAGCCGTGTCCCCCGCGCGCGTGCACCACCACGGCCGCGACCCTGCCTTCATCGCTCACGTCGAGCTTGAGCACGACCTGCCCCTCGATGCCCGCGGCGAGCGCGCGCGGCGGATAGACCGGCGGGGCATAGCCGATGGGCTTCGGCATGGCGATTCGGCCGCGCGTAGGTGCCCTCTCCGAGGCTGTCCGCTCGCGGCCCAGCCGGTCGTAGGTCCGCTCGTCCGGATCGCCGACCGGATCGGGCTGCGCACCAGCGCCCGGCGACCAGAGCAAGGCAAGCAGCAGCGCACCGAGCAGCCCGAGCCGCCGTGGGCCACGGAGCCCCACCTCCGGTCCCCTCGCGGCTGCGCCTCGGATCATGGCGACGGCTACACTGGATCGCGCCGCTTCAAGATGGCCGAGAGCACCACCAGCAGCACGAAGGTGCCGCCCAGCATGACGATGAAGGGTATCGCAGGCATGTCCTCGTAACGGGAGAAGGCCCAGGCGCCGTTGAAGTTGTCCGCCGAGAGCTGGGCGATGGCGCACTGGAACTGGCCGTCGAAGACGTAGTTGGTGGCATCCGTCTCCTTCACGCCCACGTCGATGAGCCACCCCGGGTCGTCCTTGATGGCCACGCGCTCGGGTGTGATGGCGGCCTCGAACCCCCAACGCGCGGGGACGATGTACATCAGGTAGCTCAGGTTACCGATGGTGGTGGGCGGCACCAGCAGGCCGCCGAGGACCACCTGGGGGATCAAGGCGATGGGCGTCAAGGCCATGGCCGCCTCGGACGAGGTCACCGCCGTCGACAGCAGCAGGCCGATGGCCACGGCGATGAACGAGGTCGAGCACAGGGCCGCGTACTCCGTGAAAAAGGCCTTCGCGCCGCCGCTCAGGCCGAGCCCGAAGAAGACGATCACCAGCAGCACCAAGCACTGGAGCATGCAGAACAGGCTCAGCAGCACGAACTTGGACAGCACGTAGTTGAGCAAGCCCAGGTTGACCATGCGCTCGCGCAAGTAGATGGCCCGCTCGCGCACGATCTCGCGGGCGGCGTTGGAGGTGCCGAACCACACGGCGGCGAGCACCAAGAAGAAGATGGGCGCGGTGTGGTCGGAGGTGTGGTGGACGTTTTGCAGCAGCGACTTGTCACCAGCGCTCTCGGAGACCCGGTTGCTCAGCTCTTGCAGGGCCCCCAGACACCAATGAGGCGCCCCCTCCTTTTGCATGCCGAAGACCAGCGCGATCAGTCCGCCGATGATCGGCGCCTGGGCGAACATGATGGCCGTGCCCGAGCGATCCCTCCACTTGCACTTGAAGTAGCGCGAGAACAAAAGGCGAAACTGCCCACTGGTGGCGGGGCGTCGGTCGGGAATGCCCCGCTGGCCATCGCCCGTGCCCACCGCGCGGCGCCCCGAATACATTTTGCGGTAGGTCTCGTTGTCGTCGCTGTAAAACTCCTGCCGCCACTGCAGCGCGGCGGCATGGCGGGCGGCGGCTCGCCGGGTGCCCGGGTCCTGGGCCAGCATCTGCTCTAGGATGACGTTCTCGCGCGCGGTGATCTGGGCGAAGGCGTCGCGCGGATTGTCGACGTCGTTCGCGCAACCCATCTTCTCTTGGAAGGAGCCGAAGAAGCGGTACGCGTCGGGCGAGGTCGGCCCGAAGAACATGGGCACCCCGCCGTAGCCCAGGATGAGGGCCTGGTTGAACTTCTCGAACTCGTCTTTGGCCGGCTGGTGGATGGTGACGATGATGGTCTTGCCCGTGGACTTGGCAAAGCCGTGGAGCAGGTTGATGAGGGCGGTGGCATCATCGGCCGCCAGCCCGCTGGTGGGCTCGTCCAGGTAGAGGATGACCGGATCGGTAACCAGCTCCAGCGCGATGTTGACCCGCTTGCGCTGGCCGCCCGAGAGGATCTTCTTCTCGGGCCTGCCGATCTCCAGGTTGGCCACGCTCTCCAGCCCGAGATCGCGGAGCGTCTGGTGGACGCGCGCGTCGATCTCCTCCTCGGAGAAGTCCGGCGGCAGGCGAAACTTGGCGCTGTACTTGACCGCCTCGAAGACCGTGAGCTCGGGGTGGACCAGGTCGTCCTGCGGCACGTAGCCGATGGATCCCCGCAAGGTGTCGTAGATGCTGTACAGGTCCTCGCCGTTGATCCGCACCAAGCCCGTGCTGGGCGGAAGGTAGCCGTTGAGCGCCATCAGCAGGGTGGTCTTGCCCGCGCCCGACGGGCCCATCAGCGCGATCATGTCGCCCGGCAGCGCCTTGAAGGAGACGTTGTCGAGCAACACCTTCATCTGGGTCTTGTCGTCGCGGTCGGGCACCTCGAGAAACAGGCTCCAGGCCTCGACCTCGTACAGCGGTCGGCCGGCCCACTGCGCCTCGGCATAGGCCTCGTGGTAGACTTCCACCGCACCGCTGGCCGAGATGTGCAGCTGCAGCGGCATCGGGCCGATGTAGATTTTCTCGCCCGGCTCGATGGGCACCTTCTGGCCGCGCGCAACGCGCTGGCCGCGCACGTAGGTGCCGTTGGCGCTGCCGCGGTCCACCACGTAGAGCTGGTCGTTGTGCTGCTCCACTTGCGCGTGGCGAGAGGAGACCTGCGGGTGGTCGATGACGATGTCGTTGTTGGGCGTCCGGCCGATGGTCTTGACCCCAGCGGCGAGGTCACTGAGATCGAGCTGGCCGAAGACCGTCTTGTGCTTTCGCATGGGCGAACGGGCAGGGGCCTGCGCAGCTTCGGCAGGTGCCGCGCCCTCGGGCGCGACGTGCGCGGCTTGTACCGCGTGCGTGCCGACCTGCTCCGCCGCTGCCGCGGCCGCTGGCCCAGCCCCAGCCAGGAAGGCCGCTTCCATCCCCCGCGTGGGCTCGTAGGTGCCTCCCTGCTGGGCGGCGGGCGCCCCGAGCGGGCTCGTCGCCGCAGCGCGAGCTAGCTCGGCAAGCAGCTCCACGCGCACGGGAACCGGGCCGAAGTAGACCACGTCTTGCGGGGGCAGTGCCGTAGCGGTCTCGGTGGGGATGCGGCTTCCGCCGATGTAGGTTCCGCTGGTGGAGCGTTGGTCGGTCACGGTCGCCGGGTCCATGGCCACCGTGGCGTGCAGACCGGATACGCTGGGGTGCTGGAGCAGCAGCGATGCCCGCGCTGGATCTCGGCCGATGATGAGCTGGCCGGGCGGCGCGCTCTGCTGGCCCTGCCCCATCAGCGTCAGCGCGATGGCGGGATGGTCGAAGGGCACCTCGGCCTCTCCCACGAAAAAGCGCGTGCGGAAGTCGAAGGGCACCTGCTCGCCAGGCGACAGCAGCCGGCCGTCGGCGGCGGACTGTCCCTGATCCAGGTTGGAGAACCACAGCTTGCCGCCGCCCTGATGGACGAGCCGAGCATGCTCGGGCGCCACGCCAGCGCCGGTCAAGGTGATGTCGCAGTGCGGCGCGCTCCCTATGGTGATGATCTGTTTACCCAATCCCGGAATCATGACTGCCTGTTAACACGTTAGCCAACGGGTCTTGCCCGCAATCATCGCTGAGAAGAAGCCATGCCAGCGCCGCCACCAACACGGTGATTACTACCCCCATTGCCAACACCACGTAGAGCAGCGGCTGCGGCTTGCTAGGCCCTCGGCCGACTGCAGCTCGGGATGGCGGCGGAACGGCTGGTAGCGCGCCGCTGGACAAAGCGCGCCCCCCCGTACCGAGCGACGACGTAGGCTCGGCGACGCCAGGCCCTGGCGCATCGGGCACGGTGGTGGACACGGGCGCTAGGGGCGCGGCTGCCGCGTGGTGGGCGGAGGCCTCGTCCGCGGCCGCGGCCAACCCCTCGGCCGCCGCGGTGGGCTGCCGCACCTCGGTGGCTCGGCTGCTCGGCCCAGGCTCCTTCGCCATCGGTGCAGGCTCGCCTGGAGCGGTAGGCGCAACGGGCTGCTCGCCACCATCGGACGTGGCTTCGGTCTTGGCGGGCATGACCGCGGTAGCCGCTTCGGCCGAATCGGCTGGCACCCCGAACTCGGTGGGCGAGATGCTGCCCGCCGAGTGCGCCGTCAAGGCGGGTTGCTCACCGCCCGCCTCGACGAAGCGCGGCTGCTGCGCCACGGTGAGCTTGCGACGCGGCCCCACGGCCGCAACCCGAACGAGCTGAACGGTGATGTTGTCGTGGCCGCCACGGTCGTTGGCCAGCGCCACCAGCTCGTCGCAGGCCGCCTGCGGCCCCGAGGCGCCCACCGCGCGTTGGACGCTCGCCCCTAGCTCATCGTCCCCGACCAGATCGGTAAGGCCGTCGGTGGCCAACAGGTAGACGTCGCCCGGGCAGATCGCCATCGGCTCGGCGCCGAGCTCGACCTCGACATTCGGCGTCATGCCCAGGGCGCGCGTGATCTTGTTGGCGTCTGGATGGTCCAGCGCCTCGTGCTCGCTCAGCACGCCCGCGTCGACCATCTCTCGAACCAGGGAGTGATCCCGGGTGAGCCGCCAGACGCGGTTACCTCGAAGGGCGTAGGCGCGGCTGTCACCGACGTGGGCGACCTCGAGCTGCCCGTCCTCGAGCAGGAGCGCAACGCAGGTGGAGCCGGGGCGCTGCGCCTCGGCGGTCTGCCCACCGAGCTCGAACACCCGACGGCCGGCCTCCTCGATGGCGGCCCGCAGCGCCGCGCGGCGATCCGCGTCGCCAGCGCTACCCGAGACCACCTCGATGACCGTGCGGACGGCCAACGCGGAAGCCTGCTTGCCGCCGCTGTGGCCTCCCATGCCGTCGCAGACTACGAACAGGTGCCCCAGCCGGGTGTGGGCGTGGCCGCAGGCGTCCTCGTTGATCTGCTTGGTGGGATCTCGCCCGGGGTCGCTCTTGTGCCCGAGCTCCACGCGCATCTGCGCCATGCTACTGGCGGCTGGGGGCGAACAGAACGGTGGTGGTGTAGCCGCCGAAGCGCAGGCGGTCGCCGCTGTTGACCGGGGTGGGGGTGTCGGCCGTGAGCCGCTGACCATTGACGTAGGTGCCGTTGGTCGACTTCATGTCCGTCACGGTGGTCGCCCCTGGCGAGCAGCGGACGATGGCGTGACGGGTGGAGGTGGTCCCATGGGCAATGGCCACCTCGGCCTTCACGCTAGTCTGCGCTCGACCCACCAGATTGTCGCCGTCGTGCAGCTCCCAGTGCTTGCCAAAGCTGTCATCCTGGTAGCTCAGCAGAAAGCCCGCCAGCGGACGGCGCGCTCCTGGCTCGGCAGCCGGCTCGGCCACGGGCCTGGGCGGGGGGGGGCCGGGAC
>CAYTYV010000109.1:0-15219 GCA_964441055.1 uncultured Polyangiaceae bacterium | reverse complement strand
CCGGAGCCCCCATCGTCAACCAATCCAAGCGACAAGCAGAGCTCGCCCCTTGGGGCCCGTTGGCTGGCCTCACCTGTTTGGGGCCAGCCAATGGGCCCCAAGGGGCTGGCGAACGCCGCTAATGACGCAGCTCGACGAGCGTGCCCGCGACGTGGGGGTAGTACGAGGTCACGGCGTACCAGCCCTCGGGCATGGCCGGATCCATCCAGTGAAACAGCCAGCGGGCATCGGCGGGCGGCAGGTTGACGCATCCGTGACTCTTGGGGCGCCCGAACTCGTCGTGCCACCAGGCGCCGTGCAGGGCATAGCTGTCGTCGTAGTACTGCACCCATGGCACCTCGTCGACGAGCCACGGAGCTCCTTTGTCCGTGCCGTGCATGTCGGCCGAGATCATCTTCCAGCCGATGTGGTGGCGGCCGCGGCGGGTGGCGTGCGCGCGCGGATTGATGCCATCGGCACCGGGCGACATGGCCGCCGCATACACGGGCGTATCGCCCTCGTAGGCCACCAGAAAGCCCCAGGTCACACGCACCTGTACCCATTTATCGTTCGGGCCCACCCGCGGCGGACGGCCGCGCGCGCGCTTGATGATGGTGACGTCGGGAAAGCGGATGAGCGAGCCATCGCGCATCACCCAGTACGGCCCCCCCTTGCCCGCGATGCCCCGCCCCGTGGCGGGCACGAAGGCGTGCCGAGGGACGACCGCGCCTGTTGCGGCAATCTCGCCATCAGGCCCCTTTTCGAAGATGGGAGCGTCCTCGAGCCAAGCGAAGGCCAGCGGCAGCGCCATGTCGGGGTTGGCGCGCAGATCGATGCCCTGGAGCTCGGGCCCCGGCTTGGTGCGGACCTTGTCCTTGGGGATCAGCGTGAGATCGGGCGTGACCAGCCAGGTGCGCCCAGCTGCGTCGAACTCGCGCGCCCAAGAGACCTTCATGGTGGCAAAGGCCGGCTTGTCGCCGAGAAGCGGCGGCTTGGCCTGCTGCTCGTAGCGCAGCCACACCTCGGGCGGCCCGACGCCAGCCGGGGTGGTGTCGATGGCCCCACCCAGGGCCTCGTCGGGCGGTGGGAGCTGGGCCAGGTAGGCATCCAGCCCAGGCTCGCTCTGGCGCTGTTCCTCGGCCGTCGGGATGCGCAGGTACTGGGGCGCGCCCACCGAGTCGCCAAAGCGGAAGGGGTAGGGGCTGGCCGTGTCGGGCAGCACGGCCGCGGCAGCGATGACCCGCGGCTCGTCGCCGTCGAGGGTGCCGTGCCCCAGACCGCCCACGCAGATGTGGCCGCGCGGCTCGACCGGGTACCAGCCGTCGGTGCACTGATAGAGCTTCAAGTGGACCGAGGGCGTGGCAGAGCGCAGCGCCACCGATTGTCCGGCCCGTATCGCGCCGATGATGCGGGAGCTCCGGTCCGGCTTTTCGTAGATCTTGACCAGCCCCTCGGCCGACCACACGCGGGCGGGCTCCGGCTCAGCGGGCTCCACCTTGGCCTTGCTCCCCTGCGCAAGAGCCGGGCTCGCCGCAGCGGCGCGATCGGCCTCCTGCACCTCGGCGCGCGCATCGCTCGCCGCTGGCTCCTCGACGGGCTGGCCGGCTAGGGGCTCGGCTTCGTCGGCCGCGGGCAGCGCGGCCTTGGGGCTGGGCGGTGGCGCGGTCGGCTCGGGCTCGAGCGCTTTGGGCGTGCGATCGGGCTGAGCGAGGCCGCCACAGCCGCTGAGCAAGGCCACGGCCAAGCCCGCTAGGGGCCGTGAGAGGGCCACCCGATGTGGTCGAAGTCTACATTGGAAGCGAAGCGGTTCGGTCATGGATCCAGCCATTTTGCGACTCTGACAAAAAGGATAGGTCCTGGCGCTCGGCCTAGCCAAATTCCAGAGCAATTTCAGCGCCTCGAGCACGCTCCCGACGTATCGGAGCCCATTTGTGCCCGCGGCGGGCCGGTCGGCGACCAATGGGGCGCCGAGCTCGGTTGCTGGTCGCCGTCGGTTGCTAGTCGCCGAGGGGCCGCGCGCGGGGGCGGGGGAGCAGCTCGTCAGCGAAACAGCTGCGCGAAGGTCCGAATGCCGAGGTAGACGTCGAGCGTGCCCGCCATCTCGCGGCAGGAATGCATGCTCAGCATGGGGGCGCCCACATCCACGGTGCTGATGCCCAAGCCCGCTGCGGCAATCGGGCCGATGCTCGAGCCGCAGCGCAGATCGGAGCGCATCACGAACTGCTGCGGCTCGTACTCGACCATGCGGCAGAGCCGAGTCATCTCGGCTGCGCTCTGTCCGCTTGTCGCATAGGACTGGTTGGCGTTCGTCTTGATGACCAGCCCGCGGTTCAGCCGGGGAGCGTGCTCGCTATCGTGCTGCTCGGCGTAGTTCGGGTGCACGGCGTGGGCCATGTCCGAAGAGATCAGGATCGAGGCTGCCTTGGCGCGGCCGATGGCCTGGGGCTGAGGGTCGGGATGGGCCATGGCGATGCGGTTCAGGGCGTCGATCAAGGCTGGCCCGGCCGCGCCGATGGAGCTGCGGCTGCCGCACTCCTCGTGGTCGTAGAGCACGACCACCGCGGTGTGGTCGATGCCGTCCGGGGTGCCGCAGAGCGCCTCCATGGCCATGTGGCAACTGGCCAGGTTGTCGAGCCGGGCGCTGAAGACGAACTCGTCGTCCATCCCGCCGATCGAGCCCGGCTGCGTGTCGTACAGGCTCAGCTCGTAGCTCAAGATCGCCTCGGCTTTTTGGCGGATGGCGCGCGCCAGGACGGCACGCAGATCCAGCTCGTCGCCGAGACCCACGATCGGCACCATGTGGCGCTGCTGGTTCAGAACCAGGCCGTCGGCGTTGACCTTGCGGTCGAGGTGGATGGCCAGATTGGGGATCCGAGCCACGGGCTCGCGCAGGTCGACGAGCTGATGCTGGACCGACCCGTCGGCGCCCTGGTAGAGCACGCGGCCGGCCACGGATAGATCGCGGTCCATCCAGGTCGATAGGAGCGCGCCGCCATAGGGCTCCACGCCGAGCTGTCGGTAGCCCACGGTCGAGCGGGCGCCGCGCGGCTTGACGCGGAAGGTCGGCGAGTCGGTGTGCGCGCCCACGATGCGGAACCCACCTGTGGCGGGGCTCTTGGCGCCCACGACGAAGGCGATCAAGGTCGAGCCTTCCCGCATCACGTAGCGGCGGTCACCGGCTTGCAGGGTCCAGGTGTCGGACTCGCGAAGCTCGACAAAGCCGTCTTCCTTGAGCAGCGAAATGAGGTTCTCGGCAGCGTGGTACGGCGTGGGCGAGCGGTCGATGAAGGCCAGCATCCGCTTGGAGGCCGCCACGCCCTTGGCTCGCAGGTCTTTCATCTGCGCAGCCGTTCGCGGGAAGGCCTCGCCGAGATCGGTGATCGCCGTGGGGGACTCGGACGCGGTGGACTCCGTCATGGCCGCAGCATCGCCCACGGCCGTTGGGGTTGCAACGGGCAGTGCACTTCGCCGCGTCTCGCCGTATCATCCGCGCTCCCCGTTTCCGTCCGCCCGAGAGCCGCGACCGCGCCCCAACGCTCGCCATGCCGTCCTCGCACGCCCGTCCGCTGTCCGCTGCGCCTCGGCGCGCGCCCGAGCTGTCCCGTCGGCGGCTCCTGTCCCGCGCACCCGCCGCGGTGGTGGTCGGCGGTTTGGTGGCGGGCTACGGCCTCTGGCTCGGGATGGGCCTTCGCTTTGCCCGCGGTGGCGAGCAACCGCGCCGTCGATTGTTCGTCGCCCGCATGGACGCCCTGGCGCCTGGGCAGAGCCTTGTCTACGAGCTGCCCGACGGCGAGCCCGTGGCGATTGCGCGGCTCGGCGACGCCGACGGCCTTGGCGATTTCGTGGCCGTCTCGCGCATCTGTCCGCACCTCGGCTGTCGCGTTCGCTGGCGCCAGAACGCGGCCTGCTTCGAGTGCCCCTGTCACGACGGCCGCTTCGACGCGGCGGGCTGGCCGCTCGACGGGCCGCCGCGCGACGAGGGCCTGCCGCTGATGCGCTACCCGCTGTCCGCGCGCGATGGCCTGCTGTTCGTCCACGCCCGACCGTTTCGCCCGAGCTCGGCCCCGCTCCGTGGCGAGGGGGACTCATGAGCCTTCCGCGCCGCCTTTCGGGCTGGCTCGGGCTCGACCCCGCCGCGGACGCGAGCTGGTGTAACCCCCCAGTGCCGCGGTCGATCGAGCGGGGCTGGTTCGCCCTGGGCGCGGCTCCGGCCTACCTGCTGCTGGTGCAGGTCGGTACGGGCATCCTGCTCGCGCTCCACTACCGCCCGAGCGCGGACGCGGCCTACGACTCGGTGCGGGCCATCGTGGCCGAAGCCCCCTTTGGCTGGTACCTGCGCGCGCTCCACGCTTGGGGTGCCACGCTGCTCGTCGCCACGGCGCTGCTCCACCAGCTGCGCGTGTTGATCCACGGCGCCTACCGAGACGGACGCGCGGTCAACTGGCTGCTGGGCTGCGCCCTGCTCGCCGCGGTGCTTAGCGCCTGCCTGACCGGCTACGGGCTGGTCGGCGACCAGCGCGGCTATTGGGGCCTGACGGTGGCGGCCCACGCCCTCGCCGACCTGCCCGTTGTAGGCGGACCGCTCGGCGAGCTGCTGGCAGGCGGCGACAGCTCCCGACCGCCGAGCATCCCTCGGCTATTCGCGCTGCACGCGGCGGCCGTGCCCGCGGCGATGGCTGCGTTGGCGGTGCTGCACATCGCGCTCGCCCGCCTTCAACGGCTACGGCTGTCGGTGGCGGCCGACGGGGCCGCGGACGGGTCGGCGCCCGCCCGTGCCGTGCGCCGCTTCTTTCCCGAGCAGGCGCTGACCGAGCTCGCGGTGGTGGTGGCGCTGACGCTGCTGCTGAGCGCGCTTTCGTCCCTGCTCGCTCCGCCGCTCGGCCCGCGCGCCGATCCGCTCGCGCTGCCGCGAACGCTCCAGCCCGAGTGGACCTTCTACCCGGCCTCGCGCTGGCTCGGCCTGCTGCCGCGCCCGGCCGCCCTCGGCTCGATGCTCGTCGCGCTCGCTGCTATGGCGGGCTGGCCGTGGATCGATCGCGCCCTCAGAGAGCGCACGCGCGCGAGCGAGCCGGGCGTCTGGGTCGGGCTCGTCGCCGTCTTGGGCCTGCTGGGCTTGACCCTCTGGGAGGCGGTACTCGAATGAGCCGGGGCGGAAAGCAGATCCTCATCGCGGCGCTCAGCCTGGCCTTCGTGGCCACGCTGGTGTTCGTGGAGTACCGCGAGGCCACCCGGGAGCGCTGGCGGGCCGGCCTGGCCTCGGCCGAGCCGCCCATCCCGGCCGCCTCCAAGGAGTGCGTCGAGTGCCACGCCGACGAGAGCCCTGGCATTGTCGCGCAGTGGCTCTCGGGCCCCCACGCCGCCGAGGCCGTGGCCTGCGTGGAGTGCCACCAGGCGCGCCCGGGCGATCCCGACGGCTTCGAGCACTACGGAGCGCTCATCGCCACGGTGGTCACCCCGATGGACTGCGCGCCCTGCCACGAGCCCCAGGCCGCCGAGTTCGCCCGCAGCCGTCACGCCCAGGCCGCGGACATCGAGCGCTCCGCCGAGTACGCGCGCCTCATCGCCCTGACCGGTCGGCCGAAGCCAGCAGCCGTGGTGGCCAGCTGCGAGCGGTGTCACGGCAGCGAGATCGCCGTGCTCAGCACCGCGCGGACCGCGCTCTCGGCTCGGGACTTTCGGCCGGGGCCGAGCGGCGAGGCCACCAACCGGGAGGCCCTCGGGCGGGTGCTGCGCGACGAACGCGGCGCTCCGATGTACGCCACGGGCGCCTGGCCCAACACGGGCATCGGCCGCATCAACCTCGACGGCTCGCGCGGCTCTTGCTCGCCCTGTCACGGTCGTCACGAGTTTTCCCGCGCCCGCGCCCGCGACGCCGAGGGCTGCGCGCGCTGTCACCGCGGTCCTCGCCACGCCCAGCACGAGATCTACCGCGCCTCCAAGCACGCCACCGCACTGGCTGCGCCGCACGCGCTGTCGACGGGCCCCCAAGAGGCGGCGAGCGGGCGCCGCGACCTGCACCGCCAGCCTGCTCCCACCTGCGCGACCTGCCACCTGTCCGGTCAGCCGCGCGGGGGCGAGGCGATCACCCACGATCCGGCCAGGCGCATCGCCTGGAATCACCGCGGAGCCGTGAGCCTGCGGATGGACACCGACGAGCAGCAGCGGGTGGTGAGCGATGGCGGACCCGCGGCCGTGGCCGACAGCTGGCAGCAGAAGCGCCAGCGCATGCGGCGCGGCTGCCTCGAGTGCCACGGGCCCGACGGGGTGGACGGCTTCTTCGCCACCTACGACGCCGTCATCGAGCAGTACAACGAGGACCTCGGCCGCCCGGGTCAGGCCTTGCTCGCCGTATTGCGGACGCAGGGGCTGGTCACGGTCGAGCCATGGGACGATCCCATCGAGCACAGTTGGTTTCAGCTCTGGCACGCCGACGGCCGACGGTTGCGCCACGCCGCCGCCATGATGGCCCCGGCCGAGCTCGACGCCCGCGGCTTCAGCTCGGCCACCGAGCGCTTCAGGCGCGAGCTCGTCGGCGCCGCGCGAGCCCTTGCCAGCGGGGCCGCCGCCGAAGGCCGCGAGCAAGCCGCCAAGGCGGTCGACGACGCGTTGGCCGAGGTGCGATTGGCTTGCCCGAACAACGATACGGGTTGCGCGCGGCTGCGGGCTCGGTAAATAGGTTCGCCTATCGCATCGGGGACGGCTGGCTCCGCCCACCCGAGGGGAGACCCAAGTTGATCGAGATCGAAGAGCTGACCAAGTACTACGGTGAGCGCAAAGGGGTCGGTCCGCTGAGCTTCCGCATCGAGACCGGTCAGGTCGTGGGCCTGCTGGGGCTCAACGGCGCTGGCAAGACGACCACCCTTCGCATGCTCGCCTCCGACCTGCTGCCGACCTCGGGCCAGATCCGCGTCGACGGCGTAGATCTGGTCGAGGCGCCAGAGAAAGTACGGCCCAAGATCGGCTGTCTGCCCGATCGGCCGCCGCTGTACGACGAGATGCAGGTGCGCGAGTACCTCGCCTTCGTCGCTCGACTCCGCGGCGTGCCCGCCTCACGCATCGGCCGCCGCGTCGACGAGGCCATCGAGACCACCGAGCTCGGCAGGGAGTCGTCGACGCGCATCGGCGCCCTCTCGCACGGCTTCCGACAGCGGGTGGGCATCGCCCAGGCGGTGGTGCACCAGCCCACGCTGCTGCTGCTCGACGAGCCCATCGCTGGCTTGGACCCCGTGCAGATCGTCGAGATGCGGCGGATGATTCGCTCGCTGCGCGGCCAGCACACCATCGTGCTGTCCAGCCACATCCTGACGGAGATCCGCGAGACCTGCGACGAGCTGCTCGTCATCCAGGACGGCGAGATCATCGCGTCGGGCAGCGAGGAGGCGCTATTGCAGCGCATGGCGGACGCCTCCGAGAAGGTGGCGGCCACGACCACCGTGGTGATGACCGTGCGCGTTCCCGCAGCGCTGTGGGTGCCCGCGGAGCACGGGCCGCTTCGCGATCTCGTGCTCGGCCTGGGGCGCGTCAAGAGCGTGCAGATGCTGCCCGCCGAGGAGCCGGGCGAGCGCATCGCCACGATGCGCGTGGGCGCCGACGGTGACGTTCGCGAGCCCGTGTGCGCCGCGCTGGTGCAGGCGGGTGTCGGCTTGTTGCGGGTGGCCGGAGCCATCGAGGAGCGGGAGCTGGAGGACGTGTTCCTGCAGCTCACGCGCGCGGCGCGAGCCAGCGACCGAGCGGCGCAGCCGGCCGCGGAGGAGGGAGCATGAGCACGATCTGGTTGATCGCCCAGCGGGAGCTCAAGGCCTACCTTCGGTCGCCGCTCGGCTACGTGGTCGCCGCCGGGGTGCTGCCGGTCGACGGCATCTGGTTCATCGCCAAGGCCCTCGGCGAGGTGGGCGCCAAGCGGCTGAGCGCCGCGGTGCTGGAGCAGTTCTTCTACGGCGCCAGCGGCGTGACCATGTTCGCCTGCGGCCTGCTCGCCATGAGGCTCATCGCCTACGAGGAGGAGCACGGCAGCATGGTGATCCTGCGCACCGCGCCCGTCCGCGACCGCGACGTGGTGCTCGGCAAGTTCCTGTCGGTGCTCATCGTCATCACGGCGATCAACGCGATGACGGTGTACATCCCGGCCCTCATCTTCACCGTGGGCAAGGTGTCGGTGGGCCACATCGCGGTGGGCTACGCCGGGGTGCTGCTGCTGGGCGCCGCGGTCACCGCCATCGGGCTGTTCGCCTCGGCGCTCAGCAAGAAGCAGGTCATCGCCGCCATCCTGACGCTGGTGCTGGTCGGCACGATGATCCTGCTCTGGCTGGTGGCCCGCGTGGCCGACCCGCCCATCAACGACTTCTTGGCGGCAATGGCGCTACATCACACGCGGCAGCGGGCTTTCATGACGGGCGTGCTGCAGCTGGAGAACGTCGTCTTCTACGTGGGCGTCACCTTCTTCTTCCTGTTGGCGGCCATCAAGACCTTGGAGGCACGACGATGGCGGTAGACAAGACCGAGTCGGCGCCCGGTGGCAGCCCGCGGCAAGCGGCGCAGCCGGGCGCGCGCGTCAGCTCCTGGATTGGCCGCGGGCAGTACGGCGGCCTGGCCACGGTGCTCAGCCTGGCGGGCTGGCTGCTGCTGCTGCTGGGCCAGCGGGTGCTCGCGACGAAGGAAACGGCTGCGCTGGCGCTGACGATTGCAGCGGTAGCTGGCCTGGTCGTGGGCTTCGCGCTTCGCATCGCCGACCAGCTCCGCTGCAGCGCCGATCGGCGCTCGGCCGCCCGAGCCTTCACCGCGCTATCCGCCGCAGGGCTGCTGGCCCTGGCCGGCCTGTTCGCCTCGACCGACCAAGGCCGAGAGCTTCTGGGCATCGACAAACCCAAGCTCGGCGAGGCGGACGCCTTCGGCGAGGTGCTCACCGTGGCGTGGATCGGGCTGCTCGCGGTCTCGGTGCTACCCACGGTGTTGGGCGAGCTCAGCCGCGCGTCGATGATCCGCGCGCAGCGCTTCGAGTCGCGGCGCGTGATGGCGGCGGTGGTGGCGGGCATCGCGCTCGCGCTGGCCGCGGTCTACGGCTCGCTGTTCACCTTCACGGCCGAGAAGCTGGAGCTGAGCGTCGACTACTCGTACTTCCGCACGGCCAAGCCCAGCGAGTCGACACGGCGGATGATCACCACCTTGAGCGAGCCGCTCAAGGTGCTGCTGTTCTTCCCGCCGATGAACGAGGTGGGCAAGAAGGTCGAGCAGTACATGCAGCAGCTCGGCAAGGACAACGAGCTGTTCAGCTACGAGGTCTACGACCGGCTGCTCCATCCCGAGCTCGCCGAGGACAACAAGGTGCGCAAGGATGGCGTCATCGTGCTGTTGCGGGGCGAGACGCGGGAGAACTTGGAGATAGGCGTCGAGCTCGGCAGGGCGGCGCACAAGCTCAAGACCCTCGACGGCGAGTTCCAGAAGGCGCTGCTGCAAGCGGTGCGGTCCAAGCGCACGGCCTACCTGACCGTGGGCCACGGCGAGATGAACGAGACCACCGACTCGCGCGAGGGGCGCACCACCAAGATGCTCCAGCGCCACCTCGAGTCGCTGAACTACCGCGTCAAGAACCTCGGGCTTGCCGACGGCCTGGCCCGCGAGGTGCCCGACGACGCCACCATCGTGATGGTGCTCGGTCCGAGCAAGCCGTTTCTGCCCGAGGAGATCGAGACCCTCGAGCGCTACGCCGACGGGGGCGGCCACCTGCTGTTGGCGCTCGATCCGGACGGCAACGTCGACCTCGATCCGTTGGCGCGCGTGGTGGGGCTCAAGTGGCGCAAGGGCAAGGTGGCGCACGACCAGCACTTCGTGCCCCGTCGCCGCAACCCCTCGGACAAGGTGAACGTCATCGCCAAGCGCTTCTCCTCGCACGCCGCGGTGTCCACCCTGAGCAAGCTCAGCGCCCGCGGCGCGGCCGTGCTGTTGCCCGGCGCTGCAGCGCTGGAAAAACGCGATGACGCACCACCCAAGCTCGCGGTGGACTTCGCCATCAAGAGCAGGCCCCAGAGCTACATCGACCTCGACGGCAGCTTCGGTTTCGACGAGGGCACGGAGAAGCGCTCGGTCTACAACCTGGTGGCGGCCGTCAGCAAGCCGGCCGAAGGGCCCGCCGCCGAGCTCGAGCTGCCTGCGGACGAGGAGCCTGACCCCAAGAGCCCCCAGCAGCCCAAGGAGGCCGACGCGGGACCGGCCGAGATGCGCGCCTTCGTCATCGGCGACGTTGACGCCTTCAGCGATGCCGTGCTCGGCTACGCCCAGACCAACGTGCTGCTCGTGCTCGAAGCGGTCCGCTGGCTGGGCGGCGAGGAGAGCTTCAGCGGCCAGATCGAGTCCGAGGAGGACATTCGCATCGTCCAGACCAAGACGGCCGACCAGGTGTGGTTCTACCTCGCCATCATCGGCGTGCCCTCGGCGGTGCTGGCCATCGGCCTGCTGCTGACCCGGCGGACCAAGCGCCGCCACGCCGCGGCTCGCCCGTCCGGTCCGCAGAAGCCGCCCAAGCCGCCGAGCGGCCAAGCGCCGAAAAAGCCTCGCGCCGACTTCGGCGCCGACCGCATCGAGGACACCACCAAGGCCGAGAGTCCCGCCGCCAAGAAGGCCGAGCAGGATCGCAGCGGGGCCTCTGACCGCCCCGAACCCACGTCGCGGAGGAAGCCGTGAAAGAGATGCGTCGGCTTTGGCCACACCTGCTGCTGCTCGCGGTGGCGGCAACCGCCGCCTTTGTCGAGTCGCGGCCCGAAAAGGAGCGTCGACCCCTGCTGCCTGGCGAGGTGGAGCTGTGGGGCGGCGAGCCCGAAGACCTGACCAAGGTGGTCTACCAGACCAAGCGCCAGACCGTCGTGCTGCGCTCCCGCGAGGACGACCACGGCAGGTGGTACGAGGGGCGGATCGAGCCAGCCGCTGAGGACGAGGCCGATGCGGGCACCGAGGCGGACGCGGGCAAGCCGCGCCGCCCCAAGGTCGAGCCGTCGGTGTTCGTCTCCGTACAGAAGGCCGAGAGCCTGGCCGAGCAGCTCGGCTCGCTGCGGGCCAAGCGCGCCGTGGGCGAGGTCTCGGCCGAGCGGCTGAAGGCCTTCGGCCTGGACGAGCCCGAGGAGAGGCTGCGCGTGGAGCTGGGCAAGGAGGTCCACGTGTTGCTCATGGGCAGCACCACGCCCGGTCGCGCGGACCGCTACGCGCGCGATGAGGAAAGCGGTGCCGTCTACGTCATCGACAACCGCATGGCGCAGGATCTGGCGGGCGGCGAGCACCGACTCAAGGAAACGCAGGTGCACGGCTGGCTCATGTCCGAGGTCAAGAGCCTGCGGATCGGCGCAGGGCAAGGCGCAGGGCAAAAGGAGCGCAAGCTGGTCCGCGGCGGCACCGAGGGGCGCCAGTTCTGGGCCGATGCCGCCCGACCCGAGGACAACGACGAGACCGCGGCCAACTGGCTCAAGAAGCTGGAGCGGCTGCGGCCGCGCAAGTACATCGAGAGCCTGCCCGAGCAGGCCCGCCAGGTGGTACGGGTCGAGTTCGTCGGCGAAAAGGACGCCCTCGGCTTCGTCGAGCTGTATCGCCACTCGGGCGAGGGGGACAAGCCCGACTACTACCTGAGCTCCGAGCGGCTGCGGCTGCCCGCCAGCGTGCAGCGCACCCTGGCCGAGCAGGTGGAGCAGGACCTGGAGTCGATTCTGCAGGCGGCGGCAGGTGCCGAGCCCGCGCCGAGCGCGGCGGCCTCCACGGCCGCAGCGCCAGAAGCCACCGCATCGCCGTAGAGCGCGCGCTCGGGCATGTCGCGCTTGCGCGGCGGATTCTGCCAGCTCGAATGAATCCCGCGCCCATCTCGCCGAAGCATGCTGTCCCGAGCCAAGGCCGTCTATCGCCGCACCCGCAAGCGGCACGATCAGCTGTTCAACACCTACGCCATGCGCCCGCTGGCCGCGGCCTTGGTCAGCCTGCTGGCGCCTAGCCGGGTTACGCCCAACCAGCTCACGCTGCTGTCCGTCACCGTCTTCGCGGTGGCCGCAGGGCTCCTGATCGCGCTTCCGAGCTACTGGGGGGGGATCGTGGCCGTGGCCGTGGCCGAGCTGAGCTATCTATTCGACTGCGCCGACGGCATGTTGGCTCGCTACCGAAATACCGCGTCAAAACAAGGGCATCTGTTCGACTTTTTCACCGACGAGATCAAGGCGGTGATGCTGGTCGGCGCGCTCGGCGTGCGGCTGTGGCGGGCGGGCGGTCATGGGCTGGACGGCGCTTGGTGGCCAGCGGGCAGCGAGGGCTTTCTGCTGGGCGGCATCGCCGCCGTGGCCGTGATCGCCTCGGCCACCTCGCTCACCAACTTCGTCCGCCGTCCCGAGCTGAGCGGTCGGGAGACCCCGGTGGAGGCCCACTACGAGGCCGTGGAGCAGCGCGAGGGCGGCTCAGCCCTCATGCGCCTGGCGCGATTGGCGCTCGCCTTGCTGCGGTTTCTGAACCACTATCCCAGCCATATCTGGCTGTTCGCGCTGCTCGGTAGGCTGGATCTGCTGTTCTGGCTCTACGCCACCATCAATCTGCTCTACCTGGCTCGCGGCTGGCTCGGCTTGGCGCTGCGCTTCGGACGCGGCTGAGCGCGACCCCGGGCGTGCAGTGCCGCCTCTGCGCGTGCTAGATCATCGCCCCAAGCGGGCGAGAGGTCGCATCGAACACGCCCGAACGAGGAGAACTCGCATGTCTGGCATCGGCAAAGTGGCGCGCAGGCCGCGCCAACGGGGCTCGCACGTGGCGCTGGCGCTCGCTTCTGTGCTGGCGGTCGGTTCCGCGTCCGCTCAGGAGCCCGTCCCGGCCGCCCCGGAAAGCGGCGATCCCGACTCGAGCGGCGAAGACCGCGGCGAACAAGCCGAGCCCGCTGCCCGGGCCCCGGAGCCGCTCGCAGCGGCTACGGACGACGCGGACCACGCCCAGGCGCCCTCGGACGAGCCCGATGGGCTGGCCCGGGCGCTGCAGCCCATGGCGGGAGGCTGGGATCCGGAGCGAGTGGCCGATCGGGCGGTCCGAACCAGCCCTGGCGTGCGGCTGAGCTATGCCGAGCTCGAGGCGGCCGCAGCCGGGGTGGACCAGGCCTTGGTGGCCTTCTTCCCCGTGCTGAGCACCAGCTTCGGCTACACCCGGCTGTCGGAGGTGGAAAACGTCAGCACCTTCGATCCCGGCATTCCCGGGATCGACCCCATCGCGATGGAGTTTCCCGTCCACCTCGACAACTGGCTGTGGAAGACCCAGATCGCCGTGCCCATCTCGGACTACCTCTTGCGGCTCACGCAGGCCTACGCCAGCGCGTCCAAGACCGAGAAGGCGCGCGGGCTCGAGGCCCGCGCCAAGGAGCTGCAGGTGGCCGCCGATGCCAAGGTGGCCTTCTTCAACTGGGCGCGGGCGCTGGGGCAGGCGGCGGTTGCCGAGCTGGCCGTGGAGCAGGCCAGGGCCCACTTGGGCGACGCCCGCAAGACGCTGGAGGTGGGGCTGATCTCGCGCGCGGACCTGCTGCGGCTCGAGGCCCAGGTGGCCCAGGCCGAACACCTGGCGCGGGCAGCCGGGGCCTTTCGGGCGGCCGCCGAGGAGCTTCTGAGGACCGTCTTGCACCTGTCGCCCGATGCCCAGCTCGGCCTGGGCATCGACGTTATGCAGGAGCCCGCCCCCGACGCGCAGCCCCCGCTCGCCGCGCTGCAGCGCACCGCCCTGGCGCAGCGGCTCGAGCTTCGGGCCATGGACGCCGCTCAGCAGTCGCTGGCCGAGGCCGAGGCCCTGAGCCGAGCCAGCTACTACCCGCGCCTCGACGGCTTTTTCGGGACGGACTACGCCCGTCCCAACTCGCGCGTCTTCCTCGAGGAGGAGGCGAGCTGGGAGCTGACCTGGCAAGCGGGGCTGAGCGTGAGCTGGACCGTCAACGAGACCTTCTCCACCCTGGGCAAGGAGGCCGAGATCGAGGCCCAGCAGCAGGCCCTGGCGGCGCAGCAGGCCGAGCTGCGAGACGGCATCAAGCTGGCGGTTACCCAGGCCTACTACGACGTCGTCCGGGCGCGCTCGGCCATCCTGGCGACTCGGCCGAGGGAGCGCGCGGCGGCCGAGTCGCTGCGGGTTCGCCGCGATCTGCTGCGCGTGGGCAAGGCCACCGCCACCGACATGGTGGACGCCGAGACCGAGCTCACCCAAGCCCGGCTGCAACGCGTCGATGCCCACGTGGACTTCCTCATCGCCCAGGCCCGCCTCGAGCACGCCACGGGCAGCAAATAGGGCGGGGACTTGTCCCTAGCCGCTGTCGAGCCTAAACAGCTGTTGCCTAGATCGGGGCAGAGTTAGTCGAGCCCGTATCCCCTTTTCGAACGTCCGCGTCCATGCTAGGCGGCGCGTGGTCCGTGGGGCGCTGTTGCCCACGGGCCTGCCACAGACCCGAGGAGACCCCATGACGGTAGGGAGAGTAACGCAGGTCATCGGTCCAGTCGTCGACGTCGAGTTCCCCCCTGGCAAGCTGCCCAAGATCTTCGACGCCTGCACCATGTGCAACCCGGCCATCTCCGAGGAGCCGGACAACCTAGTGCTCGAGGTGGCCCACCACCTCGGCGAGTCCACCGTGCGCACCATCGCGATGGACTCGACCGAAGGGCTGGTTCGAGGCATGGAGGTGGCCGACACGGGCACACCCATCAAGATGCCCGTGGGTCCCGAGTGCCTCGGCCGCATCCTCAACGTCATCGGCAAGCCGGTCGACGAGGCAGGCCCGGTCAACGCCAAGCACTTTCTGCCCATCCACCGCGAGCCCCCGCCCTTTGTCGAGCAGTCGACCAAGATCGAGATCTTCGAGACTGGCCTCAAGGTGGTGGACCTGCTCGCGCCCTACCGCAAAGGCGGCAAGATCGGCCTGTTCGGCGGCGCTGGCGTGGGCAAGACCGTGCTCATCATGGAGCTCATCAACAACGTCGCCAAGGCGCACGGCGGCGTGTCCTGCTTCGCGGGCGTGGGCGAGCGCACCCGTGAGGGCAACGACCTGTACCTGGAGATGATGGAATCCAAGCTCCAGGACGGCTCGTCGGTGCTGTCCAAGACCGCGCTCATCTACGGCCAGATGAACGAGCCCCCCGGGGCTCGCGCGCGGGTGGGCCTGAGCGCCCTGACCGCCGCCGAGTACTTCCGCGACGAGGAGGGGCAGGATGTGCTGCTCTTCATCGACAACATCTTCCGCTTCACCCAGGCCAACTCCGAGGTGTCCGC
>CAYTYV010000108.1:0-15271 GCA_964441055.1 uncultured Polyangiaceae bacterium | reverse complement strand
GCCGGCTCGTAGCCCAGGCCGAATGCCGCGGCGGGCACGTCACGGCTGACGGCGTTGCCACGGTGCTGGCCTGGAACGACGTGACCCGACGGCTCGGGCTCGTCCGCGACCAGGGCAAGCGCGCGGTGCCCTATCCGGTGACGGTGCCCCAGAGCAAGCTGGAGCTGAAAGACCCGCTGTCGAACGCGCATTTACTGTGGGGCCAGCTAGTGCTGCGCGGCACCAACCGCTTCGACGAGCTGTGGCTGTTCGCCGCCGAGGTGCGGCCGACCGGGCCGGCCATGGGCCCGCTGGTGCCCGTGGGACGGCTGCCCGGGACCGAGGCGCAGCAGGGGCCCGAGGGCGTGCGCTTTTCCGGCTGCCAGTCGGCCAAGGCCACCGTGCTTCGAGTCGACGACGGCCGTGTCCAGTTCCTGAGCTTCCTCATCGACGAGCGCTGGACCAAGCCGGTCAAGCTCAACCAGACAGGCGGCAAGCTCGGCTGCCAGGGCGCCGAGGCCACGGTTGCGGCGGTGGTGAGCGCGCCCCACATGAGTGCCGTCCACACCCGCATCGCTCACCATCGCTGCACGCCAGCATCTTGCCGCAGCCAGGTCACCACCGTTGAGAAGATGCTCAAGGGCGAGCCCGCGCTGGTGCCCGGCTCCCAGCTGGACGTTGCCGATCTGGACGGCAAGCTGCTGGTGGTGTGGGGCGCTGGCGAGCGGGGCGGCGGGCGATCGCGGGCCGCCCCCGCCGCTGAGATCGGCGCCGCGCCCGACGTGGTGCTTTACGACAACCTGCTCGAAGGCGGTCGAGTCCAGGCGGTGAGCACCTTGCGCGACCTGCGCGTGCTGTCCCGCCCCGGCTTCGCCGTGCTGCTTCTGAGCACCAAGACCGGAGTGCACGCCCTTCGCATCGAGCCCGACGGCAAGACGCGGCAGGTACGGTTCGCCTGGTCGAAGTAGGCGCGCGTCGATGAGGAGACCCGCGGTGGGCGAAAAACGAGCTACCGGACCGACGCCGACGATCGACGACGAGCAGGCCAGCGCGGCCGAGGAGGCCGAGGGCCTAGAGCCCGAAGCGGCAGCCGAGCCCGCCGAGGACGCCGCTGCAGAGCTTGAAAAGGCGCCAGGGCCGACGCGCCGCCGAGTCCTCTTGGCCCTGGGCGCCGGGTTGCTCGTCGGCGGTGGCGGGGGCTTTGCCGGAGGCTACTACTACGCCAAGCGGCGTCGCCGCAGGCGCAAGCCCCGACCACCGCTGGATCCGGCCTATGTGAAGGTCGAGCCCTGGAATCCGAGCAAGGGGCCGGAGCTGGCCAAGGTTACCCTGGTGGTATTCATCGACTACCAATGCCCCTACTGCGCGCGGGTCAGCGCTAGCCTCGAGCCGATGGCCGAGAAATACGGCGACGATCTCCGTTTGGTCATCAAGCACCACCCGCTGCCGCGCCACCGACGCGCCCTGGGCGCGGCCCTCGCCGTGCAGGCCGCGCGCCGACAGGGCGAGGCTTGGCCCATGCATCTAAGGCTGCTTCAGCATCGCGATCGGCTGAGGACGCCCGATCTGGCCGAGCACGCGGGCGAGCTGGGCCTGGACGTGGATCAGTTCAACGCGGATCTGGCCGATCCCGCGCTGAAAAAGGAGGTCCTGGCCGATGATCGGCTGGCCCAGGAGGTGGGCGCCCGCAGCACCCCGACGCTGTTCATCAACGGAAGGGGCGTGCGCGGTGCCAGGCCGCAGGGCCTGCTCGAGGCGATTGTCGACGACGAGATCGTCAAGGCCGAGCAACTTCTGCATGGCGGCACGCCGCTCGCCGAGGTGTACCGCAAGCGCGCCGAAGCGCAGCCCAAGCCGTCGCGCGGGAAATGACGGGCGAGCGTGGTTGAGCGGGCCCCTATTGCGGCCCGGGATCGAGGGCGTTGACCGCTCGGCAGATGCGTCCGATGACGATCCACCAAAGGACCACGTTCGCGACCGGCACCAGCATGGCGGCCAGGATGAGCCCTCGCGAAAGCGGCGGCGCCGCGCTTCCGTGGCGCCCGAGGTAGGCGTTGTACTCGGTGGCGTAGCCGGGCAGCACGCGGAAGATCCAGTAGATGTTGAGTAGCGGCACGAACAGCAGACCCACGGCCCGCCCTGGCGAGATGCGGGCTTGGCCATCCTGGATGGCGCTCCACATCCGGTAGACGAAGACGAGCCACAGGACGGCGGCCGCGGCCAGAGGCAACCAGCAGCCGAGCGCCAACGGCAGAAGCTTGGTCGTGACCGCCGCCGTGACCGCGGATGCGACCACCATTAGGTACAGGCCGAGCTGGTAGACCCAAGGGCTCATGCGAATGGACGTCAGCGCTTGCGGCTGGACGACCGCGGGGCTGCCGAGCTGCGGCTGGGGGACCGGCTGCGGCAATGCACCCTGGGGCGCGGCAGCGATCTCGGCCGGGCCAAGGGCCGAGCCCAACGCCGCCGGTCCCATCCCCACGGTGGGAGCCTGGACTGCCACGGGGGCGGCGCCTGGGGCCGCCGCAGGGCCCAAGGCGGTCTGCAGATCTTGCTGTGCGAGCGGCGTCCCCGGGGAGTACAGGTCGAAGGCCGGGGCCGGAGCCGCCTCCGGCTGGGGCTCGTCCTCGGCCATCACGTCGGTCCTCGACACGGCGGCGAAGGCCGTCGGGCCTGCGGGAGGCTCGGCCGTCTCGGGCTCGGTTCGTGGGGGGGCCGTCTCAAAGCCCCCCACGACGGTGGGCTTGGCCCGGCCCGTGCCCGGCGTGGCGGCCAGGGGGTCGGTGGTCGCGGCAGCTTCGGTCGCCCCGATCGGCTGCGCCTCGGAGTCCCCCGTCTCGAACCCACCGACCATCGTGCCTTGGGCCCGCAGAGCACCTGCGGCTGGCGTGCCGTGGCCTGGCGCGGCTACGGCGGGCTTCTGTGGCTCGGCACCCGGTCTTGGTCCGGTCATAACGGGCTGGCCGGCTGCGGGCGCTGCATGCGGCGCGGCGTGTCCGACGACCGTGTTCATCGACAGCTTCACCTCGCCCAAGGCAGCGAGCGCGGGCTCGCCCTCCTGAGCTTGGCCTTCGCCAGCGACCTGGGTGCCGCCGGGGAGGGTCGGGCCCGCGGGCCGCCGCACGGTTATCGGCTCCTCGCTGGACGGAGGGGGCTCGCCGTCGGGACTCGGGGCGGGGCTGTCGCCTTGGACACCACCGGGTAGGGTGGCGCCCGCCGGTCGTCGTTCCGCCTCCGGCTCCTTTTCCGTTTTTGCGCCAGCCTCTTGGCCTTCTGGCTGCGCAGCGGTCGGCTCGGCGCCGCCCGCGGACGCGCCTTTTTTGGGCTCGGCTGGCAAGCGCTCGCGATCGTCGAGGCCGCCCAAGCCGGGTGCGGTCGATCCGCTGCGCCAGCCCGCGGCGGGATCATCCTTGGGCGGAGGATCCACGGGCTCGCCCACGCCGGGAGCGGTGGTACCGGGTGACGCACCGCCTGCGGGCGGCGAGGGCAGGTGCTCCGAGCCGGGGGTGGGCCCAGCGCCGGGTACGGTGGTCGAGGGGAGGCGCGATCCTGTCCGCGGTCCCCTCGGTGGGTTGGCGCTGCCTGGCGGACGATCCATGCCGAGCATCATATACGCTCTCGGCGCCGCGCGCATGCCGGACGTCCCCCTTGCCGGGAGGATCCTTCCAGCGTCCGTGGTAGCCTCGAGAGGCGCCGAGAGGGCGAGGTGAGGTTGATGGTTTGGTGGGTCGAAGCGGGTGTGCGCGGAGCGGCGACGCTTGCAGGCGGGGCGGTGCTTCTGGCGCTCGTCGCGGGCTGCGGCCAGTCCGACGCAAGCGCGCTCGGTGCGGGAGAGAGCTGGCCTACGATGGCGCTAGACCGCGAGGCCGCCGCGCGCCGGGCGGCGTTCATCCGGTCGCGGCAAGAGCAGGCTGGGGCGGCCTACGCGTTCGCGCAAGGGAGCGGCGGGCAACTCCGCGCCCGCAACCCGGCCCAGGGCTTCGACGTGGAGATCGGCCGACGAGGCGCGACAGTGCGGGGGGCGGACTGGTCGCTCGGGCTTCGTCTGGCGCGCGTCGGGCGCGCGGGCGGGCTCGAGCCGGTCTCGTCGGGGCGACCGACCGCGCTCGACGCCTCGCGCGGCCATCGAGCTAGCCTCGACCATGGCGCAGGGCTCGAGGAGTGGTACCTCAATGGCCCGCTGGGCCTGGAGCAGGGGTTCACCGTCGAGGCGGCGCCTTGTGGCAGGGGCGCGCTGGTCTTCGAGCTGGAGCTGTCAGGGAATCTGGAGGCCGTGCTTGGCAACGAGGGTCGGCTGCTCGAGCTGCGTCGGGCGGATGGGGCTTTGGCAGCTCGCTACAGCGACCTCTGGGCCTGGGACGCCCGCGGCCTGGCGTTGGCGGCTCAAATGGAGCTTCGGCAAGAGCGTTTGCGGATCGTGGTGGACGATCGGGGGGCGGTCTATCCCATCGAAGTGGATCCACTCGTGTGGGGCGAACTGTCCAAGCTCCTAGCGAGCGATGGCGCGCCAAACGAGCAATTCGGTGCTGCGGTGAGCCTGAACGACGGGAGGGCTCTGATCGGCGCCCCCGGCGACCCCGACCTCAGCGACGTGCCGGGCTGGGCGTACGTGTTCGTTGCCAGTGGGAGCGGGTGGACTCAGGAGCAGAAGCTGACTGCGAGCGACGGTGTGCCGGACGATCAGTTCGGCATCGCGGTGAGCTTGAGTGGCGAGAGCGCTCTGGTCGGTGCCTCGACAAACGACGACAGTGGCTCCACATACGTGTTCGTTCGCAGCGCTGCGAGCTGGACGCAGCAGGGCAAGCTGACCGCGGAAGACCGAGCGTCGGGCGACCATTTCGGCATTGCAGTAAGCCTAAGCGGCGACATGGCCCTGGTTGGTGCTGAAGGGGATGACGACAACGGCGAGTGGTCGGGCTCAGCATATCTGTTCGAGCGAGTCGGCACGACGTGGTCGCAGCGGACCAAGCTCACGGCGAGCGATGGCGAGGCCAATGATGACTTCGGCCTAGCGGTGAGCCTTGCTGGCGACGTGGCTCTGGTCGGCGCCCCTTGGGCCGACGGCTTTGCGGGCTCAGCGTACGTGTTCGTTCGCAATGCCGCGAGCTGGCTGCAGCAGAGCAAGCTGACGGCAAGCGACCGTGAAGCGGATGACTACTTCGGCACTGCGGTGAGTCTGAGCGGCGAGTGGGCTTTGGTTGGCGCCGACGGGAACGACGGCGCTGGCGAAGAGTCCGGTGCCGCGTACGTACTGGTGAGAAGCGCGGCAAACTGGTCGCAGCAAGGCAAGCTGACGGCGAGCGACGGCGAAGCCAATGACTACTTCGGCCGCGCCGTATCCTTGAACAACGAGACGGCTCTGGTCGGCGCCAGGGAAAATGACGACAACGGAGACCATTCTGGATCAGCGTACGTCTTCCTATGGAGTCATGCCGATGGCGACTCCTGTGACGATGCGGATGACTGCCTGAGCCGTTACTGCGTGGACGGGGTCTGCTGCAACAACGCTTGTGATGGGGAGTGCGAGGCCTGCACGGAAGGGAAGACTGGAAGCGCAAATGGCACGTGTGCGCCGATCCCCGCGGGTTTGGATCCTGAGCACGAGTGCCCCGATCCCGACGACGCGAGCTCGTGCGGTCCGGATGGCAAGTGCGATGGAGACGGGGGCTGTCGACTCTTCGCGCCGAATACCGTCGAGTGTGAGCCGCCCTCGTGCATCGGCAATGACGTGGCCAACGCTGCATCCTATTGCGATGGTCTTGGAGGCTGTCCCGATGCCAGCACCGAGGATTGTGAGCCCTACGCATGTGATGCAGGCGCCTGTATGAGCTTTTGCAGCTCCGACGAGCACTGCAGCGAAGACCACGTCTGCAACACCCTGCAGAATACCTGCGTGCCCATGTCGGTGTGCGAGGGCCACATCATCGTTGCGGCCGATGGTACGCCCACCGACTGTAGCCCCTACCGCTGTACCGACGATGGTCAGTGCGTCAGCAGGTGCCAGTCCACCGCGGATTGCGTGGACGGCTACCGCTGTGATTCGAACGGCGACTGCGTGGACGCCAGTACCATTGGCGCCGACGGCGACTCGGGTTGCGGCTATGCGATACCCGGCCGAACGCCTGGGCGCAGCTCGGCTCTGCTTCTCGCCTGGCTGGCGCTCGGCTGGGCTGGCCGACGGCGCCGCTTGCCGCCCCGTGAGTGACCAAGGCCGCCGCGCGCCCGGGCCCGCTACCGCGCCCCGCAGGCGGTCCTGCGCTTGCGCGCCAGCGCCGCCAGCGCCAGCCATGCCCACCACGTCCGCGTGCCGCCTCCATCCGCTGGCGCGGGCCCGCCGATGCGGCAGCTGCAAGCGCCCGCGTCGTCGAGCGGCAGAATGCCCTCGTCTAGGTCCGCGCCGCCTGCCGCGCCACCGCTCGCCGCGCCGCCGCCCTGGCCCGTGAATCCGCCGCTTCCCGCCGAGCCCGCGCTGCCGCCTGCCGCGCCGCTGCCGCTTCCGCCGCCGCCCGCCGCCGGATCGCCCTCGTCGGGCAGCGGATCGCAGGGGCCCACCACGAAGTTGGTGGTGACCCAGTCCTGCACGATGGAGTTTCCCACCACCGCGGTCACGGTGATCTCGTGGGGGCCGTCGCCGAGCGACGAGGTGTCGAGCTCGGCTTGCCACAGCGCGGTCCACGGGGACACGAGCGAGAGCTCGCCCTGCACGACGCCGCCGATGTCCACGGTCACCTGCGCGGGCGGCTCGTCGCTGAAGATGAGGGCGCGCACGGGGTTGTCGGGGCGGTCCTTGCACACCTCGTAGGCATAGGGATGGGCCTCGTCCGGGTGGTCGCGCAGGCTGGCGGAGACGGGCGCGGAGATGATCACCAGGGGCCAGGGATCGACGACGTCGGTGGCGCGATAGCTCAGCGCGTTGTGGTCGATGACGCCCACGGCGAGGTTTTCGTGGTTGGCCTTGCCGAGCGAGTCGACCTCGTTGACTACCACCGTGCCCTCGTCCTCGAGGTACTCCTCGTAGTCGTGCTTGTGGCCGTGCAGGTAGTAGCCCACCTCGTGGGCTTGCAGCAGGTCGACCAACGCCGCGCCGCCATCGGGCTCGTCCAAGCGGTGGTGGCCCAGGGTGAAGATCAGCTCTGCAGCGGCGTGCTCGTCCAGCGCCGATTCCAGCGCGTCGAGCTCGTCGTCCGTGATCTCCGGGTCTTCGACGAAGGGCGGGCTGCCATCGCCCGCGCTGTTCAGGCCGAAGAAGAAGTACTCGCCCTTGGGCATGTCCACCGACCACCAGGTGTACAGCCGGTCGTGGGTCTGGCCCAGCAGCGAGTTGGCCAGGTAGAAGGTCATGCCTTCGTCGCCATAGCCGTCGTGGTTGCCGGGCAGGTCGAAGTAGAAGTCCGGCGTCATGCCCGCGCCAGTGAAGATCGCGGCGTACTCGTCCCACTCCTGCTGGCTTTGCCCCGAGGCTGGAATGAGCCCGAGCGAGCCGTCACAGACGTCGCCCGTGTTGACCACGAAGGCTGGCTGGATGACCTCAACCGCGTCGTTCAGGGCCACCTCGAGGTGCTCCGAGGCGTTCGGTCCCTCGATCGGGGTCGCGCCGATGTGCGAGTCCGCGATGTGCATGAACCAGAAGGTGTTGGCCGTGCCTCGACCGTAGTGGGCGCTGCCAGGGCCTCCTGCCCATGCGGATCCCCCCGCGAGGAGCAGCCCTGCCGCGAAGGCGACGGGCGCGAGGCGATTCATGGTGTCACTCTCCTGTCACGTCAGCGTCACGTTGCCGTGACAAGGTAGCACATTCAACGCCGATGTCTCCGAAGGACGGAAGGCGTGGTCGATTCCCCCTTCGGAGCCGCCCCGCCATCCGACTATGCTCTAATGGGCTCGCGGGCCGAGGCGAGGGGGACCCCACGGGCCAACGGGTCTAGGCAAGGGGGACCAATGGCTGGAGCAGGACATGGCAGCAAGAGTCCCAATTGGCGGACACAAGGTGAGCGAAGATGGGCGGCGGCGGCCGACCGAGCGACTGCTGGGCCCGGTTGCCCCTAGGGCGCACGCCCGCCGCTGGCGGGGGGGAGCCGTCATCGCGGTGGCCGCCAGCCTCTGCGCCGCGGGCTGCGATGAGGGCGACGGGTCGGTCTACTACCCGCCGTACCACTGGCAGGCCGTCGGACAGCTCGACGGGCCCGGACAGGCGCTGGCCGAGGCGGACGATCGGCTCTACGCAGCGTCGGCAGGGCAACTCTCCCGCTCGGACGACGGGGGATCGAGCTGGACGGCGCTCACAGCCCAGGGCCTGCCCCGCGGCTGGGTGAACGCGCTCGCAGCGCTGCCGAGCGACCCTGTCGTGCTTGCGGCCTACGTCTGGGGAAAGGGCCTTTTCCGCAGCGCAGACGGCGGCCAGTCCTTCGAGCCGCTCGAGACCCTGTCGCCGCACGACATCCTGGCGGCGTTCATCCAGCCGCGCGCCAAGCTCGTGCCCTTCGAGCTCGCCGTTGATGCCCAGCGGCCCGATCGGGTGCTGCTGGCCGCGCCTGGGGCGCTGTGCCGCAGTGCGGACGCGGGCTTGAGCTGGGAGCAGGAGGACGCCTCGGCCGCCGACGAGCCAGGCCGCTTCAACCTTCTGTTCACTGGCGCCGAGGCACGCGGCTCGAGCCTCTACGCGGTCTCGCAATCCCCGGGCAGCATTCTGCCGCCGCAGTACACGAGCTTGGTGGCGGGCGGCGCCTACTTGAGCGGCGACGACGGCGCCACCTGGCGCAACGCCACGGCCGACCTGTCCGCGCAAGCGCTCAGTGGCGTGACGGTGGGCAGCGACGGCCTGGTCTACGTCTCGGCCATGGACGGGGGCCTTTTCCGTCGCGGTACCGATGGCCGCTGGGCCGCGCTCGGCGGGCCGGCCGATGCCGTGGCCGTCAGCAGCTTTTCCGGCGGTCTATCGGTGGCCTCGGGCACGCGCGGGCTGTGGCGCTACGAGCCGAGCGGCTGGAGCCAGGCGGGCGAGGGCGCGGTCGCGGCCCTGGGCCCGCGCTACGCGCTCATGCAAGACGGCGAGGTCTATGCGCTTCAGCGCGGGCAGGGAGAACCGCCCCCGGCCCCGGCAGGCGGTACGGTGTACCTGGCCTTGTCCTTTCACACCAGCCTTTACCATTCCTATCGCGGCGACACGCCCGACGACGATGGCTATGGACTGGACATCGATGTCGTGCGCAACACGCTGGAGTGGCTCGGCGAATACCCCGCGGTGAGCGCCGACTGGGACATGGACAGCTACTTCACGCTCGACGGCTGGCTCGCCTCAGATGCGCCCGACATCATCGACGGCATTGCGGCCCGCGTTGCCGAGGGCATCGACGGCGTGCGCATCATGTCGTGGAACAACGGCGCGGTGGCCTCGCAGCCCTATGCCGAGTTCGAGCAGTCGGTGGTGCGCGGCGTAGACAGCTTGACCGCCGCCTTTGGCGAGGTCGATCCGGGCGTCCAGCCCCAGGAGTGCATGTTCAGCCCTGACCACGTGGGCTGGTATCGCGAGCTCGGCATCGAGTGGATCACCTTGTTCAACTCCATGTCGCCGTTCACGGGAGCTCCGCTGGACGAAGCGCTCGAGGGCGCGGCGCTGTACAACCCGGTGACGCTGCAAGATGGCGACGACGAGATGGTGCTGGTGCCCGCCTACCACCACGCCGACGTGCTCGATCACGGCGGCTTGCGCGGTTGGGTCCAGCAGATCGCCGACACCATCCCGGGCGACACCTTGCTCTTGGTGCACTTCGATGCCGACTCGGAGTCGTGGCTGGGCTTTGACGGCGAGCTCGCCGCCATCGCCGATCTTCCCTTCGTGCGATACACCACCGTTCAGGACTACCTCGATGCGCACGAGCCCGTGGCGGCCATCGAGCTCTACGGCGATCAAGCCGATGGGGTGGGCGACGGCTTCCAGTCCTGGGCGGAAAAGGACATCAACCACGAAATCGCCACGGCCGTGGCGCGCGCCCGCGAGAAGGCCGCCTGGGCCGAGGCGCTGGCGGCCGAGGACGCCACCGTCGAGGGCTTGCTCGAGCAGGCCTTGGAGACGAGGCTCTTGACCCTGTCGACCACCCACTTCGGCCTGGCCTCGCCCTACCTCCACCCGGATCGGGCCTCAGCGGCGCGGAGCTGGGCCCAGCAGGCCGAGCAAGAGGCGGACGCAGCGCTGGCCGCCGCCGAGGCGCTCGAGCCCGTGGCGGCGGGCAGCATCGAGCTGGTCCACGCTCGGAGCTCGGCGGGGTCGGCGCTGGTGGAGATCCCCGTCGAAGTCGCCGCGGCCGACTACGACGGTCCGGACGGGCTGGTCATCGCCGAGGACGGCAGCGAGCTTCCGCTGTGCGTGGACGTCGTGGACCCGGGCGGCGACCCGGTGACCCTGATGGCCTCGGTCGTGCTGTCCTTTGCGGCCGGGGAGCACAAGGAGCTCACGTGGAGCTACGACTTGGCCGTGCCCTATGCCGCCACCGGGGGCATTGCCGCGGGCGATCTGGACGCGACCTTGCCGCTCGCGCTGCCCTTTACCGAGTGCGACGGCGTGCGCTCGGATGCAACGCTGGACCAGGAGGGCGCTGCCGAGGTGGATGCCCGCTCGGTGCGCGCGCGCAAGCGACTGGGCTACGCCCTCGGCTTCTGCGACGGCGCGGGAACGCTGGAGCACACCGTGGCGCGCTACGACGGCCTCGATGCCACGGTCATCGCCGTCCGGGCGCAGATGGGCGAGGCGAGCGAGCCCGAGCTAGCCGAGAGCGTGGCCCTGTCGCCGCTATCGTGTGCGGGCGAGGTCGATACCATCACTTGGCGCAGCTTTGGCGGCACGATCCGCACGCGGCCCGCACGCCGCGGTCAGGAGAGCTGGAACGGCCAGTCGGCCGACGGCTGGGTCGCCTATGGCTGCGCCGATGGCACCACCATCGCGATCGCCCATCGCGTGACCGAGCGGACCTCGCTCGCCTTCAGCCCGCTGCGCAACGATGGCAACCAGGCGCTGTTCGCCCCCTTGGGCACCCTCTGGGGCGACAGTCCTTGGCACGACGGCCGTCGCATCGGCGGCCTAGGCCTGGGCGACGTGGTCGCGGGCATCATCGCGCCCCAGTTCAACCCCGCCGCGCCGGATTGGTCGGAGCGGCAGGTGCGCTACCGCCTGCTCGTGGGCGACGAGGTTGACGAGGGGATGCTCGATCTCTTCGCCCATCCGCCGCTGGTGCGCGCGGGCGAGTAGGCGGCCTCGCCGATATCGTAGTCAACGTCGCTACTCTGCTCGAGCTGAGCTGAGAAGGGCAAGCTCAACCTCGAGGGGAGAGCGGCAGCCCAGGCCAGGCCCGAACGGGTTCGGAACCGGCGGTTCTGCCGGGGTCGAAGAGCAGGCACGCATGGCAAGGCTCGTCCAGGGACCTGGGAGAGCTCGTCGTCCCCGTCCGCAAGGGCGGTACCGCCGAACGAAGGAAACCAAGTGAAGCGGGATGGTGGGCGAGCAGTCCGAGGGGTCATAGCAATCAGTTCGAGCACATTCCGTCCCACCGCCGTTGCCGCTGCAAAACGGTGCGCTAGCCCGGATCATTCACGACCGGGGCCGTGACTCGTCTGAGCTACTGCGCGCAGAAATGCGGAAATAGTGGGAATACGGCTACTATGATCACTACATCTACCACCCGCCGCTGGTCTTCGACGAGGACGGCGCACTGGTCACGGCCCCGTTGCGACCGGGCAACACGCACTCGAGCCCTGGCGCGGGCGGCGTGCTGGAACGGCTCATCCGCGCCATTCGGCGACGTTGCACGCGCGCGCACATCATCGTGCGCGCCGACAGCGGCTTCGCCATGCCCCGGTTGTTCGAGCGGCTCGAACGGCTCGGTCGCGACCTCGGCTCGCTCGACTACCTTATCAGCATCGCACGGAATCCGGTGTCGGAGCGCCTGGCCCGCCCGTGGCTCCGGCAGCCCAAGCAGCAGTACACCGCCACCGGACAGCGCGACCGCATCTTCAGCCACTTCTTCTACGCGGCGAAGACCTGGCGCCGGCGACGACGCGTCATCCTCAAGGCCGAGCACATGAGCACGGGCTCGAATCCACGCTTCGTCGTCACCTCGTTCCGGACCATGAGCCGCGACGAGCTGTACGAGACGTACTGCGCCCAAGGCCAGTGTGAGAACCATATCAAGGACCTAAAAAACGCCCTGCACGCCGACCGGCTCAGCTGCACGCGCTTTCGCGCCAACTTTTCCCGGCTGCTGCTACTCGCGGCGGCCTATCGCTTGATGCACACGCTGCGAGACCACCTCGCGGCCGTCGGCTCTGCGCTGTGCCGCTGCCAGGCCGATCCCCTGCGCCTGCGCCTGCTCAAGGTGGCCGCCCTCGTCGCGCAGTCCGTCCGGCGTATCTGGGTGCGGTTGCCCGCTGTCTTCCCGCTGGCCGCCACCTTCCGCGCCGTGGCCGCGCGGCTCTGCCCCGCCCCGGACACGTAGTCGGCGCCGCGCCACGCCATTGGGGCGCGCATGCCGATGCGCAAAGGCCCACGTGCGCCACCCCCCCCAACCAAACCCGCACGGGCACGCGCACGCGGCCCCCTCCCGAGCCCCTACGCCCCGCCCCACGCGCTTCGCTCATCCGCAATCGGCGCTCGAACGCCCTCGACCCGTGCCGTCGTGAATGAAGCGGGCTAGAGGAGCTGCGCATTCCGGCTGGTATCGGCCTCCCATCGCGATCTGCACCAGATGGTGCGCAAGGGTCGCATTCCCCACACCGCGCGCTAGGAATGCGAGCGTTCCAGGTGGTGTTGTTGGCTCGACGCGCGCTTCGAAGCCGTGATTCCCGTGCCGTACGAATGCCACGGGACGGCTACCTTGGCGCGTACGCCGTGGTGGCGCTCTACGCTCACCGCAAGGTGGCCCTGGGCGCACTCGTGGCCGCCATGATCGCCACGAGCGGCGACGAGATGTTCGTGATGCTCGCGTTGTTTCCACGCACAGCGCTGCTGATGACTCTGGGCCTCGCCGCTCTCGGCGTGCTGGCAGGGTGGATGGCGGATCGGCTCATGCCCGCAAGGCTGCGCACTAGAGCGGAGTCATGCTGCTCTCTGGAGATGCACGAGGAGGGTATGTGTCGGTGCTTTCCTCGGGGCGATATCCTCGCCCAATGGCGGCCGCCCAGCGCGCACCGTGGCACGCTGGTGCTAGGCTTGGTGCTCGTGGCGTTTGCGACACTGACGAGCCAGCTGGGTCCAAGTGAGTGGGGATGGGAGCGGATCACTTTGCTCGCCGTGGTGGCGGTCGGACTGTTCGTCTCCGCGACTGTTCCGGAGCACTTTCTTCAGGAGCATCTTTGGCGCCACGTCGCGCTCCGCCACGTGCCGCGTGTTTTCTTGTGGACATTGGCGTTGCTCGGAACTCTGGCGGCGCTGGGACATTTCGTGGATCTGACTTCGGTCGTCACCACGCATCATTGGGGAGTACTCGTCATCGCTTCTCTGATCGGACTCATGCCCGAGTCGGGGCCGCATCTGGCCTTCGTGACGATGTTCTCCAAGGGGATCGTGCCGCTCAGCGTACTGGCGGCGAGCCGGTGGTGCAGGACGGCCACGGCATGCTGCCGCTGCTGGCGACGTCCAAGTGGGCATTCATTGTCGTCAAGGTGGTCAACCTCGCCGTGGGCGCCACGGTGGGCGCCGTCCTGCTTTCCGCCGGATTGTAGTGGGAACCAGTCTCGAGAGGACTCGGCTCGGTTTGTGGATAGAAGCGTACGAGTCGCATCAAGGGCGGTTACCATCCCACGGCCTTGTGACATCCGGAACAGGCCGGAGGCAGGGGATGCTCGGCGAGCTCCTCGGATCGTTCGTGATCGGATACCTCAATGCGACGCAAGGCCTGGGCACTCGACAGATCACCCAGCCGGTCGAAAAAGCGGCGCTCTGCTGCCAGACGAGCGGCAAACGGGGCGCAAAACGCACGATGAGTCTCTGTGCGAAGGATATCGTGAAGAAAAGCATGCTGCAGGTGGCCGTAGCACACGGGCTGGACGGCCGCGCAGCCCCCGTTCGTCCATCTCGATATCGGTCCGGCGATGGGCAGCAAGAGGTTGACGCAGGGGCCCACGCGGCCGTCCCAACCCACAAAGGCGAATCGTAGAGGGTTGAGGGCACAAACCAACACCTCCTCGCTCTGAAGAGGCGGACCGCGGAAGGCGAGGTGCAAGCGCCGGGCAGCTACCTCGGCAGTCAACACGGCTTCGGTCACACCCGCTCGCAGCCCTTCGGGCGTAAAAGCCGTCGCCGCCAGCAACTCGGACGAGGGAGTGCAGTCGAGGTGCGTTACGAAAAGCTCATCAGCTCCTGCCCGCGACGCGGCCTGTGCCACGGTCGGCAGCTGCTTGGCATTGGCGTGGGTCAGCAAATAGCTTACTTGCACGCGGGGCTTTCGTCTGTGCCCACGATGTCTCATCAAGGCGGCCAGCGTCGACCAGAGCTCAGAGAGCCGCGAGCCTCCTCGTAGCCAGGCGTGAGTGGTGACGTCGCCAGCGACGGATACCGTCAGGAGATCTACTTTGGCCGCCAAGATCCAGTCCACGGCAGAGCCCAAGAGATCGCCATTGGTGGTAATGCCTACCGAGCACCCGGCAGCACGTGCGTCGTGGACCAAGGCGGGCAGGTCTGGGTGCAGCAGCGGCTCGCCCCAGCCCTGGAGATGTACGTGCGTGGCCAGCGTGAGGTCCAGCGCGAGCTTCCGCCAAACGGAGCTCGAGAGATCGCCGTCGATCCAACGTTCTGCCATGGCGGCGCGAGGACCAATGCGGCAGGTTCGGGTACAGCGACTCGTCACCTCCACCTGAAGTGCACGTAGCGGTCGAAGTCGACGAAGTAGATGCATGTTTGGATATCGTGTCGAGACCATCGCCGAGAATAGGCAGCTCACACTTGAGCGAGTGCGTCATCGAGCGCGTGGATCAGGTCGTCAACATCCTCGATGCCCCCGTAGTTCCTCATCTGTTGCTTGGCCGGCTGGCGGTAGCGATCTGCTGGCAAGCCAGGATACCTCACACGTTCAACCTTCGGGTGCCTATCCAGGTAGCGCGCGATAGCCATGGCATTATCACAGTGTCGAACCGCACCACGCGGATTCCTAGACGGGGAAGTACGGTTTCGGCGAGGTGCTCCGTGGCGCCGTAGACAACGTCACCCATGATGAGTGTGTCCCCAGCGCTGCAGATAGCGAGGAGCGTCGAACCGATTGCGGACATGCCCGAGGAGAACGCGAGCGTAGATACCCGCACTTTCGGATCG
>CAYTYV010000107.1:12739-15342 GCA_964441055.1 uncultured Polyangiaceae bacterium | reverse complement strand
CGAGCAAGCAGCAGCCCGCCCGCTCCTCGTTCGATCGAGCGCTCCCCCTTTTCGGATCCATCCCGCCGTGCCTCGCCCCTTTCCCCTGGTCCATCCCCCTCCGCTGGCCGAGCAAGACGGCCGCAGCTTTCCAAGCCTCGTCGCCCTGGTGCGGCGCCTGCTGGCGCCCGACGGCTGCCCCTGGGACCGCGAGCAGGACTACGGCTCGCTGCGGCGCCACTTCGTCGAGGAGGCTTGCGAAGTGGCCGATGCCATCGACGCGGGCGATCTCGAGGCGCTCGAGCAGGAGCTCGGCGACGTGGCCATGCACGTGGTCTTCCTCGCGGAGCTAGGGCGGCGGGACGGCGCCTTCGGTCCCGACGACGTGATCGCCGCCGTCGTGCGCAAGCTGGTGCGGCGCCATCCCCACGTCTTCGGCGAGGCCGAGGTCGACGGCTCGGCCCAGGTGCTGCAGAACTGGGAGCGAATCAAGGCGGACGAGCGGCAGCGCCGCGGCAAGGGGGAGGGCGTGCTGGCGGGGGTCCCGGGGAGCCTGTCGGCGCTCACGCGCGCGCAGCGGACGGGGGAGAAGGTCGCCCACGTGGGCTTCGACTGGCCGGATGCCACAGGTCCGCGCGCCAAGATCGACGAGGAGCTCGGCGAGCTGGACCAGGCCATCGCCCAGGGCGACCGCGAGCGAGCGGCCGAGGAGCTCGGCGACCTACTGCACGCCGTGGTCAACCTAGCCCGCCACCTGGAGGTCGATGCCGAGGCGTCGCTGCGCAGGGCGATGGACCGGTTTGCCGAGCGCTTTGCCGCGGTCGAGCAGCGCGTCGAGCGACAGGGCGGCTGGTTTCCGGGCGGCGCGGCGCGGGACATCGACGAGCTGGAGCAGCTCTGGCAAGCGGCCAAAGACGGCGAGCAGGACCGATGAACATCCTGATCGTTGGCGCGGCTCTGCTGGTCATCAGCCGTGCCGAGTGCGTCGCCGCCGCCGCGCGAGCAGCGCGGCGGCGAGCACGGCCGCGCTAGCCGCGAGCCAGCCTCGGTGCCGAGGCGCCGCGGTTGCCGTGCTGCAGCCGTCGTCCTCCACCGGTTCAGCGCTGCATTCGTTGCCCAGCCCGCCGCGGGGCGTGGAATCGCACACGCCCGGACGGCCGGGCGGATAGATGGCGCAGAGGCCCGCGATGTCGTCGTCGTCGAGCGTGCGCGGCTCGATCGAGCCCTCCTGGTAGCCCGAGAACATCGTGGCAAAGCTGTTGAGCGTGTGGTCGAGGCCGAGCAGGTGTCCGATCTCGTGGGTCAGGATCGACTGCAGGTCGTAGATGACGTCTTCGTCGCCCGTGGTGTACTCGTTGAAGGCGTGGTTCAGCTCGATGTCGGCGTCGAGGATCTGTCCCGTGTCGGCATTGTAGCTCACCGTGGTCTTGGCCAGGTTGTTGTCGATGCCGCTGTAGTCCCAGCGGTTGTCCTGGAACAAGATGATGTTGGCGTTGGCCCCGTCGGGATTGTACTCGGCCTTGTGGCAGGCGACGGAGGCGAGCTGCTGGAACATGATCGACGCGGTCCCGCCGCCGCAATCGAGGTCGGACCAGGCGACGAAGGACTCGGCCACCACGCGCTCGACCTCGTCGAAGGGGATGTGTGCCGTGCCTTCCCGCTGCAGGCTGAAGCCGACGCATAGGCTCGCCCAGTACAGCGGGTGGCCCGAGGTCTTGCAGCCGTCCTCGTCGCGCAAACAGACGCCGCTGCAGGTGGTGCTGCGGCAGTAGGCGGCGGTCGGCAAGGCCACGAGCAGCGTGCCCGCAAGGGCGAGAGCCGCCAGCGCGGCCCGCCCGAGGGCGCTGGGATTGATTCGACGATGGGGGCGCCGGTCGTCGCTGCGCTCCTTGCTCTGCCCCCGAACCCCCGCAGGGGTCTTTCCGTGGCCAATTTGATCGGTTTGCATCAATGTTTCGACATCCAGATCACTAGCGCGAGCGGGCGGCGGGGTCACGGTCGGATCGTCATCGATGCTCGCTCGGTACCAAGGCCGTCGTCGACGGCGATGCGCGCTCCCCCCGGGGACTGCGTGCTACGCTCGGGCGCGCCCTATGTCCTCCCGCCCGTCATCGCCAGGCTTGCCCTTCCGTCATCCTCGGCTGGCCGATCTCGTGGCGGCGCGGCTGCACGTCATCGACGGCGAGCCGTGCGTGAGCCTGCACGATATCCGCGGCAGCCGGGTGGCAAAGGTCGGCCCCCGGGAATGGACGCTTCTGTGCTGCGCCGACGGCACGCGCTCGCTCGGCGGCATCGCAGCCGCGGCGGCCGAGCGCGGTCGCCTCGTGCGCCACGAGCACCTGCAGGCCTTCTTCTCCCGCTTGGCCGAGGTCAAGTGGTTGGTCGAGGGTAGGGAGGGGGGGCCAGACAACCCAGCGCTCGAAAGGCCGGGATCGGACGGCGATCCCGGGCTCGGCGGTCGCCCGATGCCGTTAGCCAAGCGTCCGGTCGAGCCGCTAGAGGGCTACCGCTTTGCCTGCGATGGCAGCGGGACCTGCTGCCGCATCTATCCCACCACCCTGTTCGCGCCCCTGGAGGCGCTCAAGGCGCGCATCACGCACGGCGTGCCCGAGATCGATAGCGGA
>CAYTYV010000107.1:0-12729 GCA_964441055.1 uncultured Polyangiaceae bacterium | reverse complement strand
CGCGCGCTCTGTCCCGAGGTGCTCGAAGGGGGCGAGCATGCCGAGCAGGTGTTCTCGCCCGAGCGCGGTGCGGGACGCGCTCGGGCGGCCGAGGGGCTGTGCGTCGCCAGCGTGGATGGTCGCTGCGCCTACCTCGGCGAGGATCTCGATTGCCTGCTCCACCGTCGGGGGGGCGCGACGGCCAAGCCCCGCAGCTGTCAGCTGTACCCGCGCGTGTTCGTCGACGATGGCGAGGTCATTCGCGTGTCCGTGCGACCGGAGTGCGCCTGCGCCTTTGCCAGCGCGTCGGGCTCAGGAGGCGAGCCCTTGGTCCCGTCTACGGTCCAGAAGGGCGCCGATCTCGATCCGAGCGTCTTCGTCCACATCCTGCCCGACCGCGTGCCGCTGACGGCGAGCCACAGCGCCGAGCGAGCGCGCTACGTCGACTGGGCGCGGCAGGTGGCCGAGCTCGGCAGCGACCGCCATCTGCCCGAGGCGCTGTGGACCCTGGCCGCGGGCATCGAGGCGCACGGGCTCACGCGCGCGGTGGCCGAGCAGGCTTTCGCCTCGCCGTTGCCCCTGCAGCACGCCGAGCTCGTGCCCTGGTTGCGAGCGCTCGGCGAGCGGACGGAGAGGCGGGTGGCCCAGGACGCCCTGTGGCGAAGCCCGACCGACTGGGCGCGCCTAGCAGCGACGTGGCTCCACCGCGCGGTCGAGCGCTTCGCCGGTCCCGAGCGCCACGATGCGGCAGGCGCGGCAGGGCGCAGCGCCGAGGCGTTCTACTGGCGTGCCAGCCTTCACGGCCATCTGCTGGTCGGAGAGCAGCCGCTGGTCACGGCGCTGCGAGACCGAAGCCTTCGCCTGCTGCTCGGGCGGGTGTTGCCCGAGGTTGTGCGCCCAGACGAGCGGAGCTTTGACAACAAGAGGGACGACAAGAGGGTGGACGAGCGGGCGCTCGGCCAGCCGCTGGCGCTGGTCGAGGCCATGATGCGCGCCCATGGGCTGGATGCCTACGCTGCGGAGGCGACCGCGTAACATGAGCCCGCGGGCGGCCGCCCGATCGCGAAGCCGGCCGACCGGGAGCGCGGTCCGAGCAACAACTCGGCGAGCCGAATCTGCGCCTTCGTGCGCCTCCATAGGCAGGGAGTTGCCAATTTCGTCTCGAAATCCTACATTTCCGCACACGAAGGGCTCACGCACGAGCAACTTGCGCGAGCCCAAAGGAGGTAGTGGCCCCATGAAGCCGATGTCGTGCCTTGCATGGTGGAGCTTGGTAGGTGCTTTCGGGGTGGCCGTGGCCGGCTGTGGCGCAGACCAACCCATTGCGCAGCCGCCCGTCGCGCCGCCCCCCACGGCCGCGCCCGCGCCCGAGCCCGAGCCCGAGCCCGAGCCCGCGGCCGAGGGCGGAGCTGGTGGGGGCGGGGGAGCTGGCGGCGCCGCAGCCCAGCCCGCTGCCGAGGTTCCCGATAGGCCTCCGTCCAGCGGCCGACCGATGATCCTGATGTCGAACCCCAAGGAGATCTCGAGCACCTTTGGCTCGACCCCCGGAGCGGTGCTCAGGCTGGAGGTGGGCAAGGAGCCCGTTGTGCTCAAGATCCCCGAGTGGGCATTGCCGGGTGGACATAACATCACCTGGAAGGTGAACGACAAGCCCACCAAGAACCGCTACCCCGTCGTGGGCAAGGTCTGTCACCTGGCCATTGCCGTGGCCGGCAACCTCAACGCCTCCAAGGTGGAGACGCGGTCGGGTGACTTCGAGCTGCGCTTTCCGACCTTGAACCGCAAGACCGTCAACCTCGCCATCGGGGAGATCGACCTAGGCGACGAGCGGCGGGTGACCTGGACAGTGATCCCGCCCAAGAGCGTGGACGAGTCCTTTGGCGTGGCCTACTTCTACGTGCACTACCTGATGCCAGCCTTCTTCCACGCCACCACGGCCGAGCCCACGACGCCCGCCGAGTGAGCAGCAACGGGCAGTCCGCCGCTAGTCGCTTGGTCGCGACCAGCCGCCCGATGTTGCCCACAGGACGTGAGCGAGTGCGCGCAGCACGGGTCCCGGGGGGCACCGCAGGCCTGCGAAGTTGTGCATGCCGACCTCGGCCAGGTCCTGCGAGCGGCTGACGCAGCGCTCTGCGCGGTTGCGCCATCGGCCGTAGATCCACGGTAGCGCCCTGCAGCGTATCCGCAGCTCCAGGCCGAGCAGGGAGCGGGCGATCACCCGCGAAAAGTCGGCGAAGTCGGCGGCGCCCTTGGTCAGGCGGCGGGCCAGATAGCGACCTGCGAGCGCGCCGTAGCCGAGCGCCTGGGCCATCCCTTCGCCCAGGGTAGGGCAGATGCCCGCGGCCTCGCCCACCAGGATGACGCGCCCGGAAGCGCAGGGCTCGTGCACGGCCAGTCCGCGCTCGGCATACTGCCGCAAGCGCACGGCCTCGGGGGCGATCCCCTGCTCGGCCAGGTAGCGGCGCATGTGATCGGCCAGAGCTGGGCGCGGACCGCTCGGCCCCATGCCCGAGACCAGTCGGTACAGCCCGTGGCTGCGCATGGGCCCGTTCGAGCCGAGCGCGGGAAAGTTCCAGCCGTAGCCAACCAAGCTTCGGTCGCGGAGATCGAAGTGTATTTGATCGGCCGCGCCGTCATCACCGCGGGCTGGTGCGTATGCCTCGACCGCTTGGGCGTAGTAGTGGCCACGCGGGGCGCCGATGCAGCGTCGCACCGCGCTGCCCACGCCGTCCGCTCCAACCACCGCCCCCACCTCGAGCCGGCCTTGGCTGGTCTCGAGCTCGACGCGGGCCGCTCCCTGGCGCAGCCGGGCGAGCTTGACGCCCTCGTAGACGCGGATGCCGCGTCCGCGAACCTCGTCGAGCAGCGCCCGGTCGAACTCGATGCGCCGCACCACGCGCCCGATGGGCTGCCCCTTCGGCAGGCGCGCCGAAAGCGAGCCGTGCTGCGTCGTCACCGACATGCCGCGAATGGGCAGACTGGGCACCTCAACCCGCACGCCGATCGTGCCGAGCAGCCGATCGCCTCGGCCCCCCAGCGCCCCCGCGCAGATCTTGTCCCGCGGAAAGCTGGCCTGGTCGATGACCGCGATGCGCTCGCGCAGAGCGGGAGCCGCCGCCGCCAGGAACAGCGCCGTGGCGCTGCCGGCCGGACCTCCGCCGACGATGGCAACTTCTGCATCCACGATCGCGTCCGCGGCGGGCGCCCGAGCATCCCGAGCGCCCGCCCTTGGGATCTGCCGCGCTAGTTCGTCTCTTCGAACTCGGCGTCGATGACGCCGTCGTCGGCCTTGCCGCCCGCGCTGCCCGCGGGCTTGCCGTCGTCACCGCCCGTCGAGCCCGCCGCGTCGGCGCCCGCGTCAGCGCCCGCATCAGGCCCGCCGCCCGGGCCGCCAGAGGCCTTTTCGTACATCACGCTGGCCACGCGATGAGCCTCCTTTTCGAGCCGCTCGGTCGCGGCCTGGACCTCGTCGTCGTCCTTGCCCTCGAGCGCCCGACGGGCATCGGCCACGGCGCTGCGGACCTTTTCCTGGTCCTCCTCGGGGATCTTGTCCTTGTTGTCGTTGACCGTCTTTTCCAGCGTGTAACAGAGGTTGTCGAGCTTGTTGCGCCGCTCGATTTGCTCGCGCTTCTTCTTGTCCTCTTCCTCGTGCTCCTCGGCCTCCTTGACCATCTGCTCGATCTCGTTCTCCGCCAGACCCGAGCCCTCCTTGATGGTCACCGTCTGCTGCTTGCCCGTGGCCGTGTCCTTGGCGTTGACGTTGAGGATGCCGTTGGCGTCGATGTCGAAGGTCACCTCGATCTGGGGCACGCCGCGGGGCGCGGGCATGATGCCGTCGAGGCTGAACTTCCCGAGCGTGCGGTTGAGCGCCGCCTCGGTCCGCTCGCCTTGGAGCACGTGCACCTCCACCGACGGCTGGTTGTCCGCCGCCGTGGAGAAGATCTCCTTTTTCTGCGTGGGGATGGTGGTGTTGCGCGGGATCATCACGGTCATGACGCCGCCCAGCGTCTCCACGCCCAGCGACAGCGGGGTGACGTCGAGCAGCACCATGTCCTGCACGTCGCCCGAGAGCACGCCCGCCTGAACGGCGGCGCCGATGGCCACCACCTCGTCCGGGTTGACGCCGCGGTGCGGCTCCTTGCCGAAGAACTCCTTGACCGTCTCCTGCACCAGCGGAATGCGCGTGGAGCCGCCCACCATCACGACCTCGTTGATGTCGGAGGGCTTTTTCTTGGCGTCGTCGAGCGCCTGGCGCACGGGCTTCATGGTGCGCTCGACCAGCGGTCGGACCATCTGCTCGAACTTGGCGCGGCTGAGCGGCTTTTGCAGGTGCTTGGGACCGGAGGCATCGGCGGTCAAGAACGGCAGGTTGATGGTGGTCTCCTGCACCGTCGACAGCTCGGTCTTGGCCTGCTCGGCAGCATCCTTGAGCCGCTGCAGGACCATCTTGTCGCCCGAGACGTCGATGCCAGTCTCCTTTTTGAACTCGGCGACCAGCCACTCCATGATGACGCGGTCCAGATCGTCGCCGCCGAGATGGGTATCGCCGTTGGTGGAGATGACCTGCACGACGTTGTCGCCGACCTCCAAGATGGAGATGTCGAAGGTGCCGCCACCGAAGTCGTAGACCGCGATGATCTCGTCCTTGTCCTTGTCCAGGCCGTAGGCGAGCGCGGCCGCGGTCGGCTCGTTGACAATGCGCTTGACGTCCAGGCCCGCGATGCGTCCGGCGTCCTTGGTCGCCTGCCGCTGCGAGTCGTTGAAGTAGGCGGGCGTCGTGATCACCGCCTCGGTGACCGGCTCGCCCAGGTAGTCCTCGGCCGCCTTCTTGAGCTTCTGCAGCACCTTGGCGGCCACCTCGGGCGGGGCCACCCGCTTGCCGCGCACCTCGAAGTACACGTCGCCGTTCTTGCCCTCGACGCACTTGAAGGGCACGCGGGCGGCCTCGTCCTTGGCCTCGCGATAGCGCATGCCGATGAAGCGCTTGGCCGAGTAGACGGTGTTCTCGGGGTTGGTCACCGCCTGCCGCTTGGCGATCTGGCCGACCAGGATGTCGCCCTTGTCGTCCCAGGCCACGACCGAAGGTGTCGTGCGGGCGCCCTCGGAATTGACGAGCACCGTGGGCTCCTTGCCTTCCATGATGGCGACCACGCTGTTGGTCGTACCGAGGTCGATTCCAATCGTCTTACCCATGTCCGTCGTCCTCCGGCTACAACTGTAGGATTTTGCTACATATTTCCCAGACCTCTGCCACCGCGGCCGGGCGAGTCCTCGGCCCGGTCGACATTGCTACGCGGTGGATCCGGCCCGTTTAGGGGATTCTCGAACAATGCCCGCCCCTTGGGCCGTTTGCATCTGGCTTGCTGCAACCTAACCACAGGCCATGGGCCGTCAAGCCAGCGGGGCAAGGGCCCTTCGTTTGCGTCGGGGGCTAGCCGCGGCTGGGTATCGGGCGAGCGAGGTGACGGGCCCCCAGCGGTGGCGCGGCAGGCTTGCGCATTGGGTCGCCGTGCGCTACACCCTCGCTTCCCACTGGAGGCTGACCGTGCGGGAGAAGATCCATCCGGAGTACACCAAGGCGACGATCTCGTGCGCCTGCGGCAACGTCATCGAGACTTACTCGACGCGGGGCAGCTACACAGTCGATGTGTGCTCGGCCTGCCATCCGTTCTTCACGGGCAAGCAGAAGTTCGTCGACACGGCCGGCCGCGTGGACCGCTTCCGGAAGAAGTACGCCAAGCTGGGCAAGCGTTAGCGCGCGCTTTGGCACGCGGTGTACTACACTAGGGCGGCAGCGGGTGCCGACACCGCGGTCCGAGCCGAGCCTCGCGTTGGAGAGGCTGTCGGTTCGAGATCCGGGGCGGGAGCACCACGGGGACCTCGGAGCGCCAACCACCTGGGATCGTCCATGCTACCCGTCGACAAGCTCAAGGCCGTAGAGCGGCGATACCGGGAGCTCGAGCAGCTCCTTTGCTCGCCGGAGGTCCTCGGCGACCCCAAGCGGCTACAACAGGTCAACAAGGAGCGATCGGATCTCGAGCCCGTGGTCGTCGCCTTTGCGCGCCTGCAGGAGCTCGAGAGCCGCATCGACGACGATCGGCAGGCGCTCGACGACCCCGAGCTGCGCGAGCTTGTCGAGCAGGAGCTGCCCGAGCTCGAGGCCGAGCGCGAGCGCCTCGGCAAGGAGCTGCAGGTGTTGCTGCTGCCCAAGGATCCGAACGACGCGCGCAATACCGTGGTGGAGATCCGCAGCGGGGAGGGCGGCGAGGAGGCTGCCTTGTTCGCCGCCGATCTATTCCGGATGATCGCGCGCTACGCCGAGCGCAAGGGCTGGAAGGTCGAGATCCTGAACATCAGCGAGGCATCGGCAGGCGGGTTCAAGGAGATCGTGGCGCTGGTCACGGGCAAGGAGGTCTACTCGCACCTGCGCTACGAGGCGGGCGTGCACCGCGTCCAGCGGGTTCCCGTCACCGAGGCGCAGGGGCGCATCCACACCTCGACCGCCACCGTGGCTGTGCTGCCCGAGGCCGACGAGGTGGACGTTCATATCGACGAGTCCGATCTCGAGATCTCCATCGCGGCCTCAGGGGGCCCGGGAGGTCAGGGGGTGAACACCACCAACAGCGCGGTGCAGCTCCGCCACATCCCTACTGGCATCATCGTCAAGTGTCAGGACGAGCGCTCCCAGATCAAGAACAAGTCCCGGGCGATGAAGGTGCTGCGCAGCCGCCTGCTCGAGATGGAGCAGCGCAAGCAGATGGACGAGCAAAGCGCGGCCCGCCGCGGCATGGTGGGTAGCGCGGAGCGCGCCGAGAAGGTTCGGACCTACAACTTCCCCCAGAACCGCGTCACCGACCACCGCATCCAGCTCACGCTTCACAAGCTCGACAAGCTGCTCGACGGCGAGCTCGACGACCTGACGGCTGCCTTGCGCACCCACCGCCGCGCCGAGCTTTTGCGCCAAGGCCTCGACCTCGGCCAAGGCGAGGCGCAGGGGCAGGACTCGAGGCCCTCGTGACGGGTCGACGAGGGGTGCGAGGCGAGCCGTGGTCCGGCCGCGTCGACCTCGATGCGCTGCTGACAGCGCTGGTGCTGGTGCCGCACAGCTATTCGCGCAACCGCTTCTTCGGCTTGTACACGTGGCCCGCGGCGAGGCGGGTCCGTCGTCGCGCCGCGCTGCTGCGCAGCGTCATCGACGACCTGGCGCTCGCCGAGCCGAAGCAGCCGGCCGAGGCCTTGGGCCGCATCGCCCGCGATCGTGGTCAGGTCTTGTTGGCCTACCGCCTGCCAGCGCTGGGCGCGCGTCGGACCGTGTGGCTCGAGCCGGACGAGCTCGACCTGGTGCGCCTGGCCGTGGCACGCGCTCGCCGCCGCCGAGCCGACCATTGCGTCCCCGCCACGGATATCGACGGTTCGGAGCTGGACCCAGCGACGTGGGCCGCGCTCGAGCGCCGCGTCGCGGCCGTGCTCCAAAGGCTGTGCCCGCGTAGCCCCCTGGATCCGATCACGTCCGCTCGGCCACGATGATGGTGCGCGCCGACTCGTGGCCGAAAAAGGCCCCGCGGTGGGCGCGGTCTCCGCTGACCTCGATGACCTTGAAGCCGCTGTTGTGGAGCATCTGCCCCAGCTCGTGCAGGCTGTACAGGCGAAGGGAGTACTCGACCTCGCGACAGCGACCCGTGTCGAACATTACCATTCGCTTGACCGACAGGCGGCTGGAGAAGAAGTCGAACTTCATCTCATCCATGCACACGCAGCCGTTCTGCTCGAACCAGACCATGGTCGGTGAGCGCGCGGCCACGAAGTCGCGATTGGTAACGTCGAGCGCGAGCATGCCGCCGGGGCGCAGGGCGCGGTGGACTCGCTCGATGACGTTGGTATTGGAGGCGTCGTCGAAGTAGCCGAAGCTGGCCGACCAGCAGTAGATGCCGTCGAAGGCCGCCTCGAGGTTGAGCTTGCGCATGTCGCCCTGGACGAAGTTGACCGGCTGGCCTCGCTGCTGGGCGTAGTTGTTGGCCACCTTGAGCATGGCCGAGGACAGGTCGACCCCGAGCACCTGGTAGCCGCGGGCCGCCATCTCCACGGCGTGCACGCCCGTGCCGCAGGCGAGGTCGAGCACCCGCGCGCCCTTTTCCAGGCGCAGGCAACCCTCGATGAAGTTCACCTCCCGCCGGAGATCGTTCGGCTCGGGTCGATCCTGGGTGCGGATGAAGTCGTTGTCGAACAGCTCCTTCCACCAGGGCTTGGGCCGCACCGATGACTTGTCCACCGGCTTGGCCTTGGCAGGCTCCGGTTGCCGCTCCACACCAGGCGGGGGCGGCGTCGCATCTGGCGCCTCCCTGACGATGTCGGGCGACGGCGGTGTGCTTCGGCGAGGCGGCGGTGGGCGGCGCGTGCTGACCGGCCGGGCGCCTGCCACGTCCGGCCCGGATGGTACCTCCCGCGGCGTCGTAGGCGCGGCGCTGGGAGGCTCCTCGGGCGCGTCCTCGGCAATGACCTCCTCGATCTCCTCCAGCTCCAGGTCCACGCCATCGGCGGGAGGCTCGACGGGTGGCAGATCGCTGGAGATCTGTATCGGCATGATGACCGCCACGGCCGCCGCGTCGGCGACCACGCCGGGCTGACTGTGTTGCGCGGGTGGTGGCGGAGATTCCGGCGTCGGATCCGCCTCGGCTGTCGCAGCATCGACCGCCGCCTCGGCGGGGCTCGCCGACGCTTCAGCGACGTCGGTCGCCTCGGAGCCGGCTGAGGCGGGCTCGGCGGTCTCCAGCGGCTGCGGGCTCGTCTCGGCGGGAGCGGGCGGCTCCTCGGCCGTGGGCGGCGCGGCGTCGGGCGAGGCAGCTTCGGACGCCACCGCTTCGGCGGTCTGCCCGGCCTCGGTGGCTTCGGCTTCCGCGACAGCGGGCGCGGTGGGCTCGAGCGTGGACGGCCACTGCGATGACGCTGGCTGCAACGGTTCCTGAGTGGGATCGGTGGATGCTGGCTCGGGCACCGAGCTCACCGCAGGAGGTACGGGGGTGGCGGGCACGTCATCGTCCGGGATCTTGACCATCCGCCGCCGCCGCCGCTTCGCTCCTCGGCGGCTTTTGCGGTCGGCCCGTGGTTTGCTCTTGCGCCGCTCCGAAGGGGAGTGCGCCAGCGAGGGAATGCCCGGCGGCCCTCCTGCGGGCGTTAGCTCCGGGTCGGGCTCGGTTTCGGGCAGCTCGGCGGGGGGCGTTACGGGATCGTCGCTGCCGCTGGCATCGGCCGGTAAGGGCGGCTCGGCTTCCCGCACGCCAGAGCCAGGTAGCTCGGGGGTCGGCTCTGGCTGATCCAAGTCAGCGCTGGGCACGGACGAGCTGTCCCCGTCGGCCTGCGGATCGGCAGCAGGCGGGGGCGTCGATGGCATGGCCTTGGGCGCGGGACGCGGCGGCGTTGAAGTAGGAGTGCCACGCGGTCGAGGCGGAACGCTTGGGGCCGTGCCGTTGCTCGGCGGCAGGGGGGCGGCAGCCGGGGCGGGCGAGGTCGTGGGCGGGGCGTCCGCGGGCGACGAGCTCGCGGCAGCCGCGTCGTCGAGCACCGCTGCATCCTCCACGTGCACCGCAGGCGTCTGGGCCTCGATCTCGGCCAGCTGTGCCCGCACCGCTTCCATCTCGGGCGAGTTGGCCGACTGCATGGTGTCGTCCACCGAGGGGGCGTCGTCGTCCGAGCTCTCGGGATCGTCCATGTCGCTCGCGACGGCGTCGTGCTCGTCCGCGGTCGCGGGCACGGTGTCGGCATCGAGCGCGTCGGCGCCGTGCTCGCCGAGGGGAGCCGGATTGGGCTCCGTGTCCACCTCGATGGTGTTGCGGTCCTCCAAGGCTACGGGGTCGGGCTTCGAGGCGTTGTCGGCCATCAGCTCCACCCCCCCGTTCCGGCGGCCTCGTCCGCTTCCTCGGCGAGCGGCTCACCCATCTGGATGCGCCCCAGAGCTCGGATCCATTTCCCGGCTGCACCGCGCTCGGTGAACAGCACCACGGTAGAGCCCAAGTGGAAGATGCCCAGCTCGTCGCCGCGGTCGACCGCGATAGGAGCGTCCAGCAGGTGGGTCCCGAGCGGCACGTCCCGCTCGGGGAAGCCGGTGACGCTGATCCGCCCGACCAGCATCGCAGCGACCATCACCACCGCGGCCCAGCCGAGCTCGGCGGTCTCGACGAAGATGGCGACGCGCCGATTGCGCACCAGCACGTCGGGGAAGTGGAGCTGGCCGACGGAGTTCACGGGAAGCAGGTCGCCGGGCATGGACCGCACTTCCACGATGCGGCCCGCGGCAGGAGCGTGGACGCGGTGGTAGTCGCGCGGCGAAAGGTACACGACGGCGTACCGCCCCGCGGCAAACCGATCCACGTGCTGTGGGTCGCCCAGAAGGTCGAGCGCGCTGTACGCGCGCCCCTTGACCCGAATGTTTCCGCCAGGCTCGACCCGACCGAACTGCTCGAGCCGACCATCGGCCGGGCTCACCATGGTGACCGTCTCGGGCGGAGCGATGCCGTCGTGGCTGCGAACCCGGCGAGTGAAGAAGGCATCGAAGCTCGCGAAAGCTCCGCGTCCGTTGGGCAGCACGGCCTCGTCCAGGTCGACATCGAAGGCGCTGGCGTAGGCCCCCACCATCGCGCGGGACACGAGCGGCGGCAGCTCCAGGTCACAAAGCCGACCGACGGCGCGCGAGATGTGGGTGCGGGGCAGCACCCGAACGATCTGCGCGACGGCGAAGGTTCCCAAACTCACAAATCCCCGTCTTTCCAGAGCGGCGGACGCTGCCTGGCAGCGCCGCGGAAAGCCCTTGATGATGCTAGGCTGCGCACGCGGCTCGGGTCAACGCCGCACCTGCAGCCCACCGCCTTTTTTGGGCTTTCCGACGGATCGGCGCCGCCCTCGCATCACTCGGGGCGAGGGCACAGGCCGCGGCGCGCGCACGCCGGATCAGTGCGAGAAGACCTGGGCCATGGCGATGCCCTGGCCGCTGGTGACCCGCATGACCACCTTGGCGGGGCCGCCCGCAGGGAAGGGGTTCTTGATGCAGCCCTGTCGTCCCACGATGGCTTGGGGCCCGGTGGTGTCGTCCTGGGCGATCGCGTACGGCGGCGCCGGAGGCTGGTTGGTCACGATCTCGATGTCCAGCTCTGCGACCGCGATCACGCCGACGCCAACGACCTTGTAGCAGCGGCCGGGTTGGAGCTGGATGGGCTGCTCGAGGACCTGACCCTGCTGGAAGTTGCCCGCAAAGGCTGGGCCATCCGGCTGCATCCCCTGAGTCTCCGATGCGGCGAGCTGTGCCAGCAGCGGCTGGGCGGCCATGGCGGCAGCAGGCGGGATGGGCTGGGCCGGGCTCGCCCCCTGAGGCTGAGGCTGCGGCTGCGGCTGTGGCTGGGGTTGGGTGGCGGTGGGCTGGGGCTGCGTGCCGTAGGGCTGCGGCTGCGCGCCGTAGCCGTAGGGATCCCCGTAGCCGTATTGCGAGGGATCGTTCGGGTCGGGCGTGTCGCTGCCACAAGCCAGCACCAAGGGCAGGGCACAGAACGCCGTGGCGGAAACGAGGAAGGACAAGCGCATGGTGGCTCCTTTGGTTCGAGGGGGACCGGGAGGGCCCGGCTCCTGGCGGACGGTGTGAGGCCGTCGTTTGTGTTCCAACGCGTTGATGAATCGGACGCTTACAGAGCGCCACGAGCTACGAGCCAGCCCACGGCGGCCCGTCGGACTCCCTTGCCGCATCGACGCCGACCGCGCCGACTCGACACGAGGCAATGTGCGACTCTTTACTACACGATAGGACCGCCGCTGGCGAGCGTCGTAAACGTGCTCCGCGCCCAGCCTCGGGCGAGGGGAGCCGCCGCCTCCGGCCCGCTACTCGCCCGCGCCAACGTGGATCAGCGAGTGGATCGGCGCGTCCTCCGTGACGGCTTGCCCAAGGCACTTGCGGCCTTCGAGGAAGTCGAGCTCCACCACGAAACCGAAGGCCGCGACCTTGCCCTGTTGCCCCTCGACCAGCCGCGCGGTGGCTGCGGCCGTTCCACCCGTGGCCAGCAGGTCGTCGACGATGAGCACGCGCGCGCCCGGCTCGATCGAGCCTCGGTGCATCTCCAAGCGTGAGGTGCCGTACTCCAGCGTGTAGTCGATGTGGTCGACGTCGGCGGGCAGCTTGCCGGGCTTGCGCACGGGGACGAAGCCCGCGTTGAGCCGAGCGGCAATGGCGGCACCGAAGATGAAGCCGCGGGCCTCCATGGCCACCACCCGGTCGATGCCTTCGCCGATGAAGGGCTGGGCGAGCAGGTCCAAGGTCAGGTGTAGCGCTCGAGGATCGCCGAGCAGCGGGGTGATGTCCTTGAAGATGATGCCTGGCTTGGGGAAGTCCAGCACCGAGCGCAGCTTCGAGCGGAGATACTCCACGGCGTAGCGAGAGGGCAGGGCGTCGTAGTCGATCATCGGGTCACTCCATGGGCGCGCGCGTTCGGGCAGCGGAGGCCAGGGCGATAGCCGCAGTCTCGCGCCGCCGCCTCGAGCGAAGAGCCGCACCATAGCAGCGCGGCCGCGCAGGCCCCAAGCGCGGAGGGCGAGGCTTGGGCCGTTTGGCAAGTGCATGGGAACGCGTTATTGATGGGGGATGGGTGTGACGACGAGATCGCTGTGGGCCTGCGGGCGCGCCTGCGTGTTGGCCGGGTGGATCGGCGGAGGCTGCGCCCACGCGGTGAACGCCTTCGACGATGACGACGACGACGGCTCGGGGGCGAGCGCGGG
>CAYTYV010000106.1:0-15351 GCA_964441055.1 uncultured Polyangiaceae bacterium | reverse complement strand
GCAGGACGCCCATGCCGATCAGGTTGCTGCGGTGGATGCGCTCGTAGCTCTCGGCCAGGACGGCCTTGACGCCTAGCAGGGCCGTGCCCTTGGCTGCCCAGTCGCGCGAGCTGCCCGTGCCGTATTCCTTGCCCGCCAGCACCAGGAGCGGGGTGCCCGCGGCGCGATAGCGCATAGCCGCTTGGTAGATGCTGGTGAGCTCGCCCGAGGGATGGTGCAGCGTGACGTTGCCCTCGCGGCCCTTGGCCAATCGATTGCGAATGCGAACGTTGCCAAAGGTGCCGCGCATCATCACCTCGTGGTGGCCGCGGCGCGAGCCCAGGGTATTGAAGTCCTCGGGCGCCACACCGCGCTCCACTAGCCAACGGCCAGCCGGGCTGTCGGCTGGAATGGCGCCCGCTGGCGAGATGTGGTCGGTGGTGACGGTATCGCCCAACCACACGAGCACGCGCGCACCCGTGATGTTTTGGACGGGGGCGGGATCGGCCGCCATGCCCTCGAAAAAGGGCGGACGCGCGATGTAGGTGGAGCCGGGGTCCCAGGCGAAGCGCCCGCCGCCATCGGCGGGAAGCGGCAGCGCCTGCCAGCTAGCGTCCCCCTCGAACACCGAGGCGTACTGCTCGGTGAACATCGCGGGCTCGAGGGCTTGGCGAACCACGCCGTCGATCTCGTCCGCGCTCGGCCAGAGCTCGCGCAGCAGCACGTCCTTTCCCGCCGAGTCCTGGCCCAGCGGCTCGCGCGTCAGATCGATGTCGATGCGTCCGGCCAGCGCGTAGGCCACCACCAGCATGGGAGAAGCGAGATAGTTGGCGCGCACCAGAGAATGGATGCGCGCCTCGAAGTTGCGATTGCCGCTCAGCACGGAGGCCACCACCAGGTCGTGCTCGACGATTGCGCGGGCAATGGGCTCGGCCAAAGGGCCGCTGTTGCCGATGCACGTCGTGCAGCCATAGCCGACCAGGAAAAAGCCCAAGGCCTCCAGATCCGCGAGCAGGCCGGCTTTGCGCAGGTACTCGGTCACCACCTTGGAGCCTGGCGCCAGGCTGGTCTTGACCCACGGCCGGGTCGAAAGCCCCTTTTGCACGGCCTTGCGCGCGATAAGGCCCGCGCCCACCATGACCGCTGGGTTGGAGGTGTTGGTGCAGCTCGTGATGGCCGCCACCACCACCGAGCCATCGCGCAGCGAAAAGGGCGCGCGCTCGCTCGGTCGCACCTCGGCCGCGGCGGGCTCGAGGCTGGCCGCCTCGCCACTCGCCGCCTCGCCACTCGGCTCGTCGCTGCCCGCACCCCGCAGCCGGGGTGAGCCCGCCCGCACCAGATCGGGCAGCGTTGCCGCAAAGGAGCGCTTGACCGCGCCCAAGGGCACGCGGTCCTGCGGGCGCCGCGGCCCGGCCACGGAGGCCTCCACCGCGGCCAAGTCAAGCTCCAGGACGGCCGAGTACTCGGGGCTAGGCGCCTCGGGAGCGAACAGCAGCCCCTGCTCCTTGCAGTAGCGCTCGACGCGCGCGACCAGCCCTGCGGCCCTACCCGTAGCCTCGAGGTAGCGGAGCGTCTGGTCATCGACTGGCACAAAACCCATGGTGGCGCCGTACTCGGGGGCCATGTTGGCCAGGGTCGCTCGGTCGGCCACGCCGAGCGCCGCTAGCCCAGGGCCGAACAGCTCGACGAAGCGGCCGACCACGCCGAAGCTCCGCAGCATCTGGGTCACCGTCAGCACGAGATCGGTGGCCGTCACGCCCTCGCCGAGCTGGCCCACGAGCTTGAGGCCCACCACCTCGGGCAGCGGCAGGTAGTAGGCCTGCCCCAGCATCACCGCCTCGGCCTCGATCCCCCCGACCCCCCAGCCCACCACGCCGAGGCCATTGACCATCGTGGTGTGCGAGTCGGTGCCCACCAGCGTGTCTGGGAAGGCCACCCGCTCGCCATCGCGCTCGCCAAGGGCCACCACGCTCGCCAGGTACTCCAGGTTGACCTGGTGGACGATGCCCGTCCCTGCGGGCACCACGCGGAAGCTCGAAAAGGCCTGCTCGGCCCAGCGCAACAAGGCATAGCGCTCGGCGTTGCGCTGCATCTCCTTGGCGACATTGCGCGCGAAGGCCTCGGGCGCGCCGTAGTGATCGACCTGCACCGAATGGTCGACCACGAGATCGGTTTGCACGCGCGGGTTGATGCGCTCGGCCGGCCCGCCGAGCTCGGCCATGGCATCGCGCATCGCCGCCAGATCGACCACCGCGGGCACGCCCGTGAAGTCCTGCAGCACCACCCGCGCGGGCCGAAACGGCAGCTCTGCGCTGCGGTCGGGCTGGGGGCTCCAGCCGGCCACGGCCGCCACCTCGGCCTCGGTAGCCAGGCCGCCCGCCGCCTGTCGCAGCACGTTCTCGAGAAGCACGCGGATCGAGTAGGGCAATCGCGCGAGCTCGCTCACGCCCTCGCGCTCAAGCGCGTCGAGCCGGAAAATGGTGGTCTTGCCCTCGGGAAGATCCAGGGTGGCGCGTGATCCAAACGGGTTGCCCATAGAACCGGAGGATACCCCAGGCAGCCCGCGCGCGGGTAGGGAGGGCTACCCCACGACCTCGGCCATCTGGTGGAAGACCTCCACCGAGCGCAGCACGCCCACCAGCCGCTTGCCTTTCATCACGGGCAGGGTGGTAACCCCGTAGCTGACCATCTCGTAGATCGCCTTGACCAGCAGGGCATCGTGCTCGATGGTCACGCCCACCGGGCGCATGACCTCGGAGACCGGTCGGCTGGCCCGCTCCCACACGCCGAGGACCAGCTTCTCGTAGGCTCGCTCGGAGGTCAGCGGATCCGCGCTCGTGTCGAAGAGCTTCTTGCGATAGGACAATGGCTGGTCGGCCAGCTCGGCGGGCTCCAGGCCGCGCATGAGATCGCGGCGGCGCGCGATACCCGCGATCCGCTTGTTTCTCCCCAGCACGAGCAGCACGCTCGCTTGCGACTTGCGCTTGTTGACCGCGAGCGCGCTGCGGTCGAGCACCTGCATGGCCTTACGCAGCGGGCTCGAGGCGGTCACGTGCGGGTAGCGCTCGAGCGGAATCATAATATGGCCGACCTGCGTCGTCGCGATGCGTTGAGCGACTTGCTTCGCCGTTACTCTCGCCATGGTCCCTCCTCGTGCTGAGAGGCCCTCAGAGCCGCGTCGTCTCGTCCGGCCTCCCTCAAGCTCAGCGTGCCTTCGGCCACGATCGCCACGTTGTCATGGCGTAGGCTCGCCCCCACAACGCGGTTCCCGGATAGGCGCAAGCACACCCGCGTGAGCTCAGGGCCTCCTAGCACGGCCTGGCCGCCCGTTTCCAGGGCAAGCTCGAGCCCGCCAGCAGTGCGCCGAGCGCGAGCGCTCGCCTTGTCGGAGGCGGCGAGCGCCAGCGCCAGGGCCACGCTCCCGGTGCCGCAAGCCGGCTCGATGTGCCCCATCGCCACGCGATGAGGAAAGACCGCGCGCAGCGTGCCCCGACCGGAGGCACGCCCGTCGTAGAGGGCGACGTCACAAGACCGACGGCCCAGCACCCGCTCAAAGCGCTGCTGCAGCTCGACCAGCACCGCCTGGCTGGCCGCGTCCATGGCCTCGAAATCGACCTGGGGATAGCGCTCGCTCACCGCGTCGGCATCGAGCACCAGGAAGGTGCCCACCCGGGTCGCGGCCACGCCGTCGAGGTCGACAGGCTCGATGCCATTGCGCTGGCAGGCCTGGGCGAAAGCCGAGAAATCGCTGTCCACGCCGCGCACCTCCGAGCCCTCGCAATGGATGCGCAGCTCCACGGGCCAAGCCTCGAAGCCCAGCGTCACCTGCCTCTTCGCCCCGCTCTGGGCCACGCCGAAGCCCCGCCCCCACGCCGTCTCGACCAGGGCCTTGCCCAACACCTGCGTCAAGCCGCCACAAGCGGGGATGAAGTCTCGCCAGGAGATGCTCACCACCCGCACCTCGAGCCGCCCGGGCTCGGCCGAGCGTCGAACCCAGCCCGCTTGGTGCCCACACAAGTAGTCGTGGCCGAGCACCTCCAGCGCCGCGGGCAGGGCGCGACCGCCGCTCAGCTGAGCGGCGTCCAGCAGGACGATCCGGTTGCCGCCCATCTGCCCCTTGACGAAGTCGAGCCTCACCCTTGCTCGCTACCGCGGTTTGTCTCGCTCTGCTAGCCTGCGAGCCTACAACGACGCGAGCCGAGCCGTTCGGGCGGCGTATCGGCACCGAGGGTTGCGATGAGCTTGTACGTTGCGGAATCCTATGGCTACGAGGTCCACCACGGCGGACGGGTCAGCTTTGGCGTGCTGGGCGAGCACCGCGGATCCGAGAAGATCTACCTTCACGTAGTCGAAATCGCCGCGGGAGAGCTCGCCCAGCTCGGCCCCCGCGAGGACGAGCTCGGAAACCGCCAGCACGACCGGCTCGCCCTGCCCCGCAACGAGGAATGGTGGATCGCCGTGGACGGAGAGGTCCGCTGGCCCAAGCTGTTCCGACCCCCGATTCGCTCTCACTGCAGCGACATCGACACCAAGCCAAAGCCGGTACCGCTTGCCGACGACGACCTCGAGCGCCTGCGCAAGGCGGGCGTCGACGGGCTTGCCTAAGGTGCGCCCGTCACCGCCTTGAGGGCGTCGAGGATGGGGGGCAGCTCGGGATAGGCCCCCACGTTGGTGGTCTCGATCTCCACGGTGCGCTCGCCGCGCGTGAAGGCGAAGTGAAACTGCGTGCCTCCCTCGGAGGGCTCCTCGGCAGCCACGCGCTCGGCCAGCGCGGCCCAGTCGATCGAGCTGACCAGCCGGTCGAGCTCGGCGGCGGCCTTGGGCTCCTCGATCTGCCAGTCCCGCTCGAGGCTCTTGTGCGCGACTCGAATGCGCCCCCCCTCGGCCTTGGCCTCGTGGTCGAAAAAGGCCTTGGCCCGCTTTTCGGGCGTGTCGAACAGCTCGGGGTCGAGCGAGGGGTTGTCGGAGCGTACCCGCAGCAGCCATGGCTGCATGACCACCTCCTCGGCCGTAGGCGCCGCGGTGGGGTTGTCCGTCGGGGCGGAGGCCACCGTCACGACGGTCGCGGTGCCAGCGCCGTCGACCACCTCCGCGGGCGGCGTCGGCTTGGTCGGGCATCCGCAGAGCCCGAGGACGGTAAATCCCAGTATCGGCATCGGCCAAGCGCGGCCACCGCGCCGCACCGACCGAGCCCGCTCGTTTGCCTTGTGCTTGCTCACCACGACCCTGAGCCTACGCTGGCGCGCACGGCTCCGCTACCCCTGCTGCCAGCTCGCGCGCTCGAGGCAAGCGGCTGCCTCGCGCATGCGCTCGGGCCATGCGGCATCGGCCTGGGAGACCGCCTCGGCCACCTGTCGTGGCTCTTGCCCCTCGAGCATGGCGAGGCGGGCATCGGCCGAGCCCGTGAGCAGGTCGAAGGCCGGGATGTCGTCGACGAACTCGTAGCGCTCGGTGCGAAAGCGGAAGCGGGTGGCGTCCTGCTGGCACGCGAGCGCGATCAGCGCCACGTAGGTGGCCACCGGGCGAAAGGCGCGCGGGTCGGTCACGTGGATCTGCACGCCTTCGCAGGGCTCGCCCGCGTGCTTGTGAAAGGTGGGGATGAAGCTCAGCGGACGGGCGACAAAGCCAGGCAGCCCGAGCCGACCGAGCTCCCGGGCCCAACGCGGCCCGTCCAGCCAAGGGGCGCCCACCACCTCGAAGGGTCGCGTGTGGCCGCGGCCCTCGGACAGGTTGGTGCCCTCGATCAGGCATCCGCCTGGATAGACGAGCGCGGTGTGCTCGGTGGGCATGTTGGGCGATGGCAGCACGAAGGGGCGATCCCAATCCAAGGCCAGCCACTGCCGCTGCCAACCGGAGAGCGGCACCACGCTCAGGGCGCCGTTTGCGCCCAGACAAAGCCCGTCGCGAGCGGCGTGCAGCGCCAGCATCTCGCCCAGGCTAAGCGCATGGCGAATGGGCACGGGCTCCAGGCCCACGAAGGACAGATAGCCGGGCGACTGCGTGCGTCCCTCGACCGAGGTCGCCAGGCCGGATAGCGGGTTGGGTCGGTCGAGCACCACCACGTGCACGCTCGCCGAGGCGGCCGCGCGCAGCGCCAGCAAGGCGGTCCAGACAAAGGTGTAGTAGCGGGCCCCCACGTCCACGAGATCCACCAGCAACAGATCGATCTCGCTCAGATGCCGCGGCTTGGGGACCAGCTCGGTCGGCTCCTCGCCATAGAGGCTCACCACGGGGATGCGACGAGCCCGCTCGCGGCCATCGTCGATCCGCGCCATGTCCTGGGCCGCCCCGCCAAAGCCGTGCTCGGGCGCAAAGAGCAAGACCGGCTCGATGCCTTGTGCCGTCAGCACCTCGAGCAGATGCCGCAGCCCGCGGTCGACGCTGGCCGCGTGAGCCAGCACGCCTACGCGCGCGGCGCCCAGCCGGCCGAGCAGGGCGGGCAGGCTCGCCAAACGATCCAGACCTACCTCCACAATGCAGGGTCTTGCCCAGCCGCGCGCCGAAGGCAAAGGCTATTGGCCGGGGCCGATCTCGGCCTTTACACACCCGAAGGTAGCCACCTTCGGTCGTTGGGCATAGGATAGGCGTGATGGCACTCCAGCCTGGCGACGTGATCGAGGGGAAGTATCGCATCGTCCGCACGCTCGGCGAGGGGGGGATGGGTGCGGTCTACGAGGGCGAAAATACTCGCATCAAGCGCCGAGTAGCCATCAAGGTGCTGCACGCGGAGGTGGCCGAGAAAACGGATGTGGTCCAGCGCTTCGAGCGCGAGGCCCAGGCCGCTGGCCGCATCGGCTCGGAGCACATCGTCGAGGTGCTCGACCTGGGCAACCTGCCCACGGGCGAGCGGTTCATGGTGATGGAGTACCTCGACGGTGAGGACCTGACCGCGCGGATCAAGCGCCAGGGGCTGCTGCCGCCCGCCGAAGCTGCGCCCATCATCTGCCAGGTGCTGCAGGGGCTGGCCGCGGCCCACCAAGCGGGCATCATCCACCGCGATCTGAAGCCCGACAACATCTACGTCTTGAGGTCCAAGGCCGGGCGGGCCGACTTCGTCAAAATCCTCGACTTCGGCGTGTCCAAGTTCTCGTTCTTGGACGGCGACATGAGCATGACGCGGACGGGCGCGGTGATGGGCACGCCCTATTACATGTCGCCCGAGCAGGCCAAAGGCGGCACCGTGGACACGCGCTCCGATCTGTACGCCGTCGGCGTGGTGCTCTACCAGACCGTCACCGGAAGGTTGCCCTTCAACGCGGGCTCCTTCAACGAGCTGCTGTTCAAGATCGCGCTGGAAACGCCCGACCCGGTCGAGAAACTGGTCCCGAGCATCCAGTCCTCCTTTGCCAGCATCATCAGCCGGGCCATGCAGCGCGACCCAGAGGCTCGCTTCCAGACGGCGCAGCAGTTCGAGGAGGCGCTGTCGCAGTGGCAGCTCGTAGCGCCGCCTGCCGAGCACGGCTCGAGCACGATGGCCCTGCCCGTGGTGGATCCGGCGGTCGTCGCGGCGCGCTCGGCCGCGGGGGCTGCGCCACCGACAACTCCGTCCTCCGCAGCGAGCGCGCCTGGCCTGTCCTCCGCCAGCCACGGCGGCCACGCCACGCCCTATCCGACTCCAGCTACCGGAAGCCTGGGCACGGGCACGGGCACCGGGACCGTGCTGGCCGCACCCGTGCCCGCGACCACGGGCATTGTCACACCGCCCCACGGCACCTTGGGGCAGTCTCAAGTGGGCGTCGCCATGACCCCGCGGCAATCTCGCCACGGCGCCACCACGGCGATCGCCGTGGCAGCCGCGGCCATCATCATCGTCGGCTTGGGCGGCCTCGGCGCCTGGCTCGTCATGGCCCCGAAGGGAGGCGAGACGACGCCCACCGTTGCGAGCGGTCCACCGCCAGACGAGAGCGCCACCGCCACCACCTCCGAGGAGCAGCCCCTCGCCACGCAGACCAGCGCTGCGGGCGGTCAGGGGGGTGCCGAGCCCGCGGCATCGGCCAGCGCCGTCGCCTCGACCGAGCCCACGACCACGGAAGAGGCCACCACCTCGGACGCCCGGCCGAGAACCACTACGCGCGGGCCCACGACAGCGCCGCGGACCACCAGCACCACGACGCCACCCAGGACCACGCCCCGCACGACCGCACCCAGAACCCGGTCGACCGGGCGACGGATCGAGACCACGCTGTAGCGGAGCAAGGCCACTCGGCGCCGAGAGCAGCGCGGGAAGAGGCACGAGGGGCACCAGCATGGCAGCTCGGCAGCAAACGGACGACCAGGGCCAAGGCGCAGCCGAGCGCGAGCTCCTCGACGAGCAGGACGAGCAGGTGGACGGGACGACCGGTCGACAAAAGCGTCGGGCTCGATCGCGCTCGGTGCGAGAGCGACGCGGTCGACCGCGGAAGCGGGCCCGTCGCCGCCCCGAGCGGCCCAAGGACGAGCCCGCAGCTGCGAGCGAGGCCGATTCCGAGCGACCGGCTACCCCGCCAGCCAGCCCGCGAGCCGGCTTTGCCGCGGACTTCGTTCGCACCGCCGAGGTCGACGCCATGCTCGAGGCCTTTGCCGCGGGCGATCACGCCGAGGTCGGGCGGCGGGCCACCGAGCTGCTCGAGCGCTCGGACGACCGGAAAGAACGCCGAGCGGCACGCGCGCTCCTTCGTCGGGTAGAGCCTTCCCGCTACCAGACCGCGCTTCTGTGGGGGCCCGCGCTGCTGCTCGCCATTTTGGCGATCTACTACCTGTTCATTCGGCAGTAGCAGCCTCACTCCACCAGCGTTTTGCCGCCTCTAGCGCCCGCGGGCTCAACGGCGAGCCTCGGCGCTGCTTCGTGGACGCGACCCGCGCCTCGTGCCATCTTGTCTACAGGTGACAACATGACACAGGTCGACGCACCCCCACCCTCTCAAACCTCACCCGACGCCTCGACCGTTCTGGTGGTGGACGACGAGCCGGCCAACGTCGCGTCTCTCCGCAGGATCTTCGAGCGGGAGGGGATGCGCGTGCTCACCGCCGACCACGCCAAGGTCGCCCTGGAGCTCGTGCGCAGCCATCGCGTCGAGGTGGTGGTCACCGATCTGCTGATGCCAGGGCCGAGCGGCATCGAGCTGCTCCGCACCCTCAAGCAGGTGGCCCCTGACACCGAAGTGGTGCTGGTCACCGCGTATGGAACCGTGGAGACCGCTGTCCAGGCCATGAGAGATGGGGCCTACGACTTCGTCGAGAAGCCCCTCAAGCGCATGACCATCGTCAAGACCGTGCGCAAGGCGGTCGAGCGGCGCTCGCTGGTGGCGGAGAACCGCTCGCTGCGGCGGGAGATCGCCAACCTGACCCGCCGCGAGATCATCGGCTCCTCGGCTGCCCTGCGCCGCGTGCTGGACATCGCCAACCAGGCCGCCCCGTCGAACGCCACCGTGCTCGTCTTGGGCGAGAGCGGCACGGGCAAGGAGCTGTTGGCCCGCCACATCCACGCCCGCAGCGCGCGGGCCACCGGGCCCTTCGTGGCGGTCAACTGCTCGGCCATCCCCGAGACCATCCTGGAGGCCGAGTTGTTCGGCCACGAGCGCGGAGCCTTCACTGGCGCGATCGAGCGGCGCGAGGGACGCTTTGCCAAGGCTGCTGGTGGCACGCTGTTCCTCGACGAGGTGGGCGAGCTGTCTCCGGCCGTGCAGGTCAAGCTGCTGCGCTTCGTGCAGGAAGGGGAGTACGAGCCCGTGGGCGGCAACACGGTGCGCGCGGACGTGCGCCTAGTCGCCGCCACCAACAAGGAGCTGGAGGCCGAGGCGCGAGCGGGCCGCTTTCGCGAGGACCTGTACTATCGGCTGAACGTCATCGCCATCACCGCGCCGCCCCTGCGCCTGCGTCGCGACGACATTCCGCTCCTGCTCGACCACTTTCTCGGGATCTATTGCGCCAAGAACGGCCGCCCGCGGCTCGGCGCTGATCCCCAGCTCCTCGACGTGCTCGTCGAGTACTCTTGGCCTGGCAACGTGCGCGAGCTGGAGAACGTGGTCGAGCGGGCGGTGGTGCTGTGCCGCGGACCGCGCCTTACAGCCGACGATCTGCCGCCCGCGCTGCGTCAGGCGGCCGACCAGGAGCCCAGCGCCTTGACGGTGGAGGTGGGCACGCCCCTGGACGAGGTGGAGCGGCGGCTGATCCGCGAGACGCTGCGCCACGCTCGCGGCGATAAATCCCTGGCCGCCCAGCTGCTCGGCATCTCCACGCGCACGGTCTATCGCAAGCTGGCCGAGATGGGCGACGCGGGTTGAGCGACCGCGCGGGTTGAGCGACGGCGCGAGCCCTGCGATCGCCCCCTTGCGGCCCCGCATCGGCTGCGCCATGACCGCCCTCGGCCTTCAGCGCGTTGATTGACCATTTGTCACGGAATCGACGAGGGCCCGCGACGGTTCGTCAAGATGGCAGGACGTCGGCACGGACATGCGGAAAATCCCAGCAATTTCAATGGTCGCAACCTTGGCACGACAATCGCTACAGGACTAGCGGACTCATGGGTTTGGACATCAAGCTCAAGCGCTACTTCCCGCTGCTAGTCTGCGCGCTGCTCGCCGTGGTGGCCTACCTGCAGGCCTCTGGCATCGGCAAGCTTGTGGCCTCCTCCATGGCCGAGCCTCCCAAGGTGGCTTCGGTCCACGGCGGTCCCAAGCGGGTCTCGCTGGCCAGCAACCGCAAGCGGGTCTCGGGCAAGCCCATCCTGGCGCGCAACCCCTTCGACTCGGTGGCCGGCCCGCTCGACGGTACGGCCGTCGACCTGGGCGATGCTGGAGCGGCGCCCATCGCGGCAGGCCCCGACGATTCGGGCGATCCCCTCGAGGATCCGACCTGCGAGGTGGGACGGGTCCTGTTCATCTCCACGGCCGACGACCCCGAGTGGTCCTTTGCCGCCATCGAGAGCACGGGCGGAAAGCCGCTGCTGCGACGCAAGGGCGACGAGGTCGAGGGCCACACCGTGCAGTTCTTGGCCTGGGACCGCGTGTGGCTGAGCGGCACTGCGGGGCGCTGTCAGCTCAAGCTGGGCGAGCGAGCCGAAAAGCAGCCGAAGCGCCCGAAAGCTCGAAAGCCCCGATCCGGCCGCAAGCGAGGCCGCAGCCTAGACCCCGAGCTGGCCGCCAAGATCCACCAGGTCAGCGACACGCAGTTCAACGTCGACCGCTCGGTGGTCGACGAGATCCTCCAGAACCAGGCCCAGCTCATGCGCTCGGCTCGCATCGTGCCAGAAAGGGAGGGCGACAAGGTGGTGGGGATCCGCTTGTTCGGCATTCGCAAGGGGACGCTGCTGAGCCACCTCGGCCTGCAGAACGGCGACAGGCTGCACACGATCAACGGCTTCGAGATCACCGACCCGCAAAAGGCCCTGGAGGCCTACGGCCGACTGCGCACCGCGGACCAGCTCAAGGTCTCCATCACCCGCAAGGGCAAGCCCATGACCATCGACTTCAACATTCAATAGCCATGGTGTTATCCGACAGTTTGAGCGGCAAGGGCGGGCAGCGAGGAGGCATCCTCCGCCGCACGCTGATCTACGTGCTGGCCTTTGGGCTGGGCTCGCTGCTGATCGCTGGGCTGCTGAGCCTGGTGGCCGTCACGGTCGTGGAAGGGGCCCTGCCCCAACCGGACGAGCCCTCGCGCACGCCGAGCAAGCCCGACGACAAGGCCGACGAGAAGGCCGAGGACGAGCCCAAGCCCCGACCGCGCCGCATCAGACCGCCGCGCCCCACGCCCACCAAGGCCCGCAACAAGACGGAGGGTCGCTGGCGCGCTGAGCCAGCCGCCGTCAAGCTGGCCGCGCATCGCAGCGCAAGCCCCCTCTTACGCAGGTCTGCCCCATGCTAACGGCACGCATGCCGCATCGCGCAGCTGCCCAGGCAGGCAGGCGTCCCGACCCGATGAATCCCGCAAAGCCCACCCGACGATCCCATGGCCCGACCTCGCGTCGAGCCGGCTCAACCACCACCCCGCGCCCCCCGTCGCGCACGCTCGACCGCGCGATCGCCACCTTGGCGGCGCTCGGGGCGCTCGGGGCCCTGCTCCTGCTCGCGCCGACGGCCGCGGCCCAGCCCACCAAGGGAGGGGATCGCGTGCTGCGCACCCCTCCGCCAGGCGGCAAGCCAGGCGACAAGCCCGGTGGCAAGCCAGGCCCCACCTCGGTCGGTGGCAAGCCCGGCCAGCCCGGAGCGCCAGGAGGGCCCGGCCCCGATCCCACCGAGGTCCTGCGGCAGGCCGCCCGCGACATTGAGTTCCAGCCCAAGGGGGCCTACGAGCGCATCACCTTCAACCTCGACGACGCCGATCTGCTGGAGCTCATCAAGGCCATCAGCGCCATCACGGGACGGCGCTTCATCTACTCCAGCCCCAAGCTGAAGAAGATGACCGTCACGGTCCACGCCCCCGAGAAGGTGACCGTGGCCGAGGCCTACCAGGCCTTCCTGTCGGCGCTGGAGATCAATGGGCTGACGGTCATCCCGCACGGCCGCTTTCTCAAGATCGTCGAGTCCAAGGGCGCCGAGAGGCTAACCACGCCGCTACTGGGCACCGCCACCCCGGTTCCCTACGAGGACCGCTTCATCACTCGCCTGTACCGACTGACCCACGTCGATGCGGCCACGGTCAGCGACGTGCTGAGCAAGTTCAAGAGCCCCGACGGCACCATTCACACCTACGACGCGTCGAACCTGCTGATCATCACCGATACGGGCACCAACATCCGCCGCATGCTGCGCATCGTCGAGGAGCTGGATGCGGGCGGGGCGGGTGATCGCATCTGGCTCCAACCCATCCACTACATCGCCGCGGCCGATCTGGCCGCGATGCTCAGCGAGCTGCTCGACATCGGCAAGCCGGGCGGGTCTGGCCGGGGCGGCGGCGGCGCGAGCTCGCGAGTCGTTGCCGACGAGCGGTCGAACACGCTGATCCTGATCGCCACCGAAGGCGACTACCTGCGCCTGCTCGAGCTCATCAAGCGCCTCGATGTGCCCGACACGGGCGAGAGCGGCATCCACGTGCTGCCGCTTCAGCACGCGCAGTGCGACGAGATCGAGCAGACGCTGAACTCCATCCTGGGCGGCACGAGCAGCGCCCGCCGCCCCTCGTCCGCGCGCGGCAGCAAGAGCGCGCGCGCGGCACCCACCAGCACCGCGGGATCCATCGAGCACGTCTTCGAGGGCGAGGTGCGGGTGAGCTGCGACGTCGCGACCAACTCGCTCATCACCGTCTCCTCGCTGCGCGACTACGCCCAGCTTCGCACGGTGATCGACCAGCTCGACCGGGCCCGCCGACAGGTGTTCATCGAGGCCGTGGTCATGGACGTCAACATCGACCACACCACTGATCTCGGCCTCGGCTACCACGGCGGCTTCACCGAGGACCTGGGCGGCAGCGGCGACACGGTCTTCTACGGCGGCATGAACGCCCAGCAGTCCATGCTCGGCATTCCGGGCAACCTCGAGGCCATGGCCTTTGGCGTGCGCGGCCCGGATCTGGAGGGCTCGTCCAACCTGCTCGGCACGGGCGTGTCCATTCCCGGGCTCGGCATCGTGCTGCACGCGCTGGCCCGCAGCGGCGACTCCAACGTGCTGGCCACCCCTCACATCCTGGCCACCGACAACATCCCAGCGACCATCTCCATCGGCCAGAACATCCCGCTGCAGACCAACATCGGCGGGATGAGCTCGCTCGCTGGGCTGGCGGGCAGCGCCGCGGGCACGGGCTCGACGGGCTCGGCAGGGCTGGGCGCCCTGGGCGGGCTGCTCGGCGGCTACGGTATGGGCTTCAGCGCGCCGCGGCAGGACGTGGGCATCAAGCTGGAGATCACGCCCCACATCAACGACTCGGACCAGGTCCGCATGGAGATCAAGGAGGAGTTCTCCGATGCGGGCTCGCCCACGGGCGCCCTGGGAGCGGTGCCCATCAACAAGCGCACCGCCGACACCACCATCGTGGTGCGCGACCAGCAGACCGTGGTCATCGGCGGCCTGGTGCGCGAGTCGCACGTCAACGGCGAGACCAAGGTCCCCGTGCTGGGCGACATCCCCGTCTTGGGCGTGCTGTTTCGGCAGACCAAGACCACCAAGCAGAAGACCAACCTGCTGCTCATCCTGACGCCCCACATCGTGCGCACCCAGGACGATTTACGGCGCATCTTCGAGCGCAAGATGCAGCAGCGCCAGGAGTTCCTGGACCGCTACTTTGTCTTCGGCCAGACCACGCCCTGGGAGCCCGAGCAGGACTTCGGCCGCACCAACGGCTTGGTTGAGCACATCCGCCAGACCCAGCGGAAGCTGGAGGAGCGGGCGCGGCTGGCCGAGGAGATGAAGTCCAAGGGGGAAAAGACCCACGAGCCGACCACCCCGCTGCCCCTGCCGAGCATGGCGGGCGCCTCGTCCAGACGCACCAATCCCACGCGCCGCGTCCCCCCCGCGCGCACCGAGAAGCCCTCGACGGGCGACGGCAAGGCGACCAGAGCGCGGCCGAAGCTCCGCGTGCCGGGTTCTAAGGGCGGCAGCAGCCGCAGCCGCGTCGAGTGATCATGGAGCAGGCCGTACAGCTCGCACAGCAGCAGCTCTTGGGCGACGTCTTGGTGCGGCGGGGCGTCATCGGCGCCGAGCAGCTCGCCCCCCTGCTGCAAACCGCCGCCGAGCGCGGTCAGCCGCTGGCCGAGCTGCTGGTGGCATCCGAGGTGGCGGGCGAGCAGGCCATCGCCCGCGCGCTGGCCGAGGAGTGGGGCCTGGGCTACCTCGGTGAGATCGACGTCGGCGCGGTACCGCTTACCGTGGCCGAGCGGTTGCCCATCACCTACGCCAAGCAGCACAAGCTGCTGGTGCTGTCCGAGAACGACGAGCGGGTGTTCTGCGCGGTGGCCGACCCGATGGATCTCGGCGCCATCGACGATGTCCGCACGGTGTTCGGCAAGCCCGTCGAGGTGGCGGTCGCCACCACCGAGACGGTGCTCGACGCCATCAACCGCGTCTGGGAGCGCAAGGAGGACGGCGGCACTAGCCTGGAGGGCGATCGGGCGGCCGAGGAGGACACGCTCATCGACATCCTCGACTCGGACGACGATGCGCCCATCATCGCCTGGGTCAACGGCTTGTTCTCGCAGGCCGTGCGCGAGCGGGCCAGCGATATCCACATCGAGCCGGAAGAACGCGGCGTGGCCGTCCGTTACCGCATTGACGGCGAGCTGTACGTCGCCAAGCGCGCCTCCAAGCAGTTCATGGCGGCCATCGTGGCTCGCGTGAAGATCATGGCGCAGCTCAACATCGCCGAAAAGCGCCTGCCGCAGGACGGGCGCATCACCTTGAAGATCGCGGGCAAGAGCGTTGACATCCGCGTCTCGACCATTCCCACCAGCCGGGGCTTCGA
>CAYTYV010000105.1:0-15510 GCA_964441055.1 uncultured Polyangiaceae bacterium | reverse complement strand
GCCAACGGCGAAGGCCCCGAGCAGGGCCAACGCCGCCATCAGCGGGGCTTGGGCCTTGCCGATCATGGCTGCCACCTTCCCGGGCGACGCCTTCCTGGCTCGTCCTATCATAGTTCCCCCCATTCGACGTTCAGGCGGAGCCGCGCGAGCAGCTGGGCGTCGAGCTCGGCATAGGGGGTCGAGCCGAGCGAGCCGCCGAGCAGCGTGGCCCACGACTCGTTCCAGGCCCACTCGGCATTGGCCCCGCCCACCCACGAGAGCTCAGCCTCGGGGTACTGCGCGGCTAGGAGCATGCGTATCGGCTCGTCGTAGACGTAGAGGTGGCTGTCCGCGGTGAGCTGCAGCGGCTCGATCACGCGATAGCCGACCGCTATGCGGGCGGCGTGATAGCCATTGCTGGGCTCGCGCACGCGGCGATAGCCCACGTGCACCATCAGCTGCTCCGCGCCGAGCAGCGCCAGACGCGCGCGCGTCCCGAGCCGCATCCCCAGCTCGCTTTCGCCGAAGAGCTGGGCGTGACCGCTCGCCCCGACCTGCAGCCATGGCCACGGCGAATAGCGCGCGCTGCCGCCTAGCTCGTCGTAGGCGGCGGTCGAGAAGACGCTCAGCACGGTTTGGCGAGAGAGGAACAGCGCGGGCACGGTGTGCTGGAGCTCGACCGCCAGACCGAGCTCGGAAAAGGGGTAGACGTCCACGGCCGCGCGCGCATCGCCCAGGCTCCAGCTATCGGCGTCGAGCAAGGCCTGTCCGCCCACGGCCACGGTCTCGTGGGGCGTGACGCGCAGGTCGAAGCCCAGCTCGCGACGGCCGAGCTCGCCCGCCTCGACCTGCTCGTGAAAGGAGGCGCCTAGCTCGCCGAGCCACGGGTGGGTGTAGTAGGCCCGACCGCCCGCCACCCAGTAGTCGTCGCGGCTGGGATCCTCGATGGCCTCGGGCGAGCGCAGCAGCGAGTCCCCTGCCGAGCCCAGCAGGTGGTAGCCAGGCCGCGCCGACCAGCGCGGCAGCACGCTCAGCCCTGCGTAGCCGTCCAGGCCGAGCCCCCACGGGCTACGCACCCCCGCGCTGCCGCCGTCGTAGCGGCAAAAGCGCGCGGCCCCGCCCGCGCGCACCAGCCTGCCGAGCGCGAAATAGGCTGGCCCCAGACGGTGCCGCACGTTGGCCGTGAAGATGTCGCCGTCGACGCGCTGCTGGTCGCCCGCCTCGCCCACCAGCACGCTGCCCCAGGCCGAGAGCTCGACGTCCACGCTGTCGGCCTGCCAGGGCATGTCGATGTCGCGCACCACCAAGGAGGCGTACTCGTGGAGCGGCGCCACCGTGCTGGTGGTGACCAAGGCGCCCCCGGGCCCTGGCAGCGGCGCCCTTTGGAAAAGCTGCCAGTGGGTCTCCGAGCTGACGCGCAGGCTCAGCCGATCGACCGGCTCGAGCTCGGGCGGCGCGGCCTTTGGCGGCTCGGTCTCCGTTGGCTCGGCCTCGGCTGGCTTCGCCTCCGTTGGCTCGGCCTCAGCCGCCCAGGTGCTGCTGGCAAAGAGCGCTGCAGATGCCAGCGCTCCGAGCAAAAGGCAGCGACGGATGGTCATAGCGTTGCTGCCGCCCCTCACGGCCCAAAGCGCGGCACGCGGGCGTGGCAGTAAGGCGCCTTGCCCGTGCGCTGGTAGTAGTCCTGGTGGTAATCCTCGGCGCGCCAGAAGCGGGCAGCCGGCTCGAGCTCGGTGGCTGCGTCGTAGCCGCGGCGCTTCAGCTCGGCGATGAGCTCCTCCGCGGTCTGGCGCTGCGCGTCCGAGGTGTAGAACACCGCCGAGCGGTACTGGGTGCCCACGTCAGGGCCCTGTCGGTCGCGCTGCGTGGGATCGTGGATCTCGAAGAAGAGGCGCGCCAGCGCGGCATAGCTGGTTTTTCGCGGCTCGAAGACCACCCGCACCGTCTCGGCGTGGCCCGTTCGTCCCGTGCACACCTGCTCGTAGCTGGGCTCGCTCGTCTCGCCGCCCATGTAGCCCGACTCGGCCGAGATCACCCCAGGCACTTGGCCGAGCAGGTGCTCCACGCCCCAGAAGCAGCCGCCAGCGAAGAAGGCCTCCTCGCGCTGCGGCTCGCCTGGCGACGGGGCGAAGTCCAGCGACACCGAGTTCACGCAGTGGCGCACGCCCTTGTTAGTGAAGCCCTCGCCGCGGAAGACGTGCCCCAGGTGGGCGCCGCAGCTCGCACAGACGATCTCGATGCGCGCGCCATCCGGATCGGGCCGCTCCTCGACCGCGCCCGCTTCGGCCTGGTCGAAGCTCGGCCATCCCGAGCGGGAGTCGAACTTGTCCTCGGAGCGGAACAGCACGGCGCCACAGCGCCTGCACCGATAGACGCCGTCCTCGTGATGGTCGACGTACTCACCGCTGAACGGCGGCTCGGTCCTGCCGTGCACGATGACGCGCTCCTGTTCGGGCGTGAGCTCGTTCCACTTCTTCTTCATGGGGCCTCAAAACGGATGGCAGGACTGGCACTGTGCCGAGCTCGGGTAGTGCTCGCCCAGATCGTCGTGGCAAGCCAGGCAGCGCGCGGGCGGTACGGCCCCGCGGGCGTGGGCGTCGTGGCAGTCGCTACAGCGCTGGTGCTCGGGCGTGGCATGGGCCGCGCGCCTGGCTTCGTCAACGTGACAGGAGACGCAGCTGGTCGACGGGGCGGTGTGCACGCCGTGGCAGCTCGCGCACTTTGCGTGGGTGGGTCCGTAGCCAGCCGTGGCTGTGGCCTCGTCCGAGTGGCACAGCGCGCAGCGGCTCCACCAGCCCTTTGCGCCGCCAGCGGGCGGCGCCAGGTGGGCGGCGTGGCAATCGGCGCAGCTATGGGGATCGCCCTCGGGCGTGTGGGTGTGCTCGTCGTGGCAGCTCTCGCAGCTTTGGTGCGCGGTGGTGTTGTGCGCTTGGTGGCAGCTGCTGCAGTCGTCCTGGTGAGGCGATCCTGCAGGCCACTTGGCGCGGGTGCGGACGGCGTATGCATGGCAGGTGCCGCAGCTCGCATTGGCGGCGCTCGCGTCTTGGTGCCCGGGGTGACAGGTCGCGCAGCGAGCGTGCCTACCGCCCTCTTTGGCCACGAGCTGGATCTCCTCGTGGCAGCTCTGGCAGGCCTCTTCGGACACGGCCGCCGCTCCGTGGGACGCATGGCATTCCGCGCAGCTTCCCGCGTGAACCGTCTCGTCGGCGCTCTGCTCGGGGTGGCAGCCCGCGCAGCTCTGCTCCTCCCCAGCCACCTGGAAACCGTGCGGAGGATGGCACGACGAGCACTGCTGGTGCTCCGCGGACTTGGCCGCTTTTGCCTGTGCGCTCTCGTCAGCATGGCAGGAGCTACAGCCGTCGGCCGCCATGGTCGGATTGCCGTGCGAGCTGTGGCAGCCCGCGCAGCCCAGAGCGCGATGCGAGGGCGAGGCGTTGTGAACGAGCTGCTGCGCGGCAGTGCCGTGACAGCCGCCACAGCTGACCTGCGGTGCCGAGCGGGTGGAGTGGGGGGAGTGGCAGGCCGTGCAGTCGGCGTGCGCGCTTGGCGCAGTTCCAAGCGGGCCCGCCTGCCCTGGATGACAGCGGAAGCAGGTGGCGACCGTGGGCAGGGGCTCGTGCGGCAAGTGGCAGTCGTTGCAGTTGGCGTGCTCGGGTGCGCTGTGAAGTAGCAGCTCGCTCTCCACATCCTCGTGGCACTCGGCCTGCCCGCAGCCCGAGCGCCCAGCACGCCAGCGGTGGGGCTCGTGGCAGTCCGAGCAAGCCTCGTGTCGCGCGGCAGTGCTGGGCGCGGGCAGGGACTCCACCTCGGGCGCATAGTCGTCGTGGCAGTCGCGGCACGCGTCATCGGCGAGCTCGAGCGGCCCATGCGGCGGATGGCAGCCCTCGCAGCCGCGATGCCCCTCGGGCACATCCTCGAGCGCGTCCTCGGTGGCCGCGATCGGGACGATGCCACGTGGCTCGTCGCTGCCAGTCAGTCGCGCGCCCGCGGGCGGCAAGCGCTCCCAGGTCATCTCGATCTGATGGCAGCTTTCGCAGCGGTGGCCGCCCTGCTCGAGGCTGCGGTCGTGCCCGTGCGGGTTGTGGCAGAGCTTGCAGTCGAGCAGCCCGTGCAGCGTATCCGGCTGGGCCACGGCGCGGGTCGCCTTTCCCGTGGGCTGGGCGTGACAAGGGCCGCAGCTCTGCACGGAGGAGGGCGCGGCGCGCCGCAGGCCCGAGGCAAAGCCGTGGCAGGCGACGCAGCTATCCGGGTCGGTGCCTTCGGGGGCGTCGGCTATGGGCTCGGCGTGGATGCGCTCGGGCTCGTGGCAGTCGTCGCAGCGCGCGGCAGCAGGCTCGGCGCGATGCTCGCCACGGGCGTGGCAGTCCAGACAGGACGCAGTACCTGGTCCGCTCTGGTGCGCTCGGTGGCCCTGGGTGGCGGCTGCCAGGCGCCAGGTGGGGTCGTCCTCGGCGTTGTGGCAACGGCCGCAGCTCTCGCGGTCGAGCCCACCGTGGGCGGGCACCTTGCCGTCCGGATCGACTGCGGCCTGCCAGGCGAGCTCGACTGCGGCCGCGCTCGAGCTCTGGTGGCAGGCCCCACAGGCGAGGTTCTGGTGACCGGGATGGGCGGTGCCGCGGCTCAAGCTCTCTCCGTGGCACGGCTCGGTGCAGAGCAAACGGCTGGGCCCGAGCACCTGCTTGCCCTGTACTGCCCCTGCGAGCGCCAGGGCGGCCAAGGGCAAGGCTACGGCCATGGTCAGCCGGGCGGTCCGCGAGCGCGCCCTCCACCATGCCACGGCTCGAGCCCGCGTCCGCATCACTGCTTCCTGCCTCGGCGTCGGCGCACGGCGTACACCGCAAGCCCGACTAGCGCTAGGCCGAGCGCACCAGCCGTCAGGTAGATGGCCCGCCCGAGCCCGGGTCCGCGCCCCGTCCAGTGGCCCGCCTGCTCCAGCTGGGCAGCTGCGGCCTCCAGCTCGCCGAGCGGTGCGGTCAACGCCTGGGGATCCACCTCGTGCACGGCCAGCCGAAGGCGCGCTTCGGCGCGGTCTAGCTCCGCGAGGGCAGCCTCGGGCGGCGAGGCGGCGAGCCCTGCTTTGCGAGCCCTTTTCAGCTCGGCTCGCGCGCCGTCAGCCCGAGCCACGGCTGGCCGCAGCATCTTCTCGAGCTGGTCGATGATGGCGGCGGCCGGCTCGTCGGCGCTGTGGCATGCCGCGCAGCTACCGTTCGGCCCGAGGCTCAGCAGCAAGGGTCGATCCGCAGGCACGTCGTGCCAGCCGTGGCACGCGGTGCACGGCTCGAGGCCCAGTCGCTCGAAGGGCTTGGCGTGCGCGCTTCGCCGATGCGGCTCGAGCTCCTGCTCGTGACAGTCCGCGCAGGCGCGGGCCACCGAGCTGCCGCCCACCATCGCTATGCCGTGGGCGTCGTGGCAACCCGAGCAGCTAGGCGCTTCGTCGTCGCCTCGAGCGAGCGCCTCAGCGTGCGCGCTTCGCTTCCACTTGACGAGCGAGTCGGTCGGCAGGCGGAAGGCCGCCATGCGCTCCCGGTCGGCGTGGCATCCGCCGCATAGCTCGGCCACCTTGGTGCGGCGCACCGAGCTGTCGGGATCGGCTGCGGCAGAGATGTCGTGGCTTCCGTGACAGTCCGTGCACACGGGCGCCGCCGGATCGCCAGCCGCGGCGAGCTGGCCATGCTTGCTGCTGCCGTACAGGGCCCACTGGTCGATCGGCAGCGAGTTGCTGAAGCGCCGCATGATGCGGGGGTCGGCGTGGCATCCGCCGCAGCGCTGCGGGACCTCGGCGCGCGTTGGCCGCCCGATGAAGCCTGCGCTGGGCTGGTGCGCGTGCACGGTGGGATCCTCGGGGTCGCCGCCGTGACAGCCCGTGCAGCCGATGCGCGCGTCGCGGTGGGCGCTGGCGGTGAGCTGGCGAGCAGGCTCGGCGAGCTCGGGCACGGTGGCGCTGGCGTGACACTCCAGACAGCGGTCGACCGGCTGGTGCGCGGGGGGCGTGCCGCTTGCGTTGGTCTGCGCGCCCGCCTCGGCCGCTGCGCTGAGCCCGAGCAGCAAGGCCAGTAGCCCGCCAGCGGCGCGCAGCGCCAGCTCCCAGCGCTGCTCGTGAGCCATCTGCATGAGTCCGCCCTCGCCGCTGACGACCCATCCGGAGTAGCCTTGCGCCGCGCCTGGTGCAACAATCGGCGTTACGGCCCAGCTGGCGACCATTCGGTGCGAGCTGCCCATCCATGACCATGGCCAACACCACGCCACTTGCCCCTGGCCGCCCGCTTGCGACGGCGGTGCGGCGCCGCAGCGCGCCAATGCTCGCCGCAGCTGGCCTGGTCGCGCTGGCCGCAGCTGGCTGCGCGGGCCCGTCGCCCGGTGACGAGCCTGCCGCCCAAGCCGTCAGCGATACCGCGGAAAGCGTCACGCTGCTGGTCGCCTCCCGCAGCGCCGAGATGCCCAACTACCCCTGCTCGGAATGCCACCTGTGCGAAGCGCGGCCGACCGCTACCGCTGTGCGCGACGAGCCGCCGCGCGAGCCCGACCCGCGTCAGCGCCCGCTCGAGGAGCTGCATCAGCGCATCGAAGTATCGCACGGCGAGCTCGGCGGCTGGTGCTACCGCTGCCACAGCCTGGTCGACATCGACCAGCTCGTGCTGCCCGACCAGAGCCTCCTTTCCTACGACGAGTCCTATCGGCTTTGCGGGGCATGCCACGGCGAGAAGCTCGGCGATTGGCAGCGCGGGATCCACGGGCTGGTCACGGGCCGCTGGAACGGGCCCCGCCTCGTGCAGCCCTGCTCGGCCTGTCACGACCCCCACGATCCGAGCTCCCGATCCGAGACCCCACGCCCACCTCCGCAACGGCCGCGCACGGCCGCGCTCGCGCCGTCCTTGGAGAGCGCGCCGTGAGCGGCTCGGGACGCCGCGGCCCCGGGCTGGAGCGCTCGCACTCGCGCCGAGCCTTTTTCGGGCTGGCCGCGGGCGGTGCGGCCAGCCTGGCTGGCACCGCGTGCGGCGGTCGGGCTACGGGCGACTTCTTCCAGCAGCATTACCAGGAGCTCAGCGACGAGCAGAAGCGCCGCATCTTCGCCCGCCTCGAGGCCGACGCCAAACGGCAGACGGGTGTCTCGGTCCACATCGCCGATCCGCCCCCGGTCGCGGGCGCGGCCTTTGCCTTTGCCATCAGCCTGACCCGCTGCAACGGCAACCGCCGTTGCGTGCAGGCCTGCGCGCGCGAGAGCAACTGCTCGCGCGACCCCGAGATCCAGTACATCCGCGTGCTCGAGATGGAGCGGGGCTCCTTCGACTTGAGCCGAGCCGATCCCTACTACGACCGCCAGTCCGTCCCCGCCCCTGGCAAGTTCTACCTGCCCGTGCAGTGCCAGCAGTGCCGCAACCCGCCCTGCGTCAAGGCCTGCCCCACCGAAGCGACCTGGGTCGAGCCCGACGGTCTGGTGGTCATCGATTACAACTGGTGCATCGGCTGCCGCTACTGCCAGGCCGCCTGCCCCTATGCTGCGCGCCACTTCAACTTCGCCCCGCCGTCTGTTCCGCCCGACGAGCTCACCCCCGAGCAGGCATACCTATCCAACCGCCTGCGACCGGTCGGCGTGGTGGAAAAGTGCACCTGGTGCCTGCACCGCGTGCGCACTGGCCGCTACCCGGCATGCGTCCAGGCCTGCCCGACCGGCGCCCGCAAGTTCGGCAACCTCGGCGACCCGACGAGCGAGGTGCGCCAGGTGCTCGAGCACAAGCCGGTCTACGTGCTCAAGGAGGAGCTAGGCACCCTGCCGCGCTTCTTCTACTTTTTCGATTGACCCCCATGGCAGCGGCTCTGCAGCTCGTCAGGATCGGCCTGCGCTCGGCCCTTCGGGGAAGCTGGGCCTACTACCTGTGGTTGGCCTTTCTGCTCGCCTGGATGGCGCTGGGCGGTGCGGCCTACGCGCACCAGCTGCGCCACGGCTTGGTCGTCACCCACCTGACCGATCAGGTCACCTGGGGAGCGTACGTCGGCCATTTCACCTTCCTGGTGGGCACGGCCGCCTCGGCCGTGGTGCTGCTGGTGCCGCGCTTGCTCGGTCGCGAGGAGGCGCTGGGGGAGGCTGCCGTCTGGGCACAGCTGATGGCCATCGCCGCGCTGGTCATGAGCGTGCTGTTCCTGGTCGTGGATCTCGGTCGGCCCGAGCGGCTGTGGCATATGCTACCGGGGCTGGGACGGCTGCATTGGCCCGAGTCGCTGCTGGGCTGGGACCTGCTCGCGCTTAGCGGCTACCTGGCGCTGTGCATCGCGCTGGGCGGCGGCCTGCTCTGGGCCCGCGCTCGCGGGCGTCCGTCCCACCCGCGGCTGATGCACTTTTTGGCGGCGCTCACCGTGGCTTGGGCCGTGGGTCTGCGCACGGTGACCGCCTTTCTCTACGAGGGGCTGGGCGCGCGGCATTACTGGAACGCCGCCGTGCTGGCTCCGCACTTTCTCGCCTCAGCAGTGGCAGGCGGCATGGCGCTCCTGATCGTGCTGCTGCTTTTGCTGCGCGCCCTGACGCCCGTGTCGGTGGGCGATGTCGCCATTCGGCGGCTCGGCCAGATCGCCGCGGTGGCCATGCTGCTCAACCTGTTCCTGTTCGCGATCGAGGTCTTCCCCGCGCTGTACACGGGCGCGGCCGAGGCCCCCGCCATGCACTACCATCTGTTCGGCCTACCCGGTCATCGGCTGCACGCCGTCAGCACCTGGTCGGCCGTAGTGCTCAACGTCGTGGCCGTGGTGGCCTGGCTCAGCCCCCGGGTTTACCGTCGGCCCGCGCTGCTGGCGGCTGCCTCGGTCGGCGCGGCGGTGGGCATATGGATCGAAAAGGGCATGGGCATCTTGGAGCCGGGCTTCGTGCCCACGCCGCTTGGCGAGGTGGTTCCCTACCTGCCGTCGTGGGTGGAGCTCGGCATCTGCGCGGGCATCGCAGCCTTTGGCGCCCTGCTCTATACCTTGATGGTCAAGGCAGCCGTGCCCTTGTTCCTCACGCCTCGGGACTCACAGAGGAGCCCCTAGCGCCATGGCCCTGCTGCTCGCGACCAAGCCCCGCCTCGTCGGCATTGCCGCTTGCTCGCTACTGTCGGCCTGGCAAGCCGGATGCGATCCGCAGCCCCCGACGCCCCGGGAAACCGTGGCCCCGCCCCGGGCCGCGGCCGAGGCCATCATCGAGGCTCCCCTGTCGGGCACCCTGCGCGGCCACCCCTTCGAGGTGGGCGACATGCGCTACACGGTGTTTCGCGAGCCTGGACGCGAGCGAGTGGACATCAAGCTCTCGGCAGCCCGCTCGAGCCAGCCCTGCGGCCCGCTCGAGCCGCCCGACGCCCCTAGCGTGTGGCTGCGGCTAGGCGGCACGACCGAGCTCAAACCCGGCGAGCATCGCTGCGATCCCAAAGCCGAGCAGGGCGCGCTCGAGGTGCACTACCAGCTCCAGCAAAGCGGCCGCTGGGCGGGAAACGGCGATAGCGCTGCCCTTGTGGTGATAGGCCGCGTGCAGGCTGGCGTGCGGGTCGACGGCGCCTTGGCCGCGTGCTTTGCCGACGGCCAGAAAAGCTGCGTGGAGGGGAGCTTTGCGGCCTCCTACTGCCCCGATCCGGTCGAGCCGCCGCTGCGCAAGCTCGGCACGAAGGAGGCAGACGCCGCTCCTAGGAAAAAGACGCCGAAAAAGTAGCCCGTCCCCTTTTTCGGCGAGCGGCAACGGCGGGGGACAAGCCCTCGCCCTACTCGCTCGGCGTCTCAGGGGGCGGAGGCGGAGGCGGAGGCGGAGGCGCGGCGCCTACGCGGCCAGGCGGGCAGCCGTTCAGCACGGGTCGCTCGTGGGCCCGACCCGCGCGATCTGGACAGGCGTCTTTGTCGTCGCTCACGCCGTCGGCGTCCGTATCCAGGCAGCCGTGCATCTCGGGGTTGTCCTCTGAAGGCGGGCCGGCCGCATCGGGGCAGGCATCCTTCTCGTCCGCAATGCCGTCGCCGTCCTTGTCGGGCGGGCAGCCGTTCTTGGCGGCATCGTCGCTCGCCACGCCCGCCGCATCGGGGCAGGCGTCCTCGGCGTCGGGCACGCCGTCGTCGTCCTTGTCGGGCGGGCAGCCGCTCTTGGCGGCATCGTCGCTCGCCACGCCCGCCACATCCGGGCAGGCGTCCTGGTTGTCGCTCACGCCGTCGCCGTCCTTGTCGGGCGGGCAGCCGCTGTTGGCCAGATCCTCGCTGGCCTCCCCCGCTACCAGCGGGCAGCGGTCTGCTGGATCGGCAATGCCGTCGCCGTCGGAGTCAGGCGCGGGCGGGCAGCCATGGGTGCTGGGATGCGCGGTGGCGACGCCAGCCTTTTGCGGACAGGCGTCCATGCTGTCCTCCACGCCGTCGCCATCGGCGTCCGCGGCTGCCGCGCGCGGCTGCTGGGCCGAGATCCCCTGGTACTCGAAGCCGTTGAACGCGTGCCAGCGCCAATCCTCATGGGTGCCGCACACGTCGAGCACCACGTCGTGGCCGTCCTGGTGGACGACCTGGATCTCGTCGGCATCGCAGCCGCTGCGCTGCGCGGCTATGGGAACGGCCTTCTTGGCGCTGTGGCAACCAACCGCGCTCATCGCGGCGCCTGCCAGCAACGACACAGCCAGGCCGAGCTTGATGGAGGGACCAAAGCGCTTCATCGCGTGCAAACCTCTCCTGTCGAATACGTGGTGCCTGGGACCGAGCAGACGGCTAGGCCCCATCAGAAGGTAATGGCAGCGCCCGAGCGCGCTCGCCGCTCGCGCTTTTCCTGCTTGGCCATCAGCACCGAGCCGCTGCGCCGCGGCCCAGTCAGGCCCTCGTAGATGGCGTCCAGGCTGACGATGAGGTTGGCCGAGAAGACGGCGTCAGGGCTGTAGAACAAGCTGCGGCGCTGCCCATCTGGACCGAGCTGAGCGCTCTTGTTGGCATAGCCGATGGTCAGCCCCGCCTCGCTGACGGGCGCAAAGGCGAGCATGGCCAGAAAGCCGATGAAGTTCTGGCTGGTGCGCACGTCCTCCTCGCTGGCGGCCTGCACGCAGCCCGTGAGGATCTGGACCTCGCACTCGCTGCCTTCTAGCTCGGGCTGGAACTGGGCGCCGCCGAACATACCGCCGAGCAGCACCAGCTCCATACCTGCAATCTCCTGCGGAAAGGCCAGGGTGACGTTGCCGACGACGGTATTGTCGGCAATGGGGCTGCCCGTGAGCTGGTCAGACAGGTAGGTCACGCCCGTCGAGGTCTGCCGCGGGCGGTCCAGATCCTCGGCCACCGCAGTCGTGGCCTCGCCAAAGCGATGATTCCACGATCCGCCGAGGCTCAGCGCCATCGACGTGAACACGGGCGCGTCCTTGGCCAGGGGAAAGGTCTGCGACAGCCCCAGCGTGGTGCTGGTGGTCAGGTAGGTGCCGACGGCCGAGCTTGCTGGCGAGGTCGGGAAGATGAAGGCCTCGCCCAGGGAGGCGCTGGTGATGAAGTCCTTTTCGTCGCTCTCGAACAGGGTCAGGCCCAAGGTGGCGCCCAGCGGCAGGTCGTCGAACCACGGCTCCCGCTCGGTGGTGGTGTAGTCGCTGTTGGTCAGCTCGACCATCACGTTGGGCGCGGTGGCCACGTTCAGGGTCCAGATGTCCTCGTTGACGAGGTAGTACTGGAGCGTGAGCTTCCAGTTCATCAGGTAGGCCTCGTGCGAGCTGCCCAGGTTGTCGCGACCGACGCCCAGCGCCGTGGTGGTGGCCGAATGGCCCCAGGCAAAGGAGGCTCGCCAGGGAACGCGCGGCGGCAGAGAGTCGCTCTCGTCCTCCTGCGCGACGTCGGCGCCATCGAGGCCTCCGCCTACGCCTAGGCTCGCACTCGGTCCTTCTGCGGTCGGCGCCGCCTCGGCCGGGTCCCCCGTCGCAGTTGCATCGCCCGCTGCCGCCGTGGGCGGGGCAGCGGTAGGCGCCTGGGCCCAAGCTGGGGCGGTCCCCGCCGCCGTCGCCAGAGCCAGCACCATCGCTCCAAGCTCAACTCGACACGTCATCGCCATGAATTCCTTGGCAGATCCTGGGCACTCCTTGCGGTTTGGCAGAGCGCCGACCTTTGACCCTTCAGCACGCGGGTTGACCTATGTCAACCACCGCGGACAAAAAACCGGCACTGGTCAAAGCAGGAATTGTGCCGCAGTAAAAGCCATGTAAAAATCAACGGTTAAGAAGGGGTCCCCGGTGTCAGGCCCGGTCTGCGTTACGCCTCTGACGTGGCTTCTGTCCGAATCCTGACGCAGCCGCCAGGCGGGTGCCACTCGGCATCTCGGCGGGCGCCCCCCGACGTGCTCGGCGGGCGGCACGTGGCAGGTACGGTGTACGAGCACAAGCGCTGAGGTGTGTGCGAGGCCCACGAGCACCCAGAACACTCAAGGATCCACGAAGTGGATCAACGATTATCCATGTTGATCGCATCGCAGCTCCTACCTGCGCCGCCGACTCGTCAGGTGCTCCACGGGACCCTTTTATTTCAAATGGTTGCGCGTCGAAGCAGGTCCCGCGTCCAGGTCTGACCGCCAGCGCGTCGCCCTGCGGGTTGGCTTGCGCTTTGCACCGCTGTAAGCCGCGCACGTGTGCGCCTGGGCCGTCGGCGGGTTTCCGGGGCGTGGTCGGCGTGAGAGGATAGAGGCCATGACGCGTTGGTTTTTGGGAATGTTGTCGCTCACCCTGGCGGGCTCGGTGCTCGCTTGTGGCTCTGGCGACCTTTCCGGCGGGGGTGCCACCAGCGGGGCGGGCGCTGCGGGCTCGGGGGGGAGCAATACTGGCAACAACGTGAACTCGGGCGGCACGGGCCTATCCGACTGCCAGACCTGCGTGGAGCAGGAGGTGGGCGTGGGCACGGAAAACCCCTTTGATCCGGACACCCACGACAGCGACGGCGTGGGCCTGGACGACGAGGGCGCGCTGGTGCTCGACCAGACGCAGTCGGGCGTGCCGAACATCATCTGGATCGCCAACACGGGTCAAAACACCGTCTCCAAGATCGACACCACCACCTTCCAGGAGCTCGGGCGCTATCGGACGGGCTCGAATGACCCCTCGCGCACCTCGGTCAACTCGCTGGGCGACGTGTTCGTGGGCAACCGCAGCGGCCAGAGCCTGACCAAGATCTCGGCGGCAGGAGAGGATTGCCCCGACACCAACAACGACAGCCAGATCACCACCTCGACCGGTCCGGGCAACATCCTTCCCTGGGGACAGGACGACTGCGTGCTGTGGAACGTTCCCGTCCCGGGCAACCCGCTGGTGCGCGGCGTGGCCGCCCAGGACCTGGTGGTCGACACCCCGACCCCCGACGACCCGCACGCCACCAGCATCGAGCGCTACGTCTGGCTGGGCGGCACCAGTCACCGAACCGTATACAAGTTCGACGGCGACACGGGCGATTTGCTGGTCCAGACCCCTGCGCCCACGGTCATCTACGGCTTGGCGCTGGACGGCAACGGCCAGCTCTGGATGTCCGGTCGCCAGGACAGCGCGCTCGGTCGGGTGGACACCACCCAATGCGTGGACGCGAGCTGCGACAACGCCGAGATCTGCATCCGAAGCTGCACCACCAGCGGTTGTGTCTGCACGCAGTGCCCCACCGATTGCGACCAGGCCATCAAGGAGCGCATCAACTTCCCGAGCGGCGATACCGTGTACGGCATCACCGTCGACTACAAGCAGCGCGTGTGGATGGGCGGCGACCAGCTGGTCCGCCGCTACGATCCAGCGGCGCCCGTCAGCCAGCGGCTCACGGCCGTGGGCGTCGGCTTCTTCATCCACGGGATCGCCGCCGACGGCGAGGGCTGGATCTGGGGTGCGGGTCGGAGCGCGGGCGTGCGTCGGCTAAACGGCGACGACCCGCTGCAGAACCGCACCATCTCGATCCCGGACGCCAAGGGCATGGCGGTGGACAAGGAGGGCAAGATCTGGGCGGTCTCCCGCGGCGCTGCGGCGCACGTGATCGATCCTGGCGCCGGGCTGGACGACTTCACCACCATTCCCAATGCCGTGACCGGCCTGGTCGACTGCTACACCTACTCCGACATGACCGGCCAGCAGCTCGCGCTGGCCGCCAACGATCCCGGCTACTATCGCGAGGTATTCGACGGCTGCCCAGGCGACGACACCACCTGGCTACTGCTCGACTGGGAGGTCGAGACGCCAGCCAACACCTCGGTGCGCTTCAAGGTGCGCTCCGCCGCCAGCGCCGATGGGCTCGCCGACGAGAACTTCTTCACCGTGGCGGCCATTCCGCCCGACGAGTCGCCCGCCGACTTGGTGGCGGCCTTCAACACCTCGGGCGCAGAGCACAAGCGCTTCCTCGAGGTGGAAGTGTGGCTCAAGGGGACGATCGACCTGAACAACGGCTTCATCTCCCCACGCGTGCTGAGCTTCGGCGTGGTCCACACCTGCTCGCCCATCATCGAGTAGCGATAGGGCGAGGCGTCCCACTGGAGCAGTGGCGGCTCACCGTCGGCCGCAAAGGCCCAAGCCTACCGCTCGCCCTAGGACCGCGGGCTGCCCAAGGACACCACGGCGCGGTAGATCGCGCGGGGCAGACGCGAGGCCACGTGGACGGCGGCGGCGGTCGGCAGGGGAAAGGCCACGATGGCTTGGCCCCGCTCGATGCCTTGGTGGGTTAGCCGCGCGGCGCGCTCGGCGCTCATGATGAACGGCATCTTGAACTTGTTCTTGCGGGTCATGGCGGTGTCGACGAATCCCGGGCGGACGTCGACGACCGCGATCCCCTTGGGCCCGAGGTCGATCCGCAGCGTCTCGAGAAAGGTCGACAGCGCCGCCTTGCTGGCCGCGTAGGCGGCCGAGGTAGGCATCCCGGCTTGGCCGGCCAGGCTGGAGATGCCCACGATGGTGCCGCTGCCGCGCTCCACCATAGGCGGGATGGCGGCCACGATGGTGGCGAAGGCGCCCATCACGTTGACCTGCAGCACGGGCTCGACGTCTTGCCAGGCGAGCTTGTGCGCGGGGCGGGTGATGCCCACGCCCGCATTGGCGATCACCAGGTCCAGCCCGCCAGTCTCGGCCTCCCAGTGCGCCACGGCCGCGCGCGTGGCCTCGGTGTCGCTCACGTCCAGCACGCACACCTCGGCGCGGCCGCCTGCTCCGTCGATCTCGGCCGCCAGCAACTCTAGCTCGGTCCGGCGTCGGGCAGCGACCACCACCCGCGTTCCCTTGGCCGCGATTCGCTTGGCCAGCACGCGGCCGATGCCGTCCGAGGCTCCCGTGATGAAGGCATTGTTGAACTCGGCCATGGCGGCAGGGTAGATACCACTGCCGCGGGAAGCAATCACCGTGCGATGGCCGCGAGGCTCGACGGACGAACGCCGCTAGCTCTTGAAGAAGGTTTCCGTTGGCAAAAGAGCCAAGTCTGTCCCCCAGAGATCCTCGCGGGGGTTTGGGCAGAGGGAGGAGCGCAGCGACGACCGGAGCCCCCATCGTCAAATCAATCCAAGGGGTAAGAAGCAGAAAGCAGATCTCGCCCCGTGGGGACCAACCCCGGGCCCGCACCGGGCTTGGGGGCAGG
>CAYTYV010000104.1:0-15584 GCA_964441055.1 uncultured Polyangiaceae bacterium | reverse complement strand
CTTGGCCTATCTCGCCCACGTTCTGTTGGAAAAGGTGGAGCCCGAGCGCCTGGACATCGTCCTTTCCAGCGTCGACGGCCAGCATCCCCGCACCATCGTGCAAAACGGCAAGCGGAACATCAGCCCGTCGTTCTTTGCCGACTCGCGCCGCGTGCTCTTCGCCTCGAACAGAGACGAGGGCCCGTCGCCCGACCGGCCCAACTTCGAGCTGTACGCCATCGACCCCGATGGCCCCGCCACCATGACGGGCGGGCCTAGGCTAGAGCGGCTGACCTACCACGACGGCTTCGACGGCGCGCCGCGCTTCTCGCCCGACGGTCGTCACCTGGTGTTCACCTCCAGCCGCTCTGCCACCGAGCCGGAGGCCACCGACCTGTTCGTCGCCCTCTGGGAATAACGGTCTATTCTTCGAAATGGTAGCGCAGGCCTGCGCCCAGCACGTTGGCGCGAGCGCTGTAGTGGCCCGCGTTGACGGTGTGAAGCTCGGGCGCGGGCCGCGACTCGACCGGATTGAGCGGCGGCACGCGAGCGTGGGCGGGATCGACCTCGACGTCGAAGCCGAAGATGTGGGCATAGACCACGTCGAAGCGCCACGGGCCGAGGTGCAGGCCCAGCCCCATGCCCAGCGTGAGCTTGTCGACGTCGACGGTCAGCGGCGTCAGATACTCGGGGGGAATGGCACCGGTCTCGTAGGACAGCCCCAGCCGGCTCTCCCAGGTGGTGTCGAGCAGCTCGAAGCGAAGCTCGCCGCCCGCTCGGACCGAGAAGCTGTCCCGGAAGTGGCGCGGCATGGTCATGGACGAGACCGCGTAGGGGTCGGGAAAGCCCGCGATGTTGCGCATGGCGATGCCGTCCGGCTCGATGCGGATCTCGTCGTGCATGCTCCAGGCTTCGTAGCCGCCGCCCAGCTCCACCCGCAGCCCGTCGATCGGCGGACGCCACTCGACGCCGAGGGCCAACCGCAGCGGCAGCTCGAAGTCCACGTCCACCTCGCTGCCCTCGACCCGGGCCTCCTGATAGACCGCGGCCGACGGAAGGCGCACGCTGATCTCGCCCGGAGCGCGCACCCAGTAGGGAAGCCGCACCGACGCGCCCACCCGCCAGTCGGGATCGGGGATCCACAGCGCGCCCAGGTTGCCCGACGGGGCGACGATGGGCCCAGCGTCGAGCTGCGTTAGCGCGTCCCACTCGGGCTGCTCGGGTGCACACAGGAAGCGATCCGGGATGCAGGTGCTGAGCATGGTGGTGGTGACGAAGCGGCCCGCCAGCATCTCGATGCCCAGGCCCAGCCGCCACTCGTCCGAGGGAGCCCAGGCGGCCGTGAACCCCACGACGGCGAGCAGCGAGCCGTCCATCGTGATGAGCGAGTAGCGCTGGGGCGCGGGCTCGCCGTTCACCTCCTCGGGGTAGCTCACGATGGCCGAGTAGGGCGACATCATGCTCAGCGCCAACACCCAGTCGGGGTGTACTTTGTACGAGCCAGCCACGGTGGGAATGGGCATGACTGGCGCCACGCCCTCGACGGGCGTGAAGGTCTGCTCGAAGCTCGCCACGGTGGCGCCCGTGTTGGGGTCGGTCTGCTTGACGATGGCCTGGCGGGTGTAGTCGGTGGTGAAGTGCAGCCAGCTCGCGTCCACCAGGATCTCGGTTCCCGCCTCGTAGACGCCCGCGGCGTTGTACCAGACGCCGCCCAGGTCATCGGCACCCGCCACGAATGCGCCGCCTCTTCCGAGCGGGCGCACGCCGCGGTCGGCAAAGTACAGCCCGCCAGCCCAAGCGCTGGACGTGGGCAAACCCACCGCTGCCGCCGCCACCAGGGCGAGAACCGCCGCCCGTGCTCGGCTCGGCTGTGCGGAGATCGCGGTGCGCATGAGGCCGGCCACACCCTAGCACTACTGCCGAAATCTTTGTCGGCCGTAGTGCCAACTCGGCCGCGACGCGGGCGCCCGCACCCCCCCACACGCGCTCACCCGAGCGCTTACCGCTGCCGATGTTGGACGATGTAGTACAGCTGCTCGAAGCCGCGACTCGGATCGGTCAGGAACTCGCGCACCGACTTGAACACCAGCCGGTAGTCCTCCGCTCCCAAAGGAGTATGCACGGCCTCATCGGAGGCATCGGCGCGCTCCACGTCGGCGATGGCGTTCATGATGACCTCTACCGGTGTCAGGCCTTGCCCATCGTCCATGGGCGTGACCAGCGCGGGCAGCACGTAGTCGAGCACGTGGTAGCGGTCGTAGCGGTCGCTGCTGACGGCGTCGAGCAGCGGGAGCACGCGGTCCACGGCCCCTGGACCGTCGGCGTCATCGGCCGGATTGGCCACGTTGTGCACGGCGCGGAAGATGGGCATGAAGTCGCCATCGGCGCTGAGAAGCTGGACCAAATCGCTGAGCGCCGCGAGCAGCGTCTGCAGGGCGTCGTTGGCGCTCTGCGACATCAGGGCGTAGCTCAGGAATCGCTCGAGCTGGCGCCGCGCGCCCTCGTCGGAGCGCAGCGCGTCGTTGAGGTCGTCGATGGCTGCGAACAGCGGCCCGCTGAGCACGTCGGAGAGCTTGGTGCCCATCTCGCTCTTGGCCCAGATGCACGGCTGTCCCGCCTCCCGCTCGGGGCAGTTGGCGTTGAGCTGCTCGCGCAGCACCCCGAGCGCGCTGACCAACATGCGCGGGATGGACCGCTCGGCAAAGCGGGTTGCGCTGCCCTGTCCCTCGGAGGCCAAGAAGGTATCGACCAGCTCGGAACGCGCCCGCTTCCACATGCCCTGACGCGCTGCCGCATCCGCCTCGCAGGCTGGCTGCTGCTCCTGGCAGTCCGTCAGCTCCTGGCCCTCTAGGCCCTCGCAGCTACACCGCTCCGCGAAGCGCTGATCCATGCGATGCAGCGCATCGGCGAACAGCGTATAGACCGTGACCTGCGCCTGCGGCGTGCCGTCGGTCCAGGTGGTGGCGGACTGGCCGCGGCGGTCCACCATGCCGACGCTCGCCGCGTACGACTGGCTGAACAGGATGCGGGTCAGCTTCTCCACCACCTCGGGACCCGTCATGACCTCGCCCGCACGCGGCCCGCGCGCGATGGTGACGTTCATCTCGGGATCGATGACGGCCTTGGCAAAGGCGTGCAGCGCGGGAATGAGGTCCTCGCGCAGCGCCTCGGCGATGAGCGGCTCGTAGCGGTTGAGCCCCGCGCCCGAGCAGTAGCGCGGGTCGGCCTCCAGGCTGCCGCCCGAGCCATCGCAGTAGTCGCCGTGGTCGGGTCCAGGCCAGTGCGACCACAGGATGCGGATGATGTCGCCGAAGTAGTTCTCCCCGGTGTAGTCATCCGGGTTGCACTCCAGCTCGAAGGGGTCGTAGGGGCACTGGTACGGGTCGTCGAAGTAGCAGGCAGTCTCGGCAAAGGCCTCGAAGATGGGCCGCTGGTAGGGCAGGAAGTTGAGGCGCTCCCAGCCGAAGATGGTGCCGAAGTCGCGGATGCGCAGGGTGTCGTCGACGTCCGAGCAGACGGGCACGTTCTGGGGTCCCTGCGCGGGGCAGACGGGCCCGCAGACCGGCTCGATGGTGGCATTGACGAACTTCGCCGTGTGGGAGTTGGCGTTGTACGAGTCGTATTCGGGCATGTAGCCGAACTGCTCGCTGTAGGCGCCGAACCAGTCGAGCCGATTGACGGCCGCCGAGGTGGGAAAGAAGGTCAGCCCCTCGATGCCGCTCGACTCCTCCATCAGCAGATCGGTATTGGTGATGTAGTCGTCGATGAAATCGAGCAGCCCGCTCAGGTCGCTGGCTCGAATCACCAGCTCCGCCCGCTTGGGATGGTTCAGCGGCAAAGCCGTGCCCAGGTAGAAGGCCCCCATGTTGTCGAAGCGGAACAGCTCGCACTGGTCGTAGTCGCCGAACAGCGGCCAGTACACGTCGGGCACGATGGCGCCCAGGTAGACGCGGGCACCGTCCTTGTTGCAGGTCTTGACCCGCATGCTGTCGTACATGAGCTGCACGGTGCGCTCGAACATCGAGCGATTCTCGCCGCGGAGCGGGGCCGTTCGGTTCACCGGGTTGTGCGGGTCGGCGATGGAGGGGTAGCCGTCGGTGATGTTGATGGAGTGGCCGTTGATGTCGTAGACGTCGTAGCGGTACTGGTCGCGGTAGGTCATGAAGTCGGCCAGCGTCTCGCCCAGGTGCTGCTTGGACTCGCTGCCGATGACCGGGTCCTGCCAATAGGTCGTGACGATGGAGTCGTCGGACAGCCGACACAGAATCCGCGCCACCAGGCCTGGCTCGTCGGCGATCTGCGAGACGATCTCGGCCACCTGGTCCCAGATGGGGTTTTCGTAGGGCAGCTCGGCCTTGGGCTCTAGCCCCTGGTCCGCCAGCTCGTCGTGCTCGTCCGCGATGGCCTTGACCCGCAGGGCGGCGGCCACCAGCCGGGCCACCACGTCCTCCTTGTCGGGATCGAACGCGCGCTCGCCCAGCTTGATGAGCCCCTGCAGCAGCGCGTCGGAGTCGGGATCGGCCAGCACCTGCCCCAGGGCGTGGATGAGGTCGGGGATGGGCGAGTCCTCGGCGCGGAAGCGGGTGTACGGCAGGCAGCGCGCGGCCGAGCAGGACTCGCCAGGCTCGAGCCGTCGGTCGGCATCGAAGTCGTACTCGGCCGGCTCGCGCGGACCGGCGAGCACGCGCATCCCGGCCAGGGCGTACATCAGCCCCTCGTGCTCGACCTCCCACGGCTCCGGGTCCTCGTCCGCGGCGTATTTGCTCGGGTCGACCAGCCCGATGAGGTTGCGAGCCAGCGCGCCCGTGAAGCTGCGCGTGGTATCGACGTACTGGTAGAGCGTTTGCCCCGGGGCGGTCTCCGGTCGGCCCCATGCGTCGACCGTGCCGAGCGCCGCCACGCCCGGGATGTTGAAGGGGGTGTCCACGCTCAGGGGAAGTCCCGCGCCGTCGACGAACACGCCCGCAACCACGTCGGCGAAGCCATCCATGTCGACGTCCGCAAAGGGCGGCGGCACCGTGCCCACCTTTCCGGGGACGTGCTGCCCGCTCGGGTCGAAGGGGATCACCACGCCGCGGCTGTCGCGCGCGGCGATGAATCGCTCCTCGCCCGCGCTTTGGTCGGCATAGGACTCGTGCTGGTCGAGCATGATCGCCTGGAGGACCTCGACGATCTCGCGCGGCCTATTGGGCTGGGCCGTGGCCGCGTCCACGGTGAGCAGCGGCTGCGACGATACGTTGTCCTCGGCCGTGGCCAGGGCGTACTTGGCCACCGCCAGAAGCTGCTGGAGCTGAGGCTCGCCGTGGCGACCCGGGCCCACCACCTCGACCAGTGACCGTACCATGGGCCGCAGCTCGGGATAGGCCAGCGCCAGGCGTACGGCCGCCAGCACGACCTGGAAGGGGCGGTAGCCCGGGCGACCGGCGATGCGGGTCATGGCCGCCAGCGCCTCCGGGTCGTTCTCCAGCCCGCCGAACATGCGGCCGAGCGCCCGGGTGACCTCGGGCATGAGCGGCGCCGCGCCCGGCTCGGTGGGGTTGTGCTCGTAGAGCGCCGTGACGTCGTGGGAGAAGGCCAGCACGGCGTCGTGCAAACCGATGGTGTCGGTGCTGTCGGCCGTGGTCACGTTCGGGATGTCGATGTCCGGAAAGGCGGCGTTGAACGCCCGGATGAGCGAGGCGCGGTGGGTGGCCAGCCGCTCCATCTTGGCGACGGCGGACTGGCGCGCGCTCAGGGCCGCGCCGCCGCTGGGCTTGGGCAGCACGCTCGCATCGACGCGATCGCTGTAGTCGCCGTGCTCATCCGGGTGGCAGATGGAATGGAAGGAGGCACCCGTCAGATCCTCGGTGAATAGGCTGGCGCCCACGCGGTCACAGATGACGCCGTACATGTCGTGGCCCAGCGATTGCTCGGGCGGCGACTGGCGCGCGGTGTCGATCGGCTCGTGACAAGATGCTGCCGCGATCGCGACGGCCGCCAAGGCCGCGCAGCGAATCGCGCCGTTTACCCAGCGCGCAGTCGTAGATGCCCCGTGTGGCGCGCCGCGCCGCCGCGCCCTCGATATTCCCGCCATCTCCCCCAATGTAGCCCAGGCGAGCATCGTCCACCAGAGCCCGAATGGCTCGAAGAGCGCACGTTGCTTCGGCAACGCAGCCTCGCGCAAATCGCGTATGATCCTCCGGATGAGCAGCAACGATTCGGTATCGGCCATCGTTCTCGCCGCGGGCGAGGGCACGCGCATGAAGAGCGAGCGGGCCAAGGTGCTCCACACCGTCGCGGGCCGCCCGATCATCGACTACGTCGTGGCCGCGGCGCTGGACGCCCAGGTAAAGGACGTGATCGTGGTCGTGGGTCACCAGCGCGAGGCCGTGACAGCGCACCTCGACCGCGCCTTTGGCGAGCGCGTGCGCACCGTCGTGCAAGCCGAGCAGCGGGGAACCGGGCATGCCGTGCAGTGCGCGCTGCCCGCCCTGCCCAACGAGGCCCAGGCCGCGCTCTTGCTCTACGGCGACACCCCCCTCATCCGCGACGAGGATCTCGGCCGCTTGATGGCGGCGCGGGCCGAGGGCGACCACCCGCTCGGCATGCTCACCTGCCGTCTGTCCGATCCCATGGGCTACGGGCGCATCATCCGCGACGAGCGCGGCGCCATTCGCGGCGTGCGGGAGGAGCGGGACGCCAGCGAGCCCGAGCGGGCCATCGACGAGGTCAACCCGGGGGTCTACGTCGCGCGGCTGAATTTCCTAAGCGTATCGCTGGCGCGGCTCAGCCCGGACAACGACCAGGGCGAGCTGTATCTGACCGACATCGTGAGCATGGCCGCGCGGGTCGGCCAGGTCGCCGCACAGTCGGCCCCGAGCTGGACGCTCATGGGCATCAACGACCGCGCCCAGCTTGCCCAGGCCGAAGAGCGGATGGTTCGTCGCATTGCCAAGCGCTGGCAGAAGCAGGGGGCGAGCATCGCCGCGGGAGCGCGCATCGAGGCGGGGGTGGAGATCGGCCGCGACGCGGTCATCGAGCACGGCGTCGTGTTGCGGGGACGGACGCGCGTTGGGGCCGGGGCTCGCATCGACGTGGGCTGCGTGCTGACCGACGTCGAGGTGGCCGAGCGGGCCTACGTCAAGCCCTACTCGGTCTGTAGCGAATCGGTCATCGGCCCCGAGGCCCAGATCGGCCCCTTCGCGCACCTGAGGCCAGCCAGCCACATCGAGGCCCGCGCGCGCGTGGGCAACTTCGTCGAGACCAAGAAAACGCGCCTGCGCGAGGGCGCCAAGGCCAACCACCTGGCCTACCTGGGCGACGGTGACGTGGGTCCAGGAGCCAACGTGGGCGCGGGCACCATCTTCTGCAACTACGACGGCGTGCAGAAGCACCGCTCGGTGCTTGGACAGGGCGCCTTCATCGGCTCCAACTCACAGCTCGTAGCCCCGGTCGAGATCGGCGCTGGCGCCTACGTGGCCTCGGGCTCGACCATCACAGCCGACGTGCCGCCCGATGCCCTGGCCATCGGCCGAGCGCGGCAGGTGAACAAGGAGGGCTACGCCAAGGCGCTGCGTGAAAAGCTCGCGGCGGATGCGGCCCAGAAGAAGTAGGGGCTCGCGCAGCTACCTGCACATCTCCACCACCAGCGTCTCGAGCACCGCGCGGTGGCTGCGCCGCGAGCCCTTCAGCGCCCGGTCGGCATCGGCGACCAGCCCGAGCCAGCGGCCCAGCCGGAGGCTGCCCACCCGCGAGACCGTGCGCTCGACCTCGTCGACCTTGAACGGGGGCACCCCGGCCTGGCGGGCGGCCGTCGTCGAGTTCGAGCCAGCGCGGCGGGCCGCCTCGAACTTGAGCAGCTGCCGCACCGACCACGCCACTGCGCCCAGCACGGGCAGCCCTCCCTCGCGCGGGTCGTGGGCGTCCGACAGCGATCGCAGGGCTTGACCGACCTGCCGACGCCCCAAGGCCGAGACGAGCTGCCACACGGTGTCCTGGCGCACGCGCGTGACCACCTGGCCCACCGCCTCGTCGTCGATGGGCTGGCCCGGGCCGACGTACAGCGAGAGGCGGTCCAGGGCGTCGGCCACGGGTCCGAGCCCGGGCCCCAGCAGCTCGGCCAAGGTCTGGGCGATGTGGCCAGGGATGGCGTGGCCCCGCGCGCGGGCCTCGTCCCGGATCCAGCTCGGCAGCTCGCGGCGGCCGAGCGGCTTGCAGGCCACCGCGTAGCCGCCCTTGTTGGCCGCAGACATGAGGCGCCGCTGGCCGTGCAGCTTGCGCGCCGCCACCACCAGCACGGTCGAGGGCGTGGGATCCTTGGCATAGACGGCGAGCAGGTCCAGCGGTCCGCGGGCGGATTTGGCCGACTGCCCGGCCGCGGCCTTCCCCTCCCAGCGCTCGGCGCCCACCACGATGACCAGCCGTCGCGTCGCCATCATGGGCGCGGTCTTGGCCGTGGCGACCACGGTCTCGGCGTCGGTCTCACCCGCCTGGTAGCGGTCGTCGTTGAGCCCGGCGATCCCGCCGCTCAGCACCGCCTCCCGGATGGCCGAGACCACCCGACGAGCCAGGTGCTCCTCCTCGCCCGTCACCACGTAGACTGGCAGGAGCTTGCCTTTTTGGGCGTCGCGAATCGCTTGCTCGGGCGTCATGGTGGCAACAGCACCTCGCTAGGGTGCAGGACGATACCGCCACCGCGGACGAGACGCCACGGCATCATCGCGCCGCTCAGTGCAGCCCCCAGCGGCGGCGCAGTAGCCAGTGTACGCCTAGCAGCAGCGCGGCCGTGGAGGTCCAGAACCACGGCGGCCGGACGGGCCGAACGTACCGCGCCGCGACCACCTCGGCTCCTTCGGGTATGGCGATGGCATCGACCTCGCCCAGCCCCACGGCCGTGCCGCCCGTGGCGTCGGCAATGGCGGCGAGGCGCTCGGGGTCGGGCCGCGGATCCGCCCATTCGTCACCCCCCACCTCGCATGCGAAATCGTAACGGCTGGGCGCGGACGGCACGGTCCGCTCGAGCTCGACCGTCGCGACGTAGCCCCCGGGGGCGAGCCTGCCGACGTCGATGGCCGTGGGCCTTCGCCCTGCGCCAAGCTCGGCCCGCAGCTCGCGGACCACCTCGCCGCTGCCCATGCGCGCCACGGTCACCCTCGCAGCCGCCGCGCCGCCCGTGGCGGCCTGCACCACCAGCTCGGTGGGCAGCCCCGCCACGCAGCCCTCCGGGAGCTCCACCCGAGCCGGCTCGAAGCGCGGGTCGCGCATCAGCCAGCCGAGCAGTGCATCCCACAGCGCGCCGTGGGCCCGACCGGCCGTGGACGCGGCGAACTCGCTGAACTTGAGTCGGTGCGAGCCGTCCACCGTCAAGGCGATGCTGCGGCCGGAGCCGTACTCGCCGAGAGCCAGCACGGGCATGGCCGCGCCCGAGGCCGTTCGCCGCGCCGGGTGCACCCAGAGCACCGTCGCACCCGACCGCGCGTCGCCCACCACGTTGGCGCCCGGCATCTCCGGCAGCGCCATGCCCACCACGGCGCGCAAGGGATCGAGCACGGGCGCCCAGCGACCGGCCTCGGTGACGAGAGGCGCGAAGGGAGCGTGGTCGACCGGCCTCTTGGCATCGACGGAGTCGAGATCCACAGGCAGCACGCCCGCCAGTGGCGTATGGGCGTAGTGTCCCGAGACGAAGGCGTGCGGACCGCCCACCATGATGAGCCCGCCGCCTCGCCTGACGTAACTCGCCAGCGCGGGCAGATGACGGCTGAGCTCGTAGGGAAGCGCGTCGAAGTCCTGCAGAATGACCGCGTCGAAGCTCGCCAGATGGACCGTGAACAGCTCGTCGACGGGAAACGGAATCAGCGCCAGCTCTTGCGTTGGAGCCACCACGTTGTCGCTCGGGCTCCGCAAGATGAAGAAGGCGACGACGTCGACCGAGGCGTCGGACTTGAGCCAGGTGCGCAGCGCGCGAACGTCGTAGGTCGGCCGGCCAGCGATGTGCAGCAGCCGCACCCGGTCGCGAGCCACGTTGACCGGCAGAAGCCGTCGGTCGTTCTCGGCGATGGCGTCCCCTTCGGGAGCCTCGATGGACACCTCCACAATGCGCTGTCCTGCGCGATCGAGCACGACGGTGAGCTCGACCGTGCCCGAGCCCTGCTCGACTTTGGCCCGCCCCGAGGCCCGCACGACCGCGCGGCCGCGCTCGAAGAGCTCGCGTACCACCACGGCCACACCGCTCGGATCCGCGCAGGACAGCTCGCCCGCGCAGCCCACCTCCACGGTCAGCGGAAACGGTTGGTGAGCGACCACCGCCTCGGGCATGTCCACCCAGCGGACGGAGGCGTCAGCCGGCTCGGTCCGCGCCACGGCCACGGTGTGGATGGGCACCTCGAGCCGACCGGCCGCCCTGTCGAGCTGCTCGCCGAGCCGCATTGCCGTGGGCCGATCCAGCCGCCCGTCGGAGACCACCACCAGCGCCTGCGGAAGCTCCTCGGTGCCCGAGGCCACCGCCTCGATGGCGGCCGTCAAGTCCGAGCTGGGCTGGGGCCGCTCGTCGAAGACCGCGCTCGGCCCCCACGGCGGGCCGCCATGCTGACCGAGGGCGCGGGGCGGACCGTGGCCGAAGCCGAGCACCCTCAGCCTCACCGACTGCAGGTGCTCGGCGAGCAGCCCGAGGCTCTGGCCCACGGCCTCGCGCCGACTGCCACCGCCATCGGCGGGCAGATCGATGGACCGCGAGGCGTCGACCAGCACCACCACCCGCGGGCCCAACGACGCCCCCTTGGTCTTCACCCACACGGGCCGCAACACGGCCCCGAGCAAGCAGCAAAGGGCCGCAATCCCGCTCGCCACGACCGCCCAGGCACCCGACCTCCGCCAGCCTTCGCGGCGAAGCTCCAGCACCAGCAGTAGCAGGCTCAACAGGCCGAGCAGCACGGCCAGGGCCGCCACAGGACCCGACAGATCGGCCGACAGCGCCCAGTCTCGCGTCACGGCTGCACCGCGGCGCGCCGCCGCATCAGTACCGGGGCGTGAACCTGGTCGTCCTTGTAGTTGGAGCAAAGCACGTACATGGCGACGTTGACGGCCAAGCGCACGGCTTGCTCGCGCTGCGGCTCGCCGTCGGGCACTACCTCGAGCAGATGGACGCCGCCGGGGTGACGCGCCAGCGCGCCGAGCAAGTCGTGCGAGGAAAAGAGCACCTGGACCGCGCCGCCGCGCAAGATGGCGCTCAGCTTGGGGGGGCCAGCCACGCGCCCGACCGCCCGCGGCAGCAGGTAGAAGGTGCGGAAGATCACGTGCTCGGGACCGATCTCGATGGGCTTGGCATCGGGCAGCACGCGGCCGATCTCGCGCTTGACGCCGCGGGTGAAATCCCCGCGCACAGGGTCCAGATCGTCGACCAGCATCATGCCGCCCAGCGCCAGAAAGCGCTCGAGGCCGCGACGCTCGCTGCGCGTGAGCGGTGCGGGCGCCTTCGAGCCCGCCCAGATCGCGAAGGGCTCGGCCAACAGCGCTGGCTCGTCGGCGCGCACCGTGGTGGGTGAGAGGCGAGCCGGAGCGCTGGTGCGGCGGATGAGCTCGACCGACCAGCGGGCCGGGGCGGGGCGCCGCTTTCCCTTCCAGGTGGCGGTACCGGTCAGCAGGATGCGCGGGTTGAAGGCGCCTTCCTCGCCAAAGGCGAGCGCCGACGGCGCCGCGGTCATGCCGATCAGCAAGCCCAGGGTCCACAGGGCGCGCCGCCGCCAGCGGGCCCCACGGGGCGGACGAACGCCGCTAGTCGAAGTCATCGACATGCCAGATCCCGTGCTCGCGCCGCAGATGCACGCGGTGGCCACCGGGCACCACCACCGTGGCGACATCGCCCTTGAGCTCCACGGGCAGCGCCTCGGGCTCGCCCAGCCCCTCGACCAGCGAGCGCAGGTCGTTTTCGAGGGCGCTGCGGGTGCGCGGAGATAGCACCCGCAACAGGCCAGCGTAGCTGCGCCTCGCCAGCACTACGCGCAGCTGGGCCAAGGCTTGCGCGGGCGTGCGAGCCCCGGCAGGCAGGGCATCGGCCGCGGTCAGCTTGAACTGTCCGTCCTCCACGTCCAGGCTGACCACCTCGCCGTCGGCGTAGCGAAGCCGGGCGCGCGCCTCGATGGCCCGCTCGGGCGAGCGCAGCCGGGCGGCGTGCTCGCCGAGCTCGGCCTGCTGCTCGCCGAGCAGGCGGCGCAGCTCATCGCGGGACAGCGCCCGCCGACTCTCCTCGCTCATCATGCCGTAGATGGCCTCGGCATCGCCCTCGCCCACGGCCTCGGCATAGGCGGCCACCACGGGCGCGGGATCGGGCACGGCCGGCCCGCGACCGCACCCGAGCGGCACCCCAAGCCACACCGCGCCTGCGGCCGCAACGAGGACCCGCCACCTGTTACTGGCCATCGCCCCATACACCTTTGCGATCGGCAGTGTACCGAAAGCGCGCCAGCCCGGCAAAGGCCGGCCGCGGCTGCGCGCTGGCGGCCTGGATTGGCGCTTCCGGTCGGGGTTGACTACAATCCGCCAGCGCATGTGCACGCAGGCGAACAAGACCCGACCGATGAGCTCCAGAACCACCGTGCCGCACGGGCGGCGCGGCCGATCTGCGACCGCTGTGGCGATGACCGCCGCGCTTTTCGGCGCGGCCTCGGTGACGGGCTGCTCGGCTGGCCAGGGGCGGCTGCACGCCACCGAGCTCCGCTCGCTGGACGAGCAGCGCGCGGTCGAGATCATCCAGTCCGCGGCGGCGCGGAACCACTGCCCACCTGGCCCGAGCCGCACGGTGGCGATCCGCGAAGGCCACGAGCTCGGCGTCGATGTCGGCGTGGCTGGGGGCCGCTTCGGCATCGCCTTCCTAGCCGAGCGCGAGGCCGCCGAGCTCGCGGGCGTGCTGCCTGCCCGGCCTCCGTCGGACAAGCTCCACGTCTTCCAACCCCAGCCCGAGCTCGGCGTGCTGCTGCTCTACTCGGACCGTTACCAGTACGACGTGGGCGATGCCCACAGCGCCACGGCCATCGCCGCCGAGCGGCGCCTGTCGACCGACGTGGCCGACTTCATCGTGCGCGTCGTCAAGGTCCAGAACTGCAGAGCGCGATGACCGCGGCAGCGAAGCCACCGCGCCGAGGCCGCAGGCGCACCTCCAGCGAGCCACGCCGCCCGGTCGAGGCCACGCCCGAGGCCGAGCGCCGCGCGGCTCGCTGGATGCTCGCGGCCGTGCTGTGCACGCTGGTAGGCCTGCTGCTGGTGGGCACGGGCCCTGCACCTGGCACCGAGCCCGAGGGCCTTCAGCTCGCCATCCAACCGCTCGGCGCGGCCCTGACCCTGCTCGGCATGGTGGGCTTGATGGCCGCCATCCACCGCTCCGGCCGGCTGGGCCCAGAGCGGCCGCGGCCCCAGCGCTGAGCGCGCGCCGACCGCCCTTTTCGTGCCCCACCTGGCTCGGGCTTGCGCATCGTGCGATTCTGAAGCGAACCAAACGACATAAGGAGAACGCCGATGTTCCGTCGCTTGTCTTGTGCTGCGACCGCCTTGGCCCTGCTCGGCGGCTGCGGCGGCTCCGAGTCCGGCTTGACCCAAGCCGAGGCCTGGGAGGCCGTCGAAGAGATCTCCACCTCGTCGCAGGCGCTGAACGTGGCCAGCGGCACGGTGGAGATCGCCACCAACTTCACCATCGGCCAGGCGGTCCAAGCCGCCGCCGAGGAGCTGCGCGACTTCATCGAGAGCCAGCTGCCCTGCGCCGAGATCACCCTGGACGGGGCCACGCTCACGGTCGAGTACGGCGTGCACCCGGGCAACTGCACCTATCACGGCCTGAGCTACACGGGCACGCACGAGATCGCGGTGACCCGCAACGACGACGGCGACGTCTTGGTCGAGCACGCCTGGACCGAGCTATCGAACGGCCGCATGGCCGTCAGCGGCGAGGCCGACGTGACCTGGAGCTTCGTCGGCGGCAGTCGTCACGTAGTGCACGAGCTGAGCTGGACGCGCCTGATCGATGAACGCCAGGCCCAGGGCAGCGGCGACCGGCTGCAGACGGCGCTCGAAGGCGGCATCGCCGTGGGCTTCCAGGAGGAGGGCAGCCGAAGCTGGCACGGCCAGTCCGGGCTATGGGAGCTCGATATCGACGGCGTCGAGATGCGCTGGATCGATCCGGCTCCGCAGGCGGGCGTGTACACCCTGGACACGCCTTTCGACAAGGCGGTGACCGTCTCCTTTGTGCGCCTCGACCCGGTCACCATCCAGGTCACCATCTCCGACGGCGTGGGCGAGTTCCAGTTCAACCTCCGTTCGCTCTGAACGGGTGTTGGCCAGCGGTCACGCGCGGCCGCCTACACGCCGCCCGTGGCGGGCACGGGCACGGGCTTGGCCGCGTTGACCACCGCACAGTCCACGGTGGTCGTGGCCGTGGGCGCGTCGGCCCGGCCGCCGCCAGCCCGCAGCGGAGCGAAGATCGACTCGGCCGCCTGTTGGACCGCGGCCGCGCCAGCAGGCGGTACCGGCCTTCCGTGTAGGGCGTAGGTCGCGGTGGTGGTCACGGCTCCGCGGACGACGTGCTGATCGGGAAAGGACAGCAGCACGGCCACGCGGATCATGGCGCTCTGCCCCTCCCCCAGACCGAAGGCATGCGGCTTGCGCGCGAAGTGGCTGCAGAAGGCCTGCGTGCCCCGACCGCCTGGCGGACCGTAGTTGACCTGGGCCCACGGCTGGACCTGGACGGTGGGCGCATCCTCGCCGCCCTGGGTGTAGGGGACGCACTGGTTGCGGCTCGGATCCCAGGCCGAGCCAGCCGGGCACTGCGCCGTCTTGACGCAGGCTTGCCCGTTCCACACCTCGTCGCGGGCGCAGGTCTGCGACTCGGGCACGCACACGGCCACCTCCCCGTCGATCACCAGCCGGCTGCCAGGCGGGCAGCCCAGCTTCTGGCCTTCGCCCACCTGGACGCCCATCTGGCCAGCCACCTCGTTGACCCGCTGCTGCGAGATGCAGCGGCCGGAAGCCTGGTCGAACTCCTGTCCCGCTGGGCAGGTGACGCGCTGACAGCCCCGCGGCGTCCACTGGAAGCCGCGACCGCAGTAGGCGTTGGCAGCGGCCGGGGTCAGGCACTGACCGCCGAGCAGGATCCGCCCCCGCACGCACACGCAGCGGTTTCGCTTCACGTCGAAGCTAGCGCCGTCCACGCAGGTGGAGATGGGGCAGGTGCAGACCCCGTTTTCACAGTACTTGAACAGGCAGGTGTTCTTGGGGCAGCCCAGCACCGCCATGCTGGCGGCCAGGACCAGCAGCACGGCCAGCCACGTCGTACGCATATGCTCAGGCTAGCCCATCTGACGGGCCGTCGGAACCCGACAGCACGGACCTGTCCCGGTGCCGGGGCCGTTTCACACCCTCTCAGCTCACCGTGGTCACCAGCCCGGCCTGTGCGAAGCGCTCGTCCTGGGTGAGCAGAGTGGCGCCATGGACCAAGGCAGTGGCCACCAGGATGGGACCGGCTGGATCGCGCAGCGAAGCGGGGGGCAGCGCCGCCACTTGGGCGGCCACGGCAGGAGAGATGGGCACCCGCCCCCCCAGCGGCGGCGCCAGAAAGAACGCCAGCAGGAGCAGTCCCGTCAGCG
>CAYTYV010000103.1:14698-15710 GCA_964441055.1 uncultured Polyangiaceae bacterium | reverse complement strand
CCGTTGGTCGGCCTGGATGCCGCCCAGGTACTTGTCCGCGATCCAGCCGCACCAGGGAAGCGGTTTGTACTCGCCCTGGGCCGCGTAGATGATGCCCATGATCCAGGGATAGAAGATCGCGAACATCAAAACGGCGCCGATGCCGCAGGTCACCGCGGCGATGATCGCCGCAGGGATCGAGGCCACCACCGCAAAGATGAACAGCGCCAGGGCCTGCTTGGCGTGAAAGACCGCAAAGGCGTTGTCGCGCTGCACGAGCGGGATGATCCACAGCGGCGAGACGACGTAGCCGAGGACCGCCCACATCTTGCCGGCCTCGACGTCCTCGGGCGGATACACCGGCCCCTGCATGGCGCCGTAGCCCCAGCCCTGAGCCTGGGGGTAGTGGCCGGCTGGGGCCGCCCCGTAGCCCGGCTGCGGCTGCCCCCAGCCGGCTGGCGGTTGGCCGGGTGGAGGCTGCGCTCCCCCGGGGGCGCCTGCGGGCGGTGCGCCCCATCCGCCAGGGGGCTGCCCACCAGGTGGTTGGCCTGCCGGGGGTGCGCCAGCTGCTTCGAGATCAGGGCTTGGCGAGTTCATGGCTCGAAGGGTAGCAAACCTGCCCGCCCAAGAGAATGGGAGCGCGTCGTTGTCCAGGGCTATCGCGCGAGGTTCCTGGCAGCGGCAGGCAACAGCAGCGCCGCGATGCGATCGCGGCTCGCCGTGGCTGTCGTCCCCTCGCAGCCGAGGCTGTCGCACGCCTCGTGGCCAATGCTAGCATGGCCCTCGATGGAGCGGGCGGCTCGTCGCACTTGAATGGGAGGCGGGGTCATGTCGAGGATGCGTTGGACGGTTTGCGCGGGCTTGGTGGGAGGGATGGCCTTGGTTGCGGGGTGCAACCTCCTATCGGGGGTCAACGACCTCCGCACATGCCCCTGCGGCCCGGGCGGCACGTGTGGTCAAGGAGGCACCGGTGGGCTCGGCGGCACTACGGGCTCAGGCGGCGCTGCAGCCACGGGCGGAGGCGCGGACGGCG
>CAYTYV010000103.1:6485-14598 GCA_964441055.1 uncultured Polyangiaceae bacterium | reverse complement strand
GCGGAGGCTCAGACGGCGGCGGAGGCTCAGACGGCGGCGGAGGCTCAGACGGCGGCGGAGGCTCAGACGGCGGTGGTGGGACGGGCGCTTCCTGCGCTGTGACGGCGACTAGCTGCGACGACCTAGCCGAAGACTGCGGTCCCGAGGCTGATGAAAACTGCTGCGCGACCATCCTGGTGCCGGGCGGCAGCTACTCCCGGAGCTACGACGGCTACGACCCCTGGAACGACCCCCAATACCTTGCAACGTTGGACAGCTTCTGCCTGGACCGCTTCGAGGTCACGGTGGGGCGCTTCCGGGCGTTCGTGGAGAGCGGGGCGGGCACCCAGGACAGCCCGCCGCCGCCCAACGCTGGCGCGCACCCGCTCATCAGCGGCAGCGGCTGGGACCCGGGGTGGAACGCAACCCTGCCGGCCGACACGGCTGCGCTGATGGCCGTCCTCCTGTGCCAATCTGACTACGCAACCTGGACCGACAGCCCAGGCGCGAGCGATACCCTGCCTATCAACTGCGTCAACTGGTACTTGGCCTTCGCCTTCTGCGCCTGGGACGGCGGCCGCCTGCCCACCGAGGCCGAGTGGAACTACGCGGCCTCGGGCGGCGACCAGCAGCGCTGCTACCCGTGGCCGGCATCATGTCCACCGACGAATATCGACTACACCCATGCGGTGTACGACTGCATGGGCGATGGCGTCAGCGGCTGCTCCTTCAGCGACATCCTCCCGGTCGGCTCGCGTTCGCCCGAGGGCGACGGCCGCTGGGGTCAGGCCGACCTCGCTGGCGGCATGTGGGAGTGGAATCTGGATTGGTACGAAAACCCGTATCCAAGCACATCATGCGACAACTGTTCCAACTTGGTTCCTGCCTCCAGCTGCGTGGAGCGAGGCGGTTGTTGGAGCACCCACGGCAGCCTGCGCGCCGCGCGGAGAGACGACTACCCCCCGGCGGGCCGCCACGACGGCCTCGGGCTCCGCTGCGCCCGCAGCCCGTAGCCGACCCGATCCGCGCGAGCCGCGACCGCCCGAAATCGGTCTCGCCACGACCATGGCTGCCGTGCGCTCCCCGTCGTTTCGAAGCGGTGCTGGGCGGAGCGGCGGGGGACAAGCCCCCGCCTACTTCGAGGCGTAACGCCTATGGGAGGCAGCCCGGGCCAGGCGCGCGCCGCTCAATCCGGTGAGCCCATCTGCTTGAGCTTGGCGAGCAGCTCCAGCGCCTCTAGGGGGGTCATGCGATTGACGTCGAGGTGGCGCAGGGTCTGCATCACGTCATCCTCGGCGCGGGCCTCGGCTGGGCGGAAAAGCTCGAGCTGGGCCTCGGCGCGGCGTTGCGGCTCAGGGTCGCGGGCGCGCGGTCCGCGGCCAGCTTCAGCCTCCAGCGAGGCCAGGATGGCTCCCGCGCGGCCCAGCACGGCTTCGGGTAGACCGGCCAGACGCGCCACGGCAACGCCGTAGCTGCGGCTCACCGAGCCTGGGGTGAGCCGATGGATGAATACGATGTCGCCGTCGTGCTCGCGAGCCGAGACCGAGTAGTTGGCGATGCCCTCGAAGCGCTCGGCGAGCTCGGTAAGCTCGTGGTAGTGCGTGGCGAACAGCGCTCGGCAGCGCACCTGATCGTGCAAGTACTCGGCCACGGCCCAGGCGATGGCCATCCCGTCGAAGGTGCTGGTGCCGCGGCCGATCTCGTCGACGATGACCAGCGATCGCGCCGTGGCCTCGCGCAAGATGGCCGCCGTCTCGCGCATCTCCACCATGAAGGTGCTCTCGCCACGCGCCAGGTTGTCGCTGGCGCCCACTCGGCACAGCACGCGATCGACCACGCCGATATGCGCCTGGCGCGCGGGAACGTAGCTGCCCATCTGAGCCAAGATGGTGCACAGCGCCACTTGCCGCATCAGGGTGGATTTACCGGCCATGTTCGGGCCCGTGATGAGCAGCAGCCGCTCGCCGCCGAGATCGAGCGCGGTGTCGTTGGGCACGAAGCGGCCTGCCTCGACGTAGCGCTCCACCACGGGATGACGCGCCTCGCCGAGCGCGATGCCGTCGCCCTCGTCCACCTCGGGACGGCCGTAGTCGTTGCGGTGGGCAGTCTCTGCCAGGGCCGAGGAGGTGTCCCAGCGGGCCAGGGCCTGGGCGAGCTTCCGCAGCGGATCGGCCTGGCTGGCCGCGCGCTCGACCAGCTCGGCAAAGAGCGCGGCCTCTCGCTCGGCGTGTCGCTCCTCGGCGTGGAGCACCTTGTCGGCCAGGCCGTCGAGCTCGTCGGTGGCGTAGCGCTCGGCCGTGGCCAGGGTCTGCTTGCGCCGCCATTCGGGCGGCACCTTGGCGAGGTGGGTCCTGGTCACCTCGATGTACCAGCCGAACACCCGCGTGTACTTGACCTTGAGCGAGGGGATCCCGGTCTGCTCGCGCAGCCGCGCCTCCAGGGCGACCAGCATCTCGGTGCCGCGCTGGCGGATCTCGGCGAGCTCGTCGAGATCGGCGTCGTAGCCCGCGCGCACGACGCCGCCGTCGCGGACGTGAGCGGGCGGGGTATCGACCAGCGCGCGCGCAAGCAGGGCCGCGAGCTCGGGCAGAAGATCGACCTCGATGCGCAGCGCTGCCAGCGCGCCCTCGGCGGCAGCGGACCCGGGCTCCTCCGCGTCCGCTCGCCCGTCCAAGCCCGCTGGGATCGAGGTGATGGCGCGGTGGGCATCGGGCGCGGCCGCCAGGCTTTCGCGCATGGCCGCCAGATCCCGCGGCGTGGCGTCCCCGAGCGAGACGCGGATGGCCAGGCGCTCCAGATCGTCCACCCTACCGAGCGCCTCGCGCAGCTCCTGACGCGCGGCCGGATGCGCCACGAAAAGCTCCACGGCGTCGAGCCTGCGTCGGATGGCTGAGACATCGGTCAGCGGCGCCAGAAGCTGGCGCTTGAGCAGGCGGGCGCCGCCCGGGGTCACGGTGGCGTCGAGCACCTCGAGCAGCGAGCCTCGGCGGGTGCCCTCGGCACCGCGGACCAGCTCCAGATGGCGTTGGGCGGTCTGGTCGATGTGCAGCGTGCTATGCGGGTCGTAGCGCGTGATGCGTCGGACGGGGATCGAGGTCTCCGGCAGCGTGTGGCGAGCGAAGCGCAGGGCGCGGGCGGCAGCGCGCACGGCCGCGTGCGGATGGTCGCGCCGAGCATCCGCGCTGAGCGGCACGGCCGTCCCTTGGTCCAGATGGGCGTCGAGCTCAGCGTCCTCGAGCGGCTCGTCGTCTCGCAGGAACGCCTGCGGCGAGCTGAGCGCTAGGGCGGCGCGCAGCTCTCCGGCGCCCGGGTCGAGCAGGATCTCGCGCGGCTCGGCGCGCGCCACCTCGGCGAGCAGCATGGCCGGTCCGCTCAGCGCGGCGGCGCTTAGCTCGCCGGTCGATAGATCCAGCAGGGCCAGCCCGAGCTCGGGCCGCGGCTCGGCTCGATCGATGGCCAGGAGGTAGTTGTTCTCGCGCGCGTCCAGGTGCGCCGTGTCCGTCATCAGGCCGGGAGTCACCACCCGCACCACTTTGCGCGGCACCAGCCCCTTGATCTTCGACGGGTCGCCGAGCTGATCGCAGAGGGCCACCTGGTGCCCTCTGGCGATCAGCTTGGCGATGTACTCGTGGGCCGCGTGATGGGGAACGCCCGCCATGGGCACCTCGCCGGGCGCGCCCTTGTTGCGGCTGGTCAAGGTGATCCCGAGCTCGCGTGCGGCCACCACGGCATCGTCGCCAAACAGCTCGTAGAAGTCGCCGAGCCGGAACAGCAGCAGGGCATCCGGGTAGGCGTTTTTCGCCTCCTGGTACTGCCGCATGACCGGCGTGAGCCGCTTGGTGCCAGGCGCAAACACGAGACCTCGAGGGAGTGTCGCCGCGACGGGCCGTCGCCGCGACACTCCTTTTCGCTTTGCGACGAGCCGGCTGCAACCGCCTTCTCGGCGCGACATCGGGCTGCTAGGAGTTCGCCATGAACGACTTCGCCCTGCGCCCGCACCCGAGCTTTGCCCCGCGGCCCGGACCCGTGATGATCTGCGTGATGGACGGCGTCGGCCTGGGCGCCCGCAACGAGGGCGACGCCGTCCACCTGGCGCACACGCCCACGCTCGACGGGCTGTTGCGAGATCACCCCTCCACCTCGCTGTGCGCTCACGGCAAGGCCGTGGGCATGCCGACCGACAAGGACATGGGCAACAGCGAGGTCGGCCACAACGCGATCGGCGCCGGACGGGTGTTCGACCAGGGCTCCAAGCTGGTGGGCAAGGCCATCGCATCGGGGGCGCTGTTCGCCGCCGATGCCTGGCGCTCCTTCATGAAACGGGTGGTGGGTCAGCGCTCGGCGCTGCACCTCATCGGGCTGCTTTCCGACGGCAACGTCCACAGTCACATCGACCAGCTCTTCGCGCTAGTCCGGCAGGCGGACGCCGAGGGCGTTGGCCGCTGCTTCGTGCACGCCCTGCTCGACGGCCGCGACGTGCCCGAGCGCAGCGCCCTCGAGTACGTCGAGCCGCTCGAGGCGCTGCTCGGCGAGATCGCGCGCAGCCCCGAGCGCGACTACCGCATCGCCTCGGGCGGCGGTCGCATGCTGGTGACCATGGATCGCTACAACGCCAACTGGGGCGTGGTCGAGCGCGGCTGGAAGGCCCACGTCCACGGCAAGGGGCGCGGCTTTGCCTCGGCGCGCCAGGCCATCGAGACCTACCGCAGCGAGCAGCCCGATCTCATCGACCAGAACATGCCCGAGTTCGTCATCGTCGAGGATGGCAAGCCCGTCGGGCCCATCGGGGACGGCGACGCCGTGGTGCTCTTCAACTTCCGGGGCGACCGCGCCATCGAGCTGAGCCGCGCCTTTGACGAGGACGACTTCACCGAGTTCGACCGCGGCCGCCGTCCCGAGGTGCTGTACGCGGGCATGATGCAGTACGACGGCGACCTCTGCATTCCCAAGCGCTACCTCGTGTCCCCGCCCCACATCGACCGCACGGTGGGCGAGCACTTGGCCCGCAACCGGCTATCGCAGTTCGCCATCAGCGAGACGCAGAAGTACGGCCACGTGACCTACTTCTGGAACGGCAATCGCGGCGGCAAGTTCGACGACGAGCTCGAGACCTACCAATGCATCCCCAGCGACCTGCTGCCCTTTGACGAGCGGCCCTGGATGAAGGCAGCGGAGGTGACCGATGCCTTCGTCGACGAGCTTCGCACGGGCAAGCACCGCCACCTGAGGCTGAACTACGCCAACGGCGACATGGTGGGGCACACTGGCGTGCTGCGCGCGACCATCGTGGCGGTCGAGGCCGTCGACCTCTGCCTCGGGCGACTGATGAAGGCCACCCGCGAGGCCCGCGGGATCCTGATGGTGCTGGCCGACCACGGCAACGCCGACGAAATGGTTGAGCTCGACCGCAAGACGGGGCAGCTCAAGCGCAACGCCGAGGGCAAGCCCAAGCCGAAGACCGCGCACACCTTGAACCCCGTGCCCTTCGTCATCTTCGATCCCGAGTTCGCAGGCGAGTACGAGCTGGCGGATCTGGAAGCGCCCGGCCTCTCCAACGTGGCGTCCACGCTGCTCAGCCTGATGGGCTACCAACCTCCCGAGGACTACGACCCAGCGCTGCTAAGCTTTCGCGGGTCCGCCTAGAAACAGCCAATCCAACTCTTTACCTTCGGGTAGGGTTGTCCCTAGAAGCTGGTGATTTGTGTGTCACACATTGGCACATTGTGGCATTCGAATACGCAGTTTTCGAGCACTAGGGACGGCACGAAAATTGCTGCTATCCGTTCCATGAGCTGGGATCGCACTTTAGGCCTGTTCATGCTTGCTGCGCTCGCTTCGGCGTGCGCTGGGCAACAACCACAGAGCGGCGACAGCACGGCATCGGGCTCACAGGGTGGCGGCGGTGCGGGCGCAAGCACATCCTCGAGCGCCTCCGCCGGGCAGGGAGGCGACTGTGCGGGCGCCGGAGGTTGCGCGTATTTCTGCCAGGGCTGCGGCGATGAGGCTGACGTCGTAAGCTGCGTCGCACCGGGTAGATACTGCGGCGCGGAGCTCGAGAGCGAGATGTGGACGGTCTCGGCGAGTAGCTGCGCGAGCATTTCCGACGGCCATTACTATTTTGCAAGCAGGGAGGCCGGCGAGGCGCTGGCAGGTTGTCCGGGATGGTGTGGGTGCGTCGTTGGCGCCTACAGCTTGGGGCCGCCCTACTATCAAGGCGGAGGAGCCGACGACCCACTCCCGCCCGGCGCCGTGATCTGGACGAACGGCGGTGGCGACGAGTGCGAAGGATATCCGTCAGCGTGCAACGGCCTGCCCTTCGGTATCATTGACGATCTCCACCCCACAATCGACGCTGCGTGCTCCTACCAGTGCACAGCCGGCCAGCCGGGTGAGACCTCCGGCACCGCGACGTGCATCGGTCCCGAGAGCGAGACGTGCTCGTTTGACTACGCCTGGGAAAACTTGTTGCCCTGGCAGACGTACAGGCCCTGAACGGCGCGCCCCACCCGTGGCAGCCCGACGGGCAGGGTGCGCTTGGGTCCGGCGGTCGCAGCCACGCCGACCTGACGCGCTTCGCGCTAGTGGACGCGCTTCGCGCTTGTGGCTGCGACTGCCGTTCTACTTCTTGCTTTCGGTGAGGATCTCGTCCTCCAACCGCGACACCGTATCGTCGAGGTTGTCAGCGTTGATCTTCTTCTGAGCCTCCGGAAGATACTCCTCGGACACCTTGATCTTGCTCTTGTCTGCTTTCTTGCCGCCGCCTTTGGTCTCGGCCGGCTTGCTCGTCGTGGTGTCGGTGCCCGCGCCGCCCGCTTGGTCGTCGCAGCCTGCCACGCCCAGCGCAAGGGAGGCCATCAGTGCGGTGATGATGAGTGAGCTTCGCATGGTCACTTTCCTTCCTTCGACTGCAGGAGCTTCATGGCCTCTTCGTGTCGCTTTTTCTCGAGCTTGATGAGCTCGTCGATGTGCTTGACCAGCTCGTCGCGACCTTCCGCCTTGGCGATCTCCTTGGCTGCCGTCAGCTCCGCCATGCGCTTGGCGTGTTTTTCCAGCTCGCTCTGCGCCGTCTCGTTGGCGAGGATCCATTCACCCCAGGCCTTCAAGATCTCGTCCTTGTGCGGCTCGATGGCCTTCTTGAGCTTCTCGGCCCCCGTCTTGAGGGCCTTCTCGAGCTCTTCTTTGGCCTTCTTGGCCTTGTCGACCTTCTCCTGCATCTTGGCGAGCTCTTCCTTTTCCTCAGGCGTGAGCGTGCCAGCCTTCTCCTTTTCCTTCAGGTCCTCGTAGCGCTTCTTCGTCGCCTCCCACTCGAGACGTAGCTCCTCGCCCTTCGCCTTGATCTTGGCGCCCGCTTCGCCCAGGGCTGCCCTGAAGTCCTCGGCCGCTTGCTCGACCAGCTTCTTGATCTCCTCGCGTCGCTGTTCTGGGGGCATGGCCGCCAGCTCGTCGACCTTGGCCTTGAACGTCTCCCGCTTTTCCGCGAGCTTTGCCTTGTACTCCTCGATCTGCTTCTTCTGTTCCGGCGTGAGCTTGTCCGCCACGGCTTGGCGGCGCTCCTCCCGACGCTCCTTGCGCGCCTCCTGCCGGTCCTTGCGCGCCTCTTGCCGGTCCTTGCGCCGGTCCTTGCGGTCTTTGGCCGGCTGTCCAAATGCTGTTGCGCCGATCGCGAACATCACCAGGACGGCGATCAGCGTTGACCAGAGCTTCTTGTGCGTTTTCATGGGCGTAATGGAAGCATCGGCACGCGCGCGTGTCATCATCTTAGTGACACGTCGTTGTGAGACCGCGTGAGGCGCATCGGGTGCCGCCCTCGCCCTCGCCCTCAACGGGCGCGATGCCCCGTGTGCTACGGCCCTTGTAGCACACGGTCGCAGTCGAGCAGCGGACGGCTGGCCTGGTTGCGCCATCTCGACGCGCAGGTGCCGAGCGGCAGGCCGAGGTCGTACAGGAACATCTGGCTGCTGTTGGGCTCGTAGGGATAGGCGCCGTCGGGGGTGTCGGCATCCATCACGTGGAAGAGGTGGTGCCAGCTCGGCTGCAGGTAGTCGTTGCGCGCAGCGTCGATCTGCTGGTGCACGAAGCGCACCTCGCGCGAGGTGAGCGGGACGCCCAGGGCGCCAGCCTCGACGATCAGCGT
>CAYTYV010000103.1:0-6475 GCA_964441055.1 uncultured Polyangiaceae bacterium | reverse complement strand
GATGAGATCGACCGTGTGCATATTGGGGGCGAGCTGGCCGTGCTGATCCAGGTAGTTCAGGTTGCGATCGATGCGATCCGCGAGGCCCTGCAGCAGCGCGAGCGCCACGTCGTTGTGGCCGGTCTCAAGGGCCCAGCTGATGGAGGCCTCGTGGTAGGAGCGGAGCATCTGCTTGTTGCCGCTCTTCATGACGGTGTCGTTGAAGAACGCGATGTCCTCGGGCCAGGAGATGCCGTCCTCGCAGTTGTGGCCACCGGGGTCGCCTTGGCCCATCAGCCGTAGCATCAGCACGCCAGTGCATTCGACTCCGCCGACGAGCACGAAGCGAGCCAGGTCCTGCATGGGAATGTAGATGCTCAGGTTCTGGTCGTAGGTGGCGATGGTCCAGCCATCGGTTTCGACTTGGCGGGCCCAGGAGCCGTACAGGTCCCAGAGCTGAGTCAGATCCTGCTCGGTCTCGCTGCTGAAACAGCCGGGGTATCCCCGTAGCTGCCCCAAGGCTCGGGTCATCTGGCCAAGGCAGTCCTTGGAGCGCTTGTTCTTGATCCAGATGTCGCCCCAATAGGGATTGTTGGGGATGTTGACGTATTCGGTGGCATCGTTGTCGATGCCGGGGTGGTTTTGGCTGTAGTCGTAGAGAACGCTCCAGCCGCCATCGGTCGACTGGATGTTCACCGGATACGCAGCGCGGCTCAGGAGCGTGGGCGTGGTCACGCCGTTCTGCTCCATGGCGAGGATCCACGAGGAAAAGCCGCGGACCATCTTGCGCATAAGGTGCTCGTGGGCGGCCGAGCCCCACAGCAGGGCGGCGTAAAGTGCGCCTTCCATGAGCGGTGCCGTGCGCAGGCCGTTGTTGTCCGCTCCCTCGGGGACGTGCACGTACGTGACCTGGCCGCCCTGTTTTTGCACGACCACACCGCTCCACCAGGTGCCGTACCAGTAGCCCTGTTGCGGATCGCTCTCGGGCCAGCCGTGCACGCGCTCGCCTAGGAAGTCGAAGTAGCGGATGCCGTCGAGCAGCTCGAGGTAGCGCTCGGTCAAGGCCTCGAGATCGGCCTGGCCGACGGGCTGGCCTACGTCGGGGCGGGTGAACGCAAACGGCAGCTGGCTCGGCGGCGGTGTCTGTTGGCAGAGCCCGCCTGCCGCGCCGCCGGTTCCGCCGCCTGCTCCGCTTCCGCCCGGGCCGGTGCCGCCGACGTTGCCGCCTGTGCCCGAGCCGCCGGGCCCCCCTGTGCCTGCCGCTCCGGATCCGGTTGCGGTGGCTCCAGCTCCGGCTTGGCCGTCGGAGCCCGAGTCCCCACAACCCGCGGTCATGGCCGTGCCAAGGACAAGGAGCGTCACTACGACAGACCTGCTGCTCGACCGTGTCATGACCATCGCAGGCCGTATGCTACCACGCGGTAGCCCGCGTGCGCCCAGATCGAAGGTCACCAGCGCCGAGCAGCAAGCGCCCCGTGCCCGATTGCATCGGGGCGTTGGTTGCAGGATGGTGCCGGTGCCCGCTGCCGAGGGCCACGCAACGCGCCAGACCGGTCTCCAAACTCACAAGCCGGTGGCGACAAACCCACCTTGCCGCCCCGCTCCACGTGCTACATCTTCTTGCCAGCTAGGCGAGAATGCGCGTTGAACCGGTGCTACGATGACCACATCGCACACCATGGTCATGGCTCTGCTGGGGAGCGCGGTGGTCGCTTGGCTGGTCGGGCGCATTCTGTTCCTGACTCGGATCGATCGCCGGCTGAGAGCGAAGGGGCTCGCTCCAACCTATCCCCTGTATCCGTGGCGCATCCGGGCGGCCTTTGAAGATTGTCGGCAGGTGCTCGGCGACGCGACGTCACCGCGGCTCATCCTCACCTGGTGGTTGGTTGCGCTTGCCCTCTTCGCGGTGGCGGGCGTCGTCGGTACGGTGTGGCGCTAGACGGGCGAGGGGAGACCGACGGCGTGGGCAACCTCCTCGCCGTCCTCGCCGAGCCGCGCGAAGCTCCTGCAGGCTATTGCGAGCTGGGTGCAGGCCCCGATCGCCGAGGGCTCGGGGGTCTCGTTGGAGCGGTCCTCGATGTCGCTCTCGTCGACGTAGCCGTGTCGGTGCAGCCAGCGGACGGCGCGGTCGCCGAGCCGGGTGACGATGTGCTCGTGCTGGGCAAGGCCCGGCGGCGTGGCTCAACGTGCAGACCCGGCAAGCAAACGCTGCCGCCAGCGCTCGACGTGATCCAGCCAGCGCGCACACAGCGCCGTATCGGCGATCATGCGCTGCTGCCAGAACTGATCGAGGGCGGCCCGTTCGGTTGCGCTCGACACCCCGTAGCGCAGCAGCACCTGGTCGGCGCGCTGGGGAAAACACGCGCACTCGGCGGACAGCTCGGCGTACTGCTCGACGGTCATGTCGCGCAGCCGCGGGGCAAGACCGGAGGCATCACTGGCGGGCGAAGCCGCACGGCGCGCCATGGCAGAGCTCGGCGACCTTGGTCCGTCCGGCTCGAGCGCCGTCGCTTGGTCTTCCGCCGCGGCGGAGTGGTTTGGCTCGGGCGTGGGCTCGGCAGAAGCCGACGTGCTGCTCGGCGGGCCGGCGGTCGAATCGGAGCCGGACGTTCCCTGGAGCCAACTCGGGCCAAGCCGCTGGTCCGATACAGGTCGAAACGGCAGTGCCTCGGGCCCCGCTCCCATGCCGTGCATGAACGTGCCTGGAGGCAGCGTCTCTTCCGACGAGCCCGGCAAAAAAGGTATCGGCGGGTATGGGGGTAGTGGTGGTGGCACCCTGGTTGGGTCGGGCTTGACGAACGGCAGGGCTTTTTCGGAAAGCGCACTGAGGACCTCGTCCGGCATGGAGACGGCCACAGTGCTCTGCTCCGTTGGAGGCCATGCAACGCTCGGTGGGCGGGGCGCCTCGACTTGCGGCCTGTTGGATCGCGAGCCCGCTGCCGTGGACGGCTCCGCGCCGAGCCCGTTGGACGGCGACGGCGGACGCGGTGGCGAGAGCGGCGCGAGCAGCGCAGGGGGCTCCGGGACAACCCCGGCGGCCTTCCGGAGCGCCGGGGCCGGAGCGATGGTCACGAGATTGTCCGACACGTCTGGCTCCTCGGCTGCGGCATCTGGCACCAGTGCCTTCCAGGCCACGGTGAGGCGCTCACATTGGGCTGGCTCGTCCTCTGCCAGAAGGCGGCCAAGCGCTTGCAGGATCTGTCGCAGCCGGGCCAAGCTGCCGAGGTCCGCCCGGGCGTGCTTGCCCAGGCAGGCCCGCCGAAAGGCCTCCAGCTCCTCGTCCGGTGTCAACAACAAGGTCGCCAACACCCGCCCTGGCGCGCGGCTCACGAGGCTGGCGTTTCCCTCGTCGCCCGGCCGGCGGGCGGTGGCCGCCTTGCCGCGGCCGCTGGGGTCTGACGGTTTGCTCATTGGCGCTCGGCACAGGGCGCCGTCGTGGCTACCCGCGTCGCGGCCACATTGTCCCCACGGCCAGGGGTCGACGGCAAGGTCATTGCGTCGAGCGGGTGCTCGGCGGCGCGTCATTCGCCGCAGGCAAGCGGTGCGCGCTGGTGGTCGACCGAGCCCGCGGAAGGAAAAAATGCGGCGGCACAAGCCGAGCGGTACCCGGCGGTCGTCCGGCCATGGTATTTTGTACCGGGTCGTTTGCCCGCCTGCAGCGGCGAGCAGCTCTGCCGTCCGCCACCATGGAAAGGAGCCCGACTATGGCCGCGTCGCTTCTGCTCACCTTCAGCTCCGAGGCATTCCCCACGACCACCCACGTGGTCAGCGTGGTCGGCCGGGAGGCGATCTCCCAGCCCTACACGTTCCACATCGGGCTGGAGATCAACGACGAGTCCTTCGATCCAGACCGCGCTTTGCGCGCCCAAGCCACCCTGCACATCAACCAAGGGTCTGAAGCTGAGCCCTACTTCGTCAGCGGCGTCGTCGTGGCCATCGAGCTGCTGCACCAGTACGAGGGGAAATCGCTCTACAGCGTGACGCTGGTACCGAAGCTGTGGCACCTGCGGCACGATGTGCATAGCCGCATCTTCACCGACGCCACCATCATCGAGATCATCGAGGCGGTGCTGAAGCACGGCGGCCTGGAGACCGTCGATTTCCGCTTCCAAGTGCTGCATAGCTACCCCAAGCTCGAGCACGTCTGCCAATACAAGGAGAGCGGCCTCGACTTCATTTCGCGGTGGATGGAGCGCGAGGGGCTCTACTACTTCTTCGAGCACGAGGAGCAGGGCGAAAAGCTGGTCATTACCGACAGCATCTCCTTTCACGGGGGGCTCACCAGCGGCCACGTGAGGTACGTGCCGCTATCGGGCGACGACAGCATGGCGCTCGAGGCGCTGGACTCGTTCATGGCCAAGCACTCGGCGCTACCGGCCAACGTGACCCTCACCGATTACGACTACTTGCGGCCCACCTTGGACCTGCATGGCAGCCACAGCGTCGACCAGCAGGGGCTCGGCGAGGTGCGGGTATTCGGCGAGAACCTGAACGACGCTGCCGAAGGCGCCCGCTACGCCAAGGTCCGCGCCCAGGAGATCCTGACCCGGCAGAAGGTCTTCTACGGCCACGGCCGCGTCTTCCACCTGCGACCCAACTACCGCTTCGGTCTCGAGGAGCATCCCAACCCGAGCTACAACGGCAAGAGCTATCTCGTCACCGAGCTCGAGCACGCCGCCAACCAGTCGGCCACCGACGCCCGTATCAAGGCCCTGCTCGGCATCGCCGAGGTGCCGGAGGACGAGTACTCGGCGCGGCTGACGGCCGTGCCCGCAGACGTGCAGTACCGGTCGCCCAAGCGCAAGCCATGGCCGCGGGTCGACGGCTACGAGCTGGCGCAGGTCGACGGCGAGGCCACGAGCGACTACGCCCAGATCGACAAGCACGGCCGCTACAAATGCCGGGTGCTGTTCGACGAGAGCGATCTGGTGGACGGCAGCGCCACCACCTGGATCCGCATGATGCAGCCCCACGGCGGCGGGGTGGAGGGCTTCCACTTTCCGCTGCGCAAGGGCACGGAGGTCCTGGTTTTCTACCTGGCCGGCGATCCGGACCGGCCGGTCATCGCGGGCGTGGGGCCGAATCCGCTCAAGCCGAGCCCGGTCACCAGCGCCAACTACACCAGGAACGTCATCCAGACAGGGGGCCGGAATCGGCTGGAGCTCGAGGACCTGGCCGGCGAAGAGCGGGTCACGCTCTCGACCCCCTACTCCAATACGTACCTCCTGATGGGCTGCCCCAGCCAAGGCCACGAGCTCATCCTTCACACGGATGACAACGCGCATGTCGACGTGGGCCAGACGCTGCAAGTTACGACCGGAAGCTGGCGCGAGGATGACGTCGGCGACTACTTCGACACCACCGTAGAAGGCACGGTCACGGACACGTTCAAAGACACACACACGACGACCATCGAGGGGGCCGTCACCGAGACCTACAATAACGGGCAGACGACGACGGTGAACAAGGCCGAGCACGTGGCCACCTACAACCTCGGCTCGACGACCACTGTCAATGGCGGGCTTACGCTGGAAAACTACAACGTCGGCCACGAGACCCACGTCAAGGGCGGCCAGAAGCTGCACGTGGAGACGGGCGATCAGACCATCACCGTAGATGCTGGCAACAAGACGGAGACCATCTCGGGCAACTACGACCTCACCATCAATGGCTCGACCAAGGTGGCGCTCATGGGCGCAGAGGAGAAGACGACCTGGGGGCCGTTCAAGGAGGTGAGGTACGCCGATGACATCAGACTGACCTACGGCTACTCGATCGACACCTTCCTCGGCGCCAAAGCCGACTTGGTTATCGGCGCCAAGGCCGACGCAGTTCTCGGCGGGGCGGCCAGTGTGACGGTCGGCGGGAAGTTCGAGCTCATCTGGCCCGGGGAGCACACCATCTCGCCCTCCGAAACAAAGGCAAAGGCCATGAGGGATGACATTACCGGGCTCGAAAAGTCCGTAAAGGGCCTCAAAACCGAGGATGCCGGCCTTTCGCAAAAAATGAGTCAGCTGCAAAGCGACGTTGCCAACCTCCAGCAAACCACCGCGATCCTGATCATAATCGGCTAAAGGCTACGCCTGCCCGACTGATGCGAATCCTCAAGCCCCTCTACGTCTCGCCGCTCGTCGTCCCGTTCGACGACGGGAAGCGGATCCACTGCGTCGTCACGGCCCTGCTGCACGTCTCCTTCTCCGGCGATCTGCAGAAGGACCAGGACCTCTGGTTCTACGCCAACGACGAGACCGAGGGCATGGTGGTCGACGAGGGGCTGCCAAAGCCGCGGGGCGAGTGGCTCGTTCACGGCTCCTGCTACGCGCGCGGGCCGGACGTGCGGCAGTCGTTCGTCAAGGTGACCGTCGGCGCCCAGGAGAAGGCGCTCGCGGTGTTCGGCCCGCGCACGTGGGGACACGAAGGGCCGAGCGATCCGCAGCCGTTCGACGTCGTTCCCATTCGCTTCACGAATGCCTTCGGCGGCCCGGACTTCCCCGAA